>NZ_LT629786.1:5286935-5597931 GCF_900105675.1 Pseudomonas synxantha | reverse complement strand
CGCCGCGCTGATCCGGCTATGTAGATCCAGTTTCAGTTCCAGGCGCTCCGGGGCGCTTTCCTGGATGAAGTCGGCATCTTTGACGCATTCTTCGATGGTGCTCACAAAGCGCAAGCGGTCTTGAGATGCACCAGGCGCCAATCCTTGTTGCTCAAGGGCACCCCAGGCGTTGGCGACGCGTTTGCGCAAGGCAACCTCGGCTCCGGGCGCCGGGTCCCAGGCCACTACGTCCAGGCCATGGGCCAGGGCGCGGGATACCCAGCCGCTGCCGATTACACCGCTGCCCAGGGCAGCGAAGGTTTTGATTTCAGTAATAAAGCTCATTGGCGAATTTCCTGAAGTATTCAAGGTTCTGTTTTGGAATCAGCTCAATGTGGGAGGGGGGCTTGCCCCCTCCCACATTTTTTAACCGCGCTGGGTCAGGCCCATCTTGATTCGGCCTTCGGCCGGGGTCATGACCCGTGCCCCCAGACTGCTGAGGATTTCACTGGCGCGTTCCACCAGTTGACCGTTGGTGGCGAGTACGCCTTTGTCCAGCCACAGGTTGTCTTCCAGGCCGACCCGTACGTTGCCGCCCAGCAGCACCGCTTGCGCCGCCATCGGCATCTGCATGCGGCCAATCCCGAAGCCGGCCCACACCGCGTCGGCGGGCAGGTTGTCGACCATGGCTTTCATGGTGGTGGTGTCGGCCGGCGCGCCCCAGGGGATGCCCAGGCACAGTTGGAACAGCGGGTTATCGAGCAGGCCTTCCTTGATCATCTGCTTGGCAAACCACAAGTGGCCGGTGTCGAAGATTTCCAGTTCGGCCTTTACGCCCAGCGCCTGGATACGCTTGGCACCGGCCCGCAGTTGTGCCGGGGTGGACACGTAAATGGTGTCGCCATCGCCGAAATTGAGGGTGCCGCAGTCCAGGGTGCAGATCTCCGGCAGCAGCTCCTCGACGTGGGCCAGACGGGTCAGCGGGCCGACCAGGTCGGTGTTGGGGCCGAATTCCATCGGGTTCTCGCCGCCACCGATTTCCAGGTCGCCGCCCATGCCGGCGGTGAGGTTGACGATGATGTCGATATCGGCCTCACGGATGCGCTCCATCACTTCGCGATACAGCGCCACGTCGCGGCTGAACTTGCCGGTTTGCGGATCGCGCACATGGCAATGCACCACGGTGGCGCCCGCCTTGGCCGCTTCTACGGCGGCGGCGGCGATCTGTTTGGGTGTGACCGGCACATGCGGGCTTCTGGCGGTCGTGTCGCCAGCACCGGTGAGTGCGCAGGTGATGATGACGTCGTGGTTCATGGGCGGTTCCTTACGGGCGTGGTGGTGCCGTTCGCAGCCGTGACGGGCTGCGAAGCGGTGATGAAAAAAGGTTATTGGTTGGTCAATTGCAGATTGGTCGCAGCCGGTTTGCCGTCAAAGGTGGTCACCCCTTCCAGCCAGCGCGCCTTGTCCTGCGGATGATCCTTGAGCCACTGCCTGGCGGACTCCAGGGCGTCCTTGTGATCCAGCAACGGCTGCATCATCCGGCTCTCGTCGGCGGCGGTGAACGTCAGGTTGGTCAGCAGTCTGTGCACGTTGGGGCACTGCTGGGCATAGGTCGGCGCGGTTACGGTCCAGACGGTGGCCTTGCCTTCGTTCGGGCCCAGGGCATCTTCGCTGCCGCTGAGGTAGGTCATCGCCACGTTGATGTTCATCGGGTGCGGCGCCCAACCGAAGAACACCACGGCTTCCTTGCGCCGCACGGCGCGGTCCACGGCGGCGAGCATGCCGGCCTCGCTGGACTCCACCAACTGGAACTTGCCCAGGCCGAACTGGTTCTTGGCGATCATCGCCTTGATCTGGGTGTTGGCGCCGGAGCCTGGCTCGATGCCGTAGATCTTGCCGCCCAGCTCTTTTTCGAACCTGGCGATGTCGGCAAAGGTTTTCAGCCCCTTGTCCGCCAAGTAGGTGGGCACCGCCAGGGTGGCGCGGGCGTCTTCCAGGCTGGGCTTGTCGAGGACCTTGACCTGCTTGGCATCGACGAACGGCGTGATGGTCTGGGTCATCAGCGGGTTCCAGTAGCCGAGGAACAGGTCCAGGCGCTGGTCGCGGATCCCGGCGAAGATGATTTGCTGGGAGGCGCTGGTTTGCTTGGTCTTGTAGCCGAGGCCGTCGAGCAGCACTTGAGTCATGGCGCTGGTGGCGATTACATCGGTCCAGTTCACCACGCCCATGCGCACGTTCTGGCAAGAAGCGGCGTCCGCTGCCATGACGTGGGTACTCAAAATAGCGCTGGCGCTGAGTGCAAGTGCACAGCGGCTGATCAGTCGGTTCATGGTGGATCCCTCGGCAGGTCGTTATTGTGGGTTCCGGCGTCTTTGTGCGCCGTGGCATCAAGTTACGCAGCTTGAGTGCCAACAAAACGCACGGCGGCGACCGACTCTTGCACTGCAGCGACCTGTGCTCTTGAATGGCTGGTTGAACTGGCGTATCACAGTGACCACGCTGCCCGTACTACGAGAGCGCCACCATGTCCCAGGATTTCTACTTCCTGCTGATGCCGGGTTTTTCGGCCATCGGCTTTATCTCCGCACTGGAACCGTTGCGGGTTGCCAACCGCTTTCGCGGCGAGCTGTACCGTTGGCATATATTGAGCGCCGATGGCGGCGCGGTGCTGGCGAGCAATGGCATGTCGGTCAACGCTGACGCCGCGCTGGAGCCGCTGAAAAAAGGCGCGACGTTATTGGTGGTGGCCGGCTTCGAACCTCTTCAGTTCGCCACTCCCTTGCTGGAACACTGGCTGCGCCGTCTCGATCATGACGGCGTAACCCTCGGCGCCATCGACACCGGTGCCTGCGTGCTGGCCGAGGCCGGCCTGCTCGATGGTCACCGCCTGACCTTGCACTGGGAAGCCATCGACGCCTTCAAGGAGTCCTATCCACACCTGAGCGTGACCCAGGAACTCTTCGAAATCGACCGCCGCCGCATCACCTGCGCCGGTGGTACGGCGTCCATCGACCTGATGCTCGACCTGATCGCCCAGGCCCACGGCCCGGAGTTGGCGATCCAGGTCTCGGAGCAATTCGTACTGGGGCGCATCCGCCCACGCAAAGACCACCAGCGCATGCAGATCGCCACGCGCTATGGCATCAACAACAAGAAGTTGGTGCAGGTGATTGGCGAGATGGAGCAACACACTGAACCGCCCCTGAGCACCCTGGCCCTGGCCGAGGCGATCAAGGTTACCCGGCGCCAGCTGGAACGGCTGTTTCGTCTGCACCTCAACGACACGCCGAGCAACTTCTACCTCGGCCTGCGCCTGGAGAAAGCCCGGAAACTGCTGCGCCAGAGCGGCATGAGTGTGCTGGAGGTGAGCATTGCGTGTGGGTTTGAGTCGCCGTCGTATTTCACCCGTAGCTATCGAGCCAGGTTTGCCAAGTGCCCGAGAGAGGATCGGCGACAGGAGATGGTTTGACGCGAATTATAGTCAATTATGGTGGTGACTATAATTGGATTCAGCGCTTGTGACGTGGTGTGTTTGGTTGTTACTGCAACGAAATTTCGGATAAGCCGGCGTAAAAAAACATTTGGTACGTGGGAATTTTCTTATTTTCTGTCGTTAACTACGACGTATAGAAAGTTGCTGCTAACGTCCTATGGGCTTGAAGTCGCTCTTGGCTCGGTGCTTTGAAAGTTAAGGCGCGTGTGCTGGGAGCGTCACTACTTAACCATAAGAGGTTGGCATGCTGAAAAAACTAGTTGCTGCGATTGTGTTCGTTTCTACCCCAGTTTGGGCTGCTCCGGCTCCGGCTCCGGCTCCGGCACCCTTCACCGGAGCCGATTACAGCGGGCGTTATGAATGTAACGGCCAGGATAAACATATTGGCAACTTCAAGGGTGTTGTCGATATGAAGCTCGACGCCAAGCAAAGCACTGGCAAGTACGCGGCTTACACCTTCACCCTGACCCTGGAGGACAAGTCCCGCTATGACGGCATGGCCGCCGGGACCGCAGATACGCTGGGCATCTACTTTGCCCATACTGACCCAGCCTTGAAAGACTTTGGCGTGGGCGTGGCACAAGTGACGCCAACCCCAGACGGTAAAGTGTCCTTCGTTAAGTATTATTACGGCCCTGAATACGAAGGCGGCGGGCACGGCCTGGAACACTGCGTCAAAAGCTGATGTGCGGTTATTTCTTCATCAGGCATGAGCAGGCTGTCTTATACGCCTCGTGCTGATACTTGTTGAGCGTCGCGGGCAGATCAAAGGTGTGCTTCTTGTTCTGTGCATTGATGGTCTGCGGCGACAGCAGCGTCACTTCAACGCCCTCCAGTAATTGAAACACCCCTTCAATCTTGAACGTCGTCGGCCCGCCGGCGAATTCACCTTTTTTGCTGCGCTTCTTGATCGCGATGCGCTGGATGCCGTTGTCCTGCACGAAGGCCTTTACCTGGGCGGCGAAGGCTTTGACGTTGGCTGCCTCATCGTCGTCATCGAGGGCGATTTTCTTGGTGGCCAGGGCGACGTGGGTCAGCGCCTGGTTGTCCAGGGCGGCGAGGGCGATGATGGCTTCGCTGCCTTTGATTTCGATGCCGCAGAGAGTCATGGACGTTGCCTTAAACGCGAGAAGAAGTCGTGCATGGTAACAGGCTCGGCGAGGTGCAGAGGTTTCGACCATTTGTCGGAGGTAGTGCCTGAACTGTCAGATCTGACAGTAGATCTTAGTGGGACCCGCATCTAGATTCGGGACAGGAGTTCTCGTAGCTCCACGCCTTCCTACAAAGGAGTTGCGCAATGAAGATACGTAAGGAAATTCGCACATTGAGCGGGCATGAGTGGATGGAATTTCTCAATGCGTTGTTGGCGGTCAAAGCCGCGAAAGAATACGACAAGTTTGTCCATTGGCACCACGCAGTAATGGTACCTACTGTCCATCCTCATGAACCCCAGGACCCCGACTATCGTAACGGTGCGCACTTGGGCCCTGCCTTTTTGCCTTGGCACCGTGAAATGTTGCTGCAGTTGGAAGCGGTCATTCTGCGCGTCACTCAAAAAGAAATAGCGATCCCTTACTGGGATTGGACACTGGACGCGGCAGAGCCCTGGATCTCACCGGTATGGGGGCTGATAGGCGGTAACGGTGATCCTAAAGATTACTTCAGGGTGCAAGATGGACCCTTTGCACACAAATTTAATAATTGGGACGTACCCGGGTATCCGCAAGACGGTCTACCAGAGCCGGGTCTGAAACGGCAGTTTGGGCAATGGGTCTTTACGTTGCCGACGCCTGACGATTTGAACAAGGCAATGAACGAAGAAATCTATGACGAGCCCTATTACAACGCCAGCCCGTTCAATCGAGGTTTTCGAAACCGTCTGGAAGGTTGGATTACCCAGAAGGGTGACCCGCAAGTCACCACCCCGGGTTCGCAGTTGCACAATCGAGTTCACCTGTGGATCGGTGGCAACATGCTGGCGATGACCTCACCTGAGGATCCGGTGTTTTTTCTGCATCACTGCTTCGTCGACAAGGTCTGGGCCGATTGGCAGGCGAAGATGGAGCTGGGTAAACCCACCCTGGCACCTCATTATTGTCCAATGGAGGGTGGTCCGCCTGGGCACAATTTCGATGACGTACTCAAACCCTGGACCAATCGTATCCGCGATGTAATGGATATCACCGCATTGGATTACGCCTACGATCCCAGCCCTCCATTGGTATTGCCCAAGCCCCGCTTCAAGTCACCCTTCATGACTTGAATGTAAGGGTGTCCCCCATGGCATGGCTGTGGGGGGCATTTACTCCTGCCCAATCGACTCCAAAAACTCCGACCGCTCATCACTCATCCGGGCCAGGCAATCATTCTGCGCAATCGCGTATTCCTTGCTGCCATTCACCGCCGGGAAGGTGTCCACCGCGCAATCGGCGTCACGCAGTTTTTCCCACTTCTGCTGGGCGTCCTTCAGACGAGCGGTAATGTCGGCCAGCTTGGTCTTGTCGCTGCCATAGATCGAACCCATGCGTTCCAGCAGGCCCTGGTAGTTATCCTTGAGCAGTTGCTCGGCAGTGGTTTTGTTGTAGGCGGCGCAGGCCAGGGTCTGTTTGTCGTTTTCGATGCCGTCGCACGGTGTGCTGTCGGTGTCTTCGGCTGCGTGGGCGGTGGTTGCGATGAGTGCCAAAGCCAGGAAAATCGATTTCATTGCGCCGTCTCATATCAGGTGATGCGCAATTCTGGCTCAAGCGTAAGACAAAGAACAGCCGCCCAGCAGGCATGTCTACATAGCCTTTATCGCGGATTGACGCTTTCGGCAATTCCCCTGTCGTTTTTGCACCCGGCTCCGTCGATCCCTGGGCATATGCTGGCCCCAAAGCGCCGGCACACGATTCGGCGCATGAATCGCCAATAAGGGGACGCCTGATGAGCCCAGCCGAATTGCACGCCGACAGCATCGTTATCGACGGGCTGATCATTGCCAAGTGGAATCGCGACCTGTTCGAGGACATGCGCAAGGGGGGCCTGACCGCCGCCAACTGCACCGTGTCGGTGTGGGAAGGGTTCCAGGCCACGATTAATAACATTGTTGCCAGCCAGACCCTGATCCGTGAGAACAGCGACCTGGTGATCCCGGTTAAAACCACCGCCGACATCCGCCGCGCCAAGGAACAAGGCAAGACCGGCATCATCTTCGGCTTCCAGAATGCCCATGCGTTTGAAGACCAGCTCGGCTACGTGGAGATCTTCAAGCAGCTCGGCGTGGGGGTGGTGCAGATGTGCTACAACACCCAGAACCTGGTGGGCACCGGTTGCTACGAGCGCGATGGCGGCCTGTCAGGTTTCGGTCGCGAAATCGTCGGCGAGATGAACCGCGTGGGCATCATGTGCGACCTGTCACACGTCGGGTCCAAAACCTCCGAAGAGGTGATCCTCGAATCGAAAAAGCCGGTGTGTTATTCCCACTGCCTACCGTCGGGCCTCAAGGAGCACCCGCGCAACAAATCCGATGAAGAGCTCAAGTTCATCGCCGATCATGGCGGTTTTGTCGGCGTGACCATGTTCGCGCCGTTCCTGGCCAAAGGTATCGACTCGACCATCGACGACTACGCCGAAGCCATCGAATACACCATGAATATCGTCGGCGAAGACGCTATCGGCATCGGCACCGACTTCACTCAGGGCCATGGCCAGGATTTCTTCGAAATGCTCACCCATGACAAGGGCTACGCCCGCCGCCTGACCAGCTTCGGCAAGATCATCAACCCGCTGGGCATCCGCACCGTGGGCGAGTTCCCCAACCTCACCGAAACCCTGCTCAAGCGCGGCCACAGCGAGCGCGTAGTGCGCAAGATCATGGGCGAGAACTGGGTCAACGTGCTCAAGGACGTCTGGGGCGAATAAGCCACCGCTGACACTTCTTTTCCCCCGGCCATCCGACGGCGGGGGCATCAAAACAAATTTTCTGGAGTTAAGTTTCCATGGCCAAGATCGCCCCGCAATTGCCTATTGAAGTCGACAGCGAAACCGGTGTCTGGACCTCCGACGCCCTGCCAATGCTGTACGTGCCGCGGCATTTCTTCGTCAATAACCACATGGGTATCGAAGAAGTACTGGGCGCCGACGCCTATGCCGAAATCCTTTATAAGGCCGGCTACAAATCCGCCTGGCACTGGTGTGAAAAAGAAGCCGAATGCCACGGCCTGGAAGGTGTCGCGGTGTTCGAGCACTACATGAAGCGCCTGTCGCAACGCGGCTGGGGCCTGTTCAAGATCCAGGATATCGACCTGGATAAAGGCACCGCCAGCGTCAAGCTGGAGCACTCGGCGTTTGTCTATGTGTACGGCAAGGTCGGGCGCAAGGTGGACTACATGTTCACCGGCTGGTTTGCCGGTGCCATGGACCAGATTCTGCAAGCGCGCGGCAGCAACATCCGCACCGTAGCCGAACAAGTCTATGGAGGCTCCGAAGAGGGCCATGACGACGGGCTGTTCACCGTCAAGCCGTTGTAAGTCGAGGAACCCTGCCATGGCTTTCGAAGCAATGTTCGCGCCGATCCAGATCGGCAAACTGACCATCCGCAACCGCGTGCTCAGTACCGCCCACGCCGAGGTGTATGCCACCGACGGTGGCATGACCACCGACCGCTATGTGAAGTACTACGAGGAAAAAGCCAAGGGCGGTATCGGCCTGGCGATCTGCGGCGGTTCCTCGGTGGTGGCCATCGACAGCCCCCAGGAGTGGTGGAGCTCGGTGAACCTGTCCACCGACCGCATCATCCCGCACTTTCAGAACCTGGCCGACGCCATGCACAAGCATGGCGCCAAGATCATGATCCAGATTACCCACATGGGCCGTCGCTCGCGTTGGGACGGCTTCAACTGGCCGACCCTGATGTCGCCATCCGGCGTACGTGAGCCGGTGCACCGTGCCACCTGCAAGACCATCGAACCGGAAGAAATCTGGCGCGTGATCGGCAACTACGCCCAGGCTGCGCGGCGTGCCAAGGCCGGTGGCCTGGACGGTGTGGAATTGTCTGCGGTGCACCAGCACATGATCGACCAATTCTGGAGCCCGCGGGTCAACAAGCGTACCGATGAATGGGGCGGTAGCTTCGAAGGGCGCATGAAGTTCGGCCTGGAAGTCTTGAAAGCCGTGCGTGCAGAAGTCGGTGATGACTTCTGCGTGGGCATGCGTCTGTGCGGTGACGAGTTCCATCCGGACGGCCTTTCCCATGAGGACATGAAGCAGATCGCCAAGTATTACGACGACACCGGCATGCTCGATTTCATCGGCGTAGTGGGCTCGGGTTGCGACACCCACAACACCTTGGCCAACGTGATCCCCAACATGAGTTATCCACCTGAGCCATTCCTGCACCTGGCCGCCGGTATCAAGGAAGTGGTCAAGGTTCCGGTGCTGCACGCGCAGAACATCAAGGACCCAAACCAGGCCACGCGCATTCTGGAAGGCGGCTATGTGGACATGGTCGGTATGACCCGTGCGCACATCGCCGACCCGCACCTGATCGCCAAGATCAAGATGGGCCAGATCGACCAGATCAAGCAGTGCGTCGGCGCCAACTATTGCATCGATCGCCAGTACCAGGGCCTGGATGTGCTGTGCATCCAGAACGCCGCGACGTCCCGTGAATACATGGGCGTGCCGCACATCATCGAAAAATCCACCGGACCCAAACGCAAAGTCGTGGTGGTCGGTGCCGGCCCGGCCGGGATGGAAGCTGCGCGGGTCGCCGCCGAACGTGGCCACGATGTGACCCTGTTGGAGAAGAAGGAATTTATCGGCGGGCAGATCACCACTGCCTCGAAAGCCCCGCAACGCGACCAGATCGCCGGTATCACTCGTTGGTACCAACTGGAGCTGGCGCGCTTGAAAGTCGACCTACGCCTGGGCGTGGCGGCGGATGCCGAGACCATCCTGGACCTGCGTCCGGATGTAGTAGTGCTGGCTGTCGGCGGGCATCCGTTCATCGAGCAGAACGAACACTGGGGCGCCGCCGAAGGTTTGGTGGTGAGCAGTTGGGATGTACTCGATGGCAAAGTCGCGCCAGGCAAGAACGTGCTGGTGTACGACACCATCTGTGAATTCACCGGCATGTCGGTGGCCGACTTCCTGGCCGACAAAGGTTGCCAGGTGGAAATCGTCACCGATGACATCAAACCCGGCGTGGCAGTTGGCGGTACGTCGTTCCCGACTTACTACCGCAGCATGTACCCCAAGGAAGTGATCATGACCGGCGACATGATGCTGGAAAAGGTCTATCGCGAGGGCGACAAGCTGGTGGCTGTGCTGGAGAACGAATACACCGGCGCCAAAGAGGAACGGGTGGTCGACCAGGTGGTGGTGGAGAACGGCGTACGTCCGGACGAAGCCATCTACTACGGGCTCAAGGAAGGGTCGCGCAACAAGGGCCAGATCGACGTCGAAGCCCTGTTCGCGATCAAGCCGCAGCCGTGCCTGAGCGAGGCGGGCGAGGGGTACTTGCTGTTCCGCATCGGTGACTGTGTGGCGCAGCGTAATACCCACGCTGCGATCTATGACGCCCTGCGCCTGTGCAAGGATTTCTGACCCGACACCGAACCAATGTGGGACTGGGTCCAAATGTGGGAGGGGGCTTGCTCCCGATAGCGATGGGTCAGCTACAACAGTATCAACTGACACTCCGCCATCGGGAGCAAGCCCCCTCCCACATTCAAGGCCAGTTTCACAGTAGACCTGTGTGGTCTGTGGGAGCTTCATCATGTTGAACACCTTGCTGCCAATCCTCTTGTTTGCTGCCCTGGGCCTTGCGGTCCTTGGCGCCCTGCGCCGCATGAACATGTGGCGTCGTGGCCGTGCATCCAAAGTCGACTTGCTCGGCGGCCTGCTGGCCATGCCCAAGCGCTACATGGTCGACTTGCACCACGTGGTCGCCCGCGACAAATACATCGCCAACACCCACGTCGCCACGGCGCTGGGCTTTGTGCTGTCGGCCCTGCTGGCCATTCTCGTACATGGCTTTGGCCTGCATAACCGTATCCTCGGCTATGCCCTGCTGCTGGCCTCGGTGCTGATGTTCGTTGGCGCTACCTTCGTCTACCTGCGTCGTCGCAATCCTCCGGCGCGCCTATCCAAGGGCCCGTGGATGCGCCTGCCGAAAAGCCTGATGGCTTTCTCGGTGAGCTTCTTTCTGGTGACCTTGCCGGTGGCCGGAATCCTGCCAGCGGACTTCGGCGGTTGGCTGCTCGCTGCGCTATTGAGCGTGGGCGTGCTGTGGGGTGTGTCCGAGATGTTTTTTGGCATGACCTGGGGCGGGCCAATGAAGCACGCCTTCGCCGGTGCCCTGCACCTGGCCTGGCACCGTCGCGCCGAGCGCTTTGGCGGTGGCCGCTCCACGGGGTTGAAACCCCTGGACCTCAGCGATAAATCTGCACCGCTGGGCGTGGAAAAACCCAAGGATTTCACCTGGAACCAACTGCTTGGTTTCGACGCCTGTGTACAGTGCGGCAAATGCGAAGCGGCGTGCCCGGCCTTTGCTGCCGGCCAGCCGCTGAACCCGAAAAAGCTGATCCAGGACATGGTGGTCGGCCTGGCCGGTGGCACCGATGCCAAGTTCGCCGGCAGCCCGTATCCGGGCAAACCCATAGGCGAGCATGGCGGCAATCCTCATCAACCGATCGTCAACGGCCTGGTGGACGCTGAGACGTTGTGGTCGTGCACCACCTGCCGCGCCTGCGTGGAAGAATGCCCGATGATGATCGAGCACGTGGATGCCATCGTCGACATGCGCCGTCACCTGACCCTGGAAAAAGGCGCCACACCGAACAAGGGCGCCGAAGTCCTGGAAAACCTGATCGCCACCGATAACCCAGGCGGCTTCGCACCTGGCGGCCGTCTGAACTGGGCCGCGGACTTGAACCTGCCGCTGCTCAGCGACAACGGCAGCTGCGAAGTGCTGTTCTGGGTCGGTGACGGTGCCTTCGACATGCGCAACCAACGAACCCTGCGCGCATTCGTCAAAGTGCTGAAAGCCGCCAAGGTCGACTTCGCGGTACTCGGCCTGGAGGAGCGCGACAGCGGGGACGTTGCGCGGCGCCTGGGCGATGAAGCCACGTTCCAGCTGTTGGCTACGCGCAATATCCAGACCCTGGCCAAGTACAGCTTCAAGCGCATCGTCACCTGTGACCCCCACAGTTTCCATGTGCTGAAAAACGAGTACGGTGCGTTCAACGGCAATTACCTCGTGCAGCACCACAGCACCTTCATGGCCGAGCTGATCGGCGATGGTGCGCTGAACCTGGGCCAGCACAAAGGCAACAGCGTGACCTACCACGACCCTTGTTACCTGGGCCGCTACAACGGCGAATACGAGGCACCGCGCCAAGTGCTGCGGGCGCTCGGGATCGAGGTCAAGGAAATGCAACGTTCGGGCTTCCGTTCGCGCTGCTGCGGTGGCGGTGGCGGCGCGCCGATCACCGATATTCCCGGCAAGCAACGTATCCCGGATATGCGCATGGATGACATCCGTGAAACCGGCGCCGAGCTGGTGGCTGTAGGTTGCCCGCAATGTACGGCGATGCTTGAGGGCGTGGTCGAACCACGCCCATTGATCAAAGACATCGCGGAGCTGGTGGCCGACGCTTTGCTTGAGGACCCGGCACCGGTCAAGACCCCGATCAAACGTGAACCTGCGGAGGTGCACTGATGAGCGACATTATCCGCCGCGACCCACGGGCCGAATGGATCGCCCGTAACCGCCTGCACCCGCTGCATGCGGCCATGCAGCCGGTACAACACAGTTGGATGGGCCCTAACGGGATCATCCGCAAGAATGTGCATGGCGTCGGTTTTATCGGCCCCAACGGCATCAAGCGTATCGACCGCAGCGGCGCCCAGCAGGGTGGTGCGGCCAAGCGCACGGCAGCAGTGGAAGTGCAATTGCCACTGCATCAGGTGCAAGCGCCTGCGTTCTACGTCAACGTGGTGCCGGACATGGTCGGTGGCCGCCTGAGCAGCCACGACCGTGACTTGCTCGGCCTGGCGCGACAACTGGCCGGCAGCGACGGCGCAGTACTGGCGGTGGTATTCGGCGAACCCAAGGAAGCTGGATTTTCCACCGCCGGTGTCGACCGCCTGCTGGTGTTGGAGGGCCATGAATTCGACGGTTACTCACCCGAGCAACGTGTGCAGGGGCTGCGTGCTGTGGATAACCAGTTCAACCCGCGTCATTGGCTGCTGCCGGACAGCCGCAGTGGCGGTGGCGAGTTGGGCCGGCGCTTTGCCGCCAGCCTCAAGGAACGCCCCGCCACGCGGGTGTGGCAAATCAAGGATCAGACCTGCATCGGCCGTGCCGGCGCAGGTCAGGAAGACTTGGCCCGACCACTGCCACGCCTGATTCTGGCTGCTGCCGAATGTGCCGACCCGGTCAGCGATACTCGCCATGAAGTGTTGCCCGTGGAGTTATCCACAAGCCTGGCGCGCAGCCTGCCACGCATCGAAGATCTCGGCGCGGTAGCGGTGGACCCGGCGGCGATTCCGATGGCCGAGGCCGAGTTCATTTTCTCCGGCGGTAACGGCGTGAAGGACTGGGCGCTGTTCCACCAGACCGCCGCGGCCCTGGGCGCCACCGAAGGCGCCTCGCGGGTGGCAGTGGATGATGGCTTCATGGCGCGTGATCGGCAGGTCGGTGCCAGCGGCACCTGGGTCACGGCAAGGGTGTATGTGGCCGTGGGTATCTCCGGGGCGATCCAGCACCTGCAAGGCATCGGTGCCTGCGACAAGGTGGTGGCAATCAACCTCGACCCGGGTTGCGACATGATCAAGCGTGCCGACCTGTCGGTAATCGGCGAGAGCGCCGCGATTCTGCAAGCCTTGATCGATGCGGTCGAGGCCTACCGCAACGGCGCCAAGCGCGATGCAGCTTAGGGACATGACCATGACAAGCAATGTTATCAGCCTGGTATCCATCGGCGCCCACCCCACTTCCGGGCGTCCGCGCCGTGCGGAGCAGGATGCGCGTGCCGTCGAGCTGGGCCTGCAAATGGCTGGGGATAAGTTGCAGGTGCTGCACGCCGGCAACATCGCTGAACCGACCCTGCGCAGCTACCTGGGCATGGGCCTGGCGCAACTGCAGGTACTGGAACAACCGCCAGGCTCCGATGCCTTGCCGATACTCAGTGAGTATCTGCGCGATGCTGGTGCCCAAGTGGTACTCACCGGCAGCCAGGCCGAAACCGGTGAAGGCTCGGGCATGCTGCCGTTCCTGTTGGCCGAACAATTGGGTTGGCCGCTGATTGTAGGGTTGGCCCAGGTGGAATCCATCGAGGCTGGCGTGGCGCATGTGCTGCAAGCGTTGCCCCGTGGCCAGCGGCGGCGCCTGAAGGTGCGCCTGCCGTTTCTCGCGACGGTGGATAACGCCGCACCCAAACCACGCCAAAGCGCCTACGGCCCGGCGCAGCGCGGGGAGCTGGCGGCCCATGAAGTCGAGATCGAACAGGATGAGTTATTCACAGGGGCGCAGCTGCAACCAGCCAAGCCGCGACCCAAGCGGCTCAAGGTTATCAAGGCCAAGAGCGGCGCCGACCGCATGAAGGCAGCCACGGCCAAGGCCAGCGGTGGCGGCGGACGAGTGCTCAAGGGCGTCAGCGCTGAAGAGGGCGCCCAGGCGATTCTCCAATTATTGCTTGAGGAGGGCGTGGTTCGCTGAGCAGTGAGGGGAACGCAGGTGCCGCATTCAAGTGATACAGGGCAAAAAAACGCCGCACGGTCTGTGCGGCGTAGTGAGGCGGGGATACGTGTCTTATTGCTCGTCCCACGCCTCTTGCCAGGCCAGGCCCGCGCCGGGCTCGTAATATCGTGGCGACCCTGAGCACCACGGGGCGTGTTTGCACTTATAATTTTTACCCTGATGGGAGTAGGTTTTGCCCGCTTCGTGTAGACCTTCCGGCACATAGGGCGGGTACTGTCCAGGGTCTGCGGGGAGAACGGTAAAGCCAAATTCAGCCGTGTCGGTTTTGCCATTTTCCTGGTCTTTAACCGTCAGCCTTGCCTTGAGCGGTGTCGGTTCGGAAACCATCTGGGCTTTGCCGCTGACGGTCGCGGCGTCTTCTGCGCCAGTCATGCCCGGAACTGCCCACTCATAACGCACAGGGCCGTTGGCGCCAGTCGATTGCGTACCGCTGAACGTAAAGGCTTGCCCCGATTTCAGGGATGTCGGGCCGGTGATGCGTGCCACCGGTGGCGCCGGATCCACCGGGCCTGGATCTTGCCCGGCAATAATCGACATCGCCTGGCTGTAATCTTTTACCGTGGCAAACGTCGCGTTGATCAGCGGGTTTTGCTGGTTGAACACGATATCCTGGCCATGTCGCTCGCCAATTCTGGCAATGGCAGGATCGACTTTATCGGCTATTTCCTTGCCCCATTTGGCGGGCGCTAAATTAGCCGTGGTGATCTTATGGGTGATATCCACCAGCTCCTTTCTCTCCCCTTTGTTATCAAAGATGCGGAAGTGTACGGAGTCGCCTGGCTTCAGGGTCTGCATCTCGGCGGCGATAAACGTGCCGATATTGTGAAATTGCTCGGGTATGCTTCCTCCCTGGAAACTCACATCCGCACACGAGATGAAAAACTCTCCATTCGGGTCATTCCTTACCCAAATACCGACGATCAGGCCGTTACCCGATAGGCCCGTTGGAATCGTTCTGGTAATTTCGAAGAAACCTGCTGCCCCCGCTATCTTGGGTGGCGTCTGCCAGTCTGTCCTGGCGACAGTGAACGTCTCGACCTGGCCCAACTGCACCAGATCGCTCCATTTCAGCGTGTCAGTGGCCGTATTGAAGCCGGCCCTGCTGACAAAAGCATAAAACTTGCTGGGCACGTGGGGAGCCGTACCGATCAGACGCATGGTCAATGAATGGCCGGGAATGACATCCGCCTTGGTCCAGTAGGGCGTAGGTTGGTCCAGGCTGGCTTTTCTAGGGTCATTCGCAGAACAGATCAGTCCATCCTTGATCACGGCCTTGATCTGATCCAGCGAGGGATTGTTGATGCCAGGAATATGAGCGACTTCATTCCATTGTTGGGCTGCAAATACTTTTCCGGCGGGGGTGTTGAATATCCTGGCGGATTCTCGGCAACCCCTGTCGACGATGGAGGAGCCATCCTCGGATTGCCAGTAGCCCCCGGTTGCCTGGCAGTTCACTGCGCGTGACGGCGGAATGTCCAGCGCCCCGTGCGTCCACCCTACAAGCGGTAGCAGAGACATTGCTGCCAGCGCCCATGTGCCAAGTTTTTTCGTGAGTATATTCATGCTCGCGCTCCTTCAATTCAGATAGGTAAGTTCCGAACTGCTGGAACGATCGATGTGTGCACCAACTCCTGCGCCATTGGTTCAATGGCTGCCCAATGAGTGTAGATGAGCTGCGAGACAGAGGGCGTTTTGTACAACGCATCGAGCAATAATTTTTACCCACAAACGCTGTGAGCCTGGCTGTGGGTAAGATGTTCGTTGTTGGCTACAGGCCTTATATAACAAGGGCTTGGCTGAGATGGTCGAAATTTAACCAGATGCGCTTTTTTGCCCACTGAAAACGCTGGACAGCCCAATTCATGAGGCTTTGGCATGGTTTTCCACAGCACTGCGAAAGTTGCCCCCAAAGTCTGTTGGTGGTTCTGTGGATAAGGTGTTCGCGTACCTCTGAAAGCCACGTGGATCAATGGTTTCAAAGGGTTGATCAATAAGTGATCAGGTGTTGTGTGAACTCGGAAAAATGAATAAGTCACGGATTTTCTTGATTTAATTTGGGCTGCACCAGGCACTTGCCCACAATAGCTGTGGGTGCCTCTGTGGATAAGTTGTTGGGCGAACGCTGGAGGCCCCAACCGCAGAGGGCTTGGCTATTGTTGGTCAAATTTTGAACGGCTCGGATTTTAATGTGAGAGGGGGCAAGCTCCCTCCCACATTTGATCTACGGCGTGTCAGTTACTCGTGTGCTGCCACACCTTTGAGGTACGGCGCTGGAGCGGCGCCCAGGTTGTTCAACATGCGCTCGCTGTACCAATCCACAAAATTCACCACGCCAAACTCATAGGTCTTGGAGTATGGGCCAGGCTGGTAAGCGGTGGAGTTGATGCCGCGTTGGTTCTCTTCGGCCAGCCGACGGTCCTGGTCGTTGGTGGCGTCCCACACCTGGCGCATGCGCTCCACGTCGTAGTCCACGCCTTCCACGGCGTCCTTGTGCACGATCCACTTGGTAGTGACCATGGTTTCCTGGGCGCTGATCGGCCACACGGTGAACACAATGATGTGATCGCCCATGCAGTGGTTCCAGGAGTGGGGCAGGTGCAGGATGCGCATCGATCCCAAGTCCGGGTTCTTGATACGGCCCATGAGCTTGGCGCAGCCCTGTTTGCCGTCGAGCGTCATGGACACGGTGCCCTTGAGCAACGGCATGCGCACGATACGGTTGCGCAGGCCGAAACTGGCGTGGGCGTAAGGAATCTTCTCGGCATCCCAGGCGGCGGCGGAAGCGGCCACATGGTCCTTGAAAGCTTGGTCGGCGCGAGGGTCGGTGACGTCGTCCCACTCCAGCAGGGTTTTCAGCAGTTCGGGGTGCGACGCGTTGCAGTGGTAGCACTCGCGGTTGTTTTCCAGCACCAGTTTCCAGTTGGCCTTTTCGAACAAGGTGGTCTGGATCGCCACCTTGGTGTTTTCCATGTCGTAGGGTTCCATGTAGTGATTCAGGGTCGACAGGAAGTCATCGATGGCCGGTGGGTTCTCGGCCAGGCTGATAAAGATGTAGCCGCCGGCAGTCTTCACGTTCACCGGCTTGAGGCCGTACTGCTTCATATCGAAATCGGCGCCCATCTCGGTGCCGGCGAACAGCAGGCGGCCGTCCAGCTCGTAGGTCCACTGGTGGTAATGGCAGACCAGCTTGGCGACCTTGCCCTTGTCGCTGGTGCACAAGCGTGAGCCACGGTGGCGGCAGACGTTGTGGAACGCATGCACCACACCGTCGGCGCCACGGATCACGATGATCGGGTTCTTGCCCACTTGCAGGGTCAGGTAGTTGCCCTTGGTAGGGATTTCGCAGGTCATGCCGGCGATCAACCACTCTTTCTGGAAGATCTCCTGCATGTCGATATCAAACAACCGCTCATCAGAGTAAAACGGCTGCGGCAGTGAAAAGGTGCGCTCGCGCTCGTGCAGCATTTGCGCGGTGGCCTTGCGTGCGGGTTCCAGCGGATCGCCCAAGCTTAAGGTTGCGGTGACGTCCATCGTATGTGTCCTCGTGGCCATTCTGTGTGGCCGGGATAAGTGGCTACGGTTGTTGCGTTGCAAGGCGTAAAGAAAGCGTCTTTGTTGGGAGCGAGTGTGGGCCCGGCGTTGCGTCGAACCTTATCCATGGGCGACATGGCCCAATCTGATCCCGACGCGCAACCCCCGGTAGTTGGGGGCTGGTCGCCGTAAGTATGTGAATGTCGCAGATAGGTAAATGGGTGGCCCCGGCGTTACGCAGAATCGCCACCATAAGGCCGACGTCGGCGGTGGAGAACAACATGTCTAGCAATTTCCTGAATCCGGTAACCACCCAGACCTGGGCCAATGGTCGACACATCGTCCGTTGCGTCAAAGTCATCCAGGAAACCTGGGACGTGCGCACCTTCTGCTTCATGGCTGACCAGCCGATCCTGTTCTTTTTCAAGCCCGGGCAATTCGTCACCCTGGAGCTGGAGATCGACGGCCAGCCGATCATGCGCTCGTACACGATTTCCAGTTCGCCCTCGGTGCCCTACAGCTTTTCGGTGACCATCAAGCGCGTACCGGGCGGCAAGGTCTCCAACTGGCTGCACGACACGCTGCATGAAGGGCAGGAGCTGGCGGTGCACGGCCCGGTGGGGCTGTTCAACGCCATCGACTTTCCCAGCCCGAAAGTGCTGTACCTCAGCGGCGGCGTCGGTATCACCCCAGTCATGTCCATGGCCCGTTGGTTCTACGACACCAACGCGAATGTCGACATGACCTTTGTTCACAGCGCCCGCTCGCCCAAGGACATCATCTACCACCGCGAGCTGGAGCACATGGCGTCGCGGATCGACAACTTCAGTCTGCATCTGATCTGCGAAAAGCATGGTCTGGGAGAGCCTTGGGCCGGGTACCGTGGTTACCTGAACCACAAGATGCTGGAACTGATGGTGCCGGACTTCCTCGAGCGCGAAGTGTTCTGCTGCGGCCCGACGCCCTACATGAGCGCGGTGAAGCGCCTGCTCGAAGCCGCTGGTTTCGATATGGCGCGCTATCACGAAGAGTCCTTTGGCGCGACCCCGCCGGAAGCGCGGGCCGATGCAGTGGAGCAAGCCGAGCAAGCGGCGGATGCACCGGAGATCGACTTGGCGGATCTTCACCAGGTGGAGTTCATTGCCTCCGGCAAGAGCATTCGTGTAGCACCGGGTGAAACGGTGCACGCCGCGGCCGCCAAGCTCGGCCTGCTGATTCCCAAGGCCTGTGGCATGGGCATCTGCGGGACATGCAAGGTGATGAAGCTGGGCGGCGAGGTGGAGATGGAGCACAACGGCGGGATCACCGAGGAAGACGAAGCTGAGGGCTATATCCTGTCGTGCTGCAGTGTGCCGAAGGGGGATGTGCGCATTGAATTTTGATGCTCAGTACAAGCCCGGCCGACGGTCCTGGTGAACGTGGTTATGCTCGCTGATGAACTTGTCTCTGGCCTCGGCCAGAGGCAGTTGAGCGACTAGCCGCTGTTCCCTCTGATGGGAGACTGCGCCGGCCAACGGGTAACCGTTGGCATCGACAATGGGCGAGCCGCCCACCCAGGTTATACCGCGCTCCTCGCCGTAGCGGTCACAGGCGGCAATGAACATGCGATTGACTGCAGCATTGGCCTGGACGCGAACAATCTCCCCCGGTCGCTCGTCGGCCGGGCGTGGACCGTCCGGCCAGTTCACCGGGGCGCACAGCAGGTCGGCGCCGGCCAAGGCGGCCAGGCGCACCCACTCAGGCAGTTCCAAGTCGTAGCAGATCATCGCGGCGACCCGGCCGATCTTGGTTTCGACGACCGGCGGTGGTTCGGTGCCGGGCGTGAAGATCAGCTTTTCCCGGTCCCATAAGTGGGCTTTGCGATACACCGTCAGCCGGCCTGCGGGTTGGATCAACGCGAGGCTATTGGCGACCCGTCCAGCACTCAGGCGCTCACAGAAGCCGGCGACGATGATGATATCCAGTTCACTGGCCAAGGCGCGCCATAGGCTCAGGGTCGGGCCGTCATCTGTCTCGGAAGCCGCATGGGCTTCCCCTCGGTTATCGAAGGCGTAACCACTTTGCATCAGTTCGGGCAGGACGATGACCTGTGCCCCACTTGCGCCACGGATTGCGCTTTCGCTGAGCGCCCGGTTGTAATCAAGATCGCCAATACGGGGGGCCAGTTGATGGCAAACGACCGTTATCGATGTCATGACTCTTCTCCTTCCAACAGCCGTTCACTGGCCTCCACGGCGCGGGCTTCACGGGAGTGATCGAGGCGTCGGGTCATGATGCAGTAGGTCGCCGCCGAGACCACCAGGCCAACCACGAATGCAATGTCGGCACCGCCCAGCCATAGTGCGACCGGGCCTTGGTAAAAGCCCAGGGACATGAACGGGACCATCGTCGCGATGCCGAGGAAATACGCGGTGAGGCCGGCGCTCGACCAGCGACCGTAGATGCCGCCAGGGTTGAACAGGTCGCTGATTGCGTAGCGCCCTTTGCGTACAGCATAGTAGTCCGCGAGATTTACCGCCGTCCAAGGCACCAGGAAATACAGCATCAAGAGGACGAAGTTATTGAAGCTGTGCAGGTAGCTCTCCGGGATGCTCAGGGCGATCACGAAAATGACCGCGGCCACCAAGCTGATGCCGATGATTCGCTCTTGAGGCGCGGCTTGATCGAGATGAAGCCGTCGATGGCACTGATGCCGGTGAGCATGGCGCCATAGCAGTTGACCGCCATGATGCCCACCAGCGCAGGCACCGCGATCAATACGGTAAAGGTGCCAAAGCCGGGTATCACTTGGTTGCCCACGGCCTGCACGCTGGCGATAGCATCCGGAGAGGGCAGGGCCGACGCGAGGAAAGCCCCCAATGACATCAGCCACAGCGCTGAGCCGGCGGCGCCCAGGTAGGTCCAGGTGACAACGCTGCGCGTGGGCGTGGTGTGCGGCAGATAGCGCGAGTAATCCGACACGTACACGGCGTAGCTGATCTGGTAGCCCGCGGCGGCGGACAGTTGAATCAAGAAGGCTGACCAGGAAAAGTGCGCGCCCACCACCGCCGAGTCGGCTTGCAGGCTCATCAAAGCAGCCACCGTCAGTACGGTGAAAACACTGATCATCACGTAGGTCAGCCAGCGTTGTACGGTGTGCAGGAGGTCGTGGCCGACTACTGCAATGATCACTGCCAGGATGATCATCAAGGCGTACCAGGGGGCGCGCTCGCCGGGCAGCACGGTGTTGATCGCGTCTGTTGCGAGAATCACGTTGAAGACGTTGAAGCCGATATACACGAAGACCACTGCGATAAAGGGCACGATTGCCCCGCGCAAGCCGAATTGTGCCCGCGACTGGACCATTTGCGGCAAGCCCATGCGTGGGCCTTGATTGGCGTGGAAGGCCATGGCAAAGGTGCCCAGGCACACGCCGATGACAATCGCCAGGATCGCATACATCAGGCTCAGGCCCAGCGCCGCGCCGGTAAAGCCGGTGACCATGGTGGTCAGTACGAAGTTGCCTGTGAACCAGAACGGCGCTTGATGCCAAACCTTGCCGTGGCGTTCATGGCGCGGCACATAGTCAATGGAGCGGGTTTCAACTTTCAGCGTGGTGGAAGACGCAGCAGTTGGTCGTTCTGGGGGCGTGTTCATAGATATCACGGTCTGTTTTTATTGAGTGAGACCACGGAGAGTCTTGTAAGCAAAAGTACATTTGAATCGGCATTCGCAAATAATCACTTCAGGAATTTCTGAACTGATTGCGCAAGTCCAGTCTAAGCAGGGCTTGCCTTACGCACGTACCTTTTATTTCTAGTTGATATAGAGAGATTTCCTACAAGCGTCTACGCTGAAGACCGAACTCGTCGTAGTCGCCCTTTGCAGTGGAGAAGTAGGCGGACGTCCTTTGACAGACCAAGGATGATCAACATGTCTGCTATTCCTTCTCGTTCTCAAGGTGCCGCGCGTTTGTTGGCCCAAGATGTCACAGCGCTTATCCCAGACTTCCCCTTTCATTACTCCCGTTTTCTCAATCAGGCCGTCAGCGACGACAGGCCATTGGGGCGGGTTTCCAGCAGTACGAGTTGCCGCCAGGTACTTATCGTGGGGGCGGGAGTAGCCGGCGCTGTGGCGGCTTATGAAGCCATGCGCATGGGGTTGCACCCCGTGATAGTGGAGGCCAGTGACCGTATTGGTGGGCGGTTCTATTCCCATGTGACAGGTGATCCGCAGGACCCCGGCAACAGCGTTATATGTGAAATGGGCGCCATGCGTTTTCCCGTTTCCGGCAAGGCGCTGATGCACTATTTCGACAAGGTTGGCATGTCAGCCAATTCGACTGACTTTCCCAACCCGGGCGCGGCTTCCACGCCCAGTACAGTGGTCGATTACCAGCAGCAACAGGTCTATTACGAACGCGATAAATTGCCCGATAAATATGTCGAAATCGAACGTAAATTGTTCGATATTTTCCTGGAACAACAGCCGATCAATTTCCGCGAGATGGAAGCGGCAATGTCCGAGGAAAGCATTGATCAGGCGAAGATCAAGACGCTGTGGAACGCCATTTTGGACGCAGGTTGGGACAACCTGAGCTTCTTTGCGGCCATGGTGGAGCAGGCAAAATGGAGTCGCGAGGATATCGACCTGTTCGGCCAGATCGGTTTTGGTACCGGGGGATGGAATACCGACTACCCGAACAGTTTTCTGGAGGTGCTGCGGGTGTTGTACACAGGCCTGGATACCAACCATAAGTTGATGTACGACGGCTCCAGTGAGCTGCCGCGCCGGTTGTTGTCACGTAGCCCGGACACGATGGGCGACAGCATGGACCACTGGCCGGCGGGAACTACTGTCGAGAGTCTGAGTGCTCAAGTCATTCCGCAGATGTTGAATCAAGAAGTGCGGCAAATCATACGGCGATCAGAGGACGATCAGTTCGACGTGTGGATTTATGATCATGTCCAGAAAACTGAGAGCCGATACGTCTTCCCCGCCGTGGTCTATACCCCCCACAAGCGGATACTGGACAAATTCCGTTACATGGATGGTGCCGGTCGCTTCAGTCAGATGAATGACCTTTTGTCGACTAAAGAATGGGAAGCGGTGATGTACACCCACTACATGCAGTCGGCCAAGGTATTTGCGCAAACCAAGCGACCTTTCTGGACCGATGTCGGAACGGATCACCAACACAAGATGAGTGTGACGTTGTCGGATCGAATTACCCGGGGCACCTATCTGCTGGACTACGCTGCGAGTAAAGGTTCGTACAAGGGCAGTGGGATGTTTTTGTCTTACGCCTGGAATGACGACAGCCTCAAGTTCCTGGGTGACCGTGCCGCGCCGTTGCCGTCCCATGTGGCGGTATGTTCAACCTTGCTGGACTCGGTGTATGCCCACCATCAGCTAGACCTTGGCGCAGAGTTCGGCATGACAGACCCATTTGTCGAAATCAATTGGGAAGAGCAGCCGTTTTTTCTAAGCGCCTTCAAAATGAACCTGCCAGGGCAGTACGAATACCAGCGCCTGTTGTTTTCCCAGTTTATGAACGATGTGCATAGCCCGAGTCCCGATGGGTTCATTCTTGCTGGGGATGATGTGTCCTTTACCGGTGGCTGGGGGGAAGGCGCGGTGACCACTGCCTTGAACGCGGTTAATAAACTGGCGGTGAAGTTCGGTGGAGGTACCTTTATCAATAACCCAGGCCCCATCGATGAATGGGCGGCGCTCCAGCCGAAGGCTTTGTAAGTAAGGGCTGGTACGTCAGTTCGGTTCCGCGTCGGAGGCCATGAATCTCCGGCGCGGCCTTTAGGCGTTAAGGGTTATTGGGCGTAGATATGAACCACGAAATGTTGGCCTGATGCTGTCAGTTCATAGACTTTGTCGTAGATCCTCAACGTCCTGGACGGCTCGCGGATAGTGTCCCCGACCTTTGCGTGCGTCCTGAACTCATCCCAATCAATCACCGTGGTACTGGCAGTGTCGTCGCTTTTAAGGATGCTGGCGTTGCTTTGATATTCCATGGTTTGGCTCTCTGCTGGATTTCCGTTTCCGGCCGATTTCTCGGCTGGCAGTTGTTCCCGAAAGGTGGCCTCTGCAGCGGCATCTTCTTGCGGGTAACCAGAGGCTAGTCAACAAAATTCAAACGCGCTGCTGTCAGAAATATCAAAAAACAAACTCGGCTTTCCGCCATTATCCATCACGGTTTACGCGCCCATCACTGTCCGAATATCCGCAGCCAATTCTCTTACACGCTCCTCCTCGGTATCCCACGCACACATGAAGCGCGCACCACCTTTGCCGATGAAGGTGTAGAAGCGCCAGCCCTTGGCCGTCAACGCCGCAATGGCCGGTTCCGAGAGCTGCAGGAACACGCCGTTGGCCTGTACCGGGAACATCAGTTCCACGCCGGGGATGTCCGATACCAGGCTGCTCAGCAGTTGCGCACAGTGATTGGCATGGCGTGCATGCTTGAGCCAGGCATCGTTTTCCAGCAGGCCCACCCAGGGGGCCGACAAAAAGCGCATCTTCGACGCCAGCTGGCCAGCCTGCTTGCAGCGGTAATCGAAGTCTTCAGCCAGCTTGTGGTTGAAGAACAGGATGGCTTCACCCACTGCCATGCCGTTCTTGGTACCGCCAAAGCACAGCACGTCCACACCGGCTTTCCAGGTCAGGTCAGCCGGTGAGCAACCGAGGAACGCACAGGCGTTGGAGAAGCGCGCGCCGTCCATGTGCAGGTTCAGGCCCAGTTCCTTGCAGGTGGCGCTGATGGCGCGGATTTCTTCCGGGGTGTAGACGCTGCCGACTTCGGTGGCCTGGGTCAGGGTGACCACGCGCGGCTTGGGGTAGTGGATGTCCTGGCGCTTGAGGGCGATCTCGCGGATCGATTCCGGAGTCAGCTTGCCGTTTTCAGTGCGGGCGGTGAGCAGCTTGGAACCGTTGGAGAAAAACTCCGGTGCGCCGCATTCGTCGGTCTCGACGTGGGCGGTCTCCGAGCAAATCACGCTATGGTAGCTCTGGCACAGCGAGGACAGCGCCAGGGAGTTGGCTGCCGTACCGTTGAAGGCAAAGAATACCTCGCAGTCGCTCTCGAACAGATTGCGGAAACCGTCAGCGGCACGGTGGGTCCATTCATCATCGCCGTAGGCGCGTTGATGGCCGTGGTTGGCTTGTTCCATGGCGGCCCAGGCTTCCGGACAGATGCCGGAATAGTTGTCACTGGCAAATTGTTGGCTCTTGTCGGTCATGGCCCATTCCTGTGGTCGATGTTGGTGCGCACTTTAACCAAGATTGTGAGGAGGGCGCACGCCCTGTAAATGCAAAGTCACTGGGGAATTATGCACGGTACTGTAACGGCTCCTGTAGGACGCGTCCGCGATGGCGCATTGGACTTGCTCAAGTGGCTGGCGTTGCTGAGCATGGTGCTGGACCACCTGCGCTACGTCGGGTTAAGCCTGGATGGCCTGTATGTGCCGGGGCGCCTGGCGTTCCCATGGTTTTGCCTGGCCATTGCGGCCAATGTGCATCGGCTCCGGAGCGCTCCGGTGACCGGTCATTGGCGCTACCTGGGTTGGTTGCTACTGTTTAGCGTGATCAGCGAAGTGCCGTATCGAATGTTTATCGATGATGCCGATACATTGAACGTGTTACCGACCCTGGCGCTGGGCCTGTTGGTTGCCCGAGGTTGGCAGCAGAAGGCGTTGGTTGATCGAGGATTGGCGCTGATCGCCGTTACAATGGCGGCTGTATTTTCAACTCAGTTGATGTTCGGTTTCTTTGGTGTATTGCTGCCGCTGGCGATGTTGCTGGTGTTTCGCAGGCCCTGGTATTTCAGCGTGCTGCCGGGACTAGTGTGCGTAGCGGCTAATCAATGGCAGATTTTGCTCAATAGCGGTACGCCGGTGGCGCTGCTGGGCCTGGCGACATGTCTGATTGCGCCATTGGCGGGCTTGGTCTTATTGCGACACGCCCGCAGCGCCTCACCGCCAGCCATGCGCCGCTGGGCCTACACCCTCTATCCGCTGCACTTCCTCCTGTTGCTACTCGTCCGTCAGATCACCGCCTAAACCTTGTGAGAGGGGGCTTGCTCCCGATAGCGGTGTATCACTTGCACATATAGAGCCTGGCCCACCGCTATCGGGAGCAAGCCCCCTCCCACACAAGCCCTATTCCACATTTGTTCTGTGTCTCTGAAGGAATGTCGTAAACGCACCTTTGCGTGGCGTGCGCAGGCATTTGGCCTGCCTGCGCCAGCCCTACCATCGCATCAAAGGGCCCTGCACGGGCCTCAACAATACGAAAGGCTGGGAGAGACGCGATGTTCAGCAAACAAGACCAGATCCAGGGATATGACGACGCACTGTTGGCGGCGATGAATGCCGAAGAGCAGCGTCAGGAAGACCATATCGAGCTGATCGCGTCGGAGAACTACACCAGCAAGCGCGTCATGCAAGCCCAGGGCAGCGGCCTGACCAACAAATACGCCGAAGGCTACCCTGGCAAGCGCTACTACGGCGGCTGCGAACATGTGGACAAGGTCGAGGCCCTGGCCATCGAACGCGCCAAGCAACTGTTCGGTGCCGATTACGCCAACGTGCAACCGCACTCAGGCTCCTCGGCCAACAGTGCGGTGTACCTGGCGCTGCTGAACGCCGGTGACACCATCCTTGGGATGAGCCTGGCCCACGGCGGTCACCTGACTCACGGCGCCAAGGTGTCGTCCTCGGGCAAGCTGTACAACGCGGTGCAATACGGCATCAACACCGACACTGGCCTGATCGACTACGACGAAGTCGAGCGCCTGGCGGTGGAGCACAAGCCGAAGATGGTGGTGGCCGGGTTCTCTGCCTATTCCAAGACCCTGGATTTCCCACGTTTCCGTGCCATCGCCGACAAGGTCGGTGCGCTGCTGTTCGTCGACATGGCTCACGTCGCCGGCCTGGTCGCTGCCGGCCTGTACCCGAACCCGCTGCCCTACGCCGATGTGGTCACCACCACCACCCACAAGACCCTGCGCGGTCCGCGTGGTGGCCTGATCCTGGCCAAGGCCAACGAAGAGATCGAAAAGAAACTCAACGCCGCGGTATTCCCTGGTGCCCAGGGTGGCCCGCTGATGCACGTGATCGCCGGCAAGGCGGTGTGTTTCAAGGAAGCCCAGGAACCCGGTTTCAAGGCTTACCAGCAGCAAGTGATCGACAATGCCCAGGCCATGGCCGGCGTGTTCATCAAGCGCGGGTATGACGTAGTCTCCGGTGGTACCGACAACCACCTGTTCCTGGTCAGCCTGATACGCCAGGGCCTCACCGGTAAAGAGGCGGACGCCGCCCTCGGTCGCGCCCACATCACCGTTAACAAGAACGCAGTGCCGAACGACCCGCAATCGCCGTTCGTGACCTCGGGCCTGCGTATCGGCACCCCGGCGGTAACCACCCGTGGTTTCAAAGTGCCGCAATGCATTGAGTTGGCCGGCTGGATCTGCGACATCCTCGACAACCTCGGTGACGCCGATGTCGAGGCCAACGTGGCCAAGCATGTGTCTGCCCTGTGCGCTGATTTCCCGGTTTATCGCTGAGCGCGGTTTTGGAGTAATGACTATGCAACGCTACTCAGGCTTCGGCCTCTTCAAGCACTCCCTCAGCCATCACGAAAACTGGCAGAAAATGTGGCGCACGCCGACGCCTAAAAAGGTCTACGACGTGGTCATCGTCGGCGGCGGCGGGCATGGTCTGGCGACCGCCTACTACCTGGCCAAGGAGCACGGCATCACCAACGTGGCCGTGGTCGAGAAAGGCTGGCTGGGCGGCGGTAACACCGCGCGCAACACCACCATCGTGCGTTCCAACTACCTGTGGGACGAGTCGGCGCACCTGTACGAACATGCGATGAAGCTCTGGGAAGGCTTGTCGCAGGACCTGAACTACAACGTGATGTTCTCCCAGCGCGGCGTCTACAACCTGTGCCATACCCTGCAAGACATCCGTGATTCCGAGCGTCGCGTCAGCGCCAACCGCCTCAACGGCGTGGACGGCGAGCTGCTGAATGCCAAGCAGGTGGCGGATGAGATTCCGTATCTGGACTGCTCGAAAAACACCCGCTATCCCGTCCTGGGCGCCACCGTGCAACGGCGCGGCGGCGTGGCCCGTCACGATGCCGTGGCCTGGGGCTTCGCCCGTGCCGCCGATGCCCTGGGCGTGGACTTGATCCAGCAGACCGAAGTGATTGGTTTCCGCAAGGAAAACGGTGTGTGCATCGGTGTGGAAACCAACAAGGGTTTTATCGGCGCCAAACGCGTCGGTGTGGTCACCGCCGGTAACTCAGGGCACATGGCCTCGCTTGCCGGCTTCCGCCTGCCGATCGAATCACATCCGTTGCAAGCCTTGGTGTCGGAGCCGATCAAGCCGATTATCGATAGCGTGATCATGTCCAACGCCGTGCACGGTTACATCAGTCAGTCCGACAAGGGCGACCTGGTGATCGGCGCCGGTATCGACGGCTACAACGGCTACGGCCAGCGCGGCTCGTACCCGGTGATCGAGCACACCATTCAGGCCATCGTCGAGATGTTCCCGGTGCTGTCGCGAGTGCGCATGAACCGCCAGTGGGGCGGCATCGTCGACACCACGCCGGACGCCTGCCCGATCATCTCCAAGACCCCGGTACCGAACATGTTCTTCAACTGCGGCTGGGGCACCGGTGGCTTCAAGGCCACCCCGGGTTCAGGCAACGTATTTGCCGCAAGCCTGGCCAAGGGTGAAATGCACCCGCTGGCCGCCCCCTTTTCCATCGACCGTTTCCACAACGGTGCGCTGATCGACGAACACGGCGCTGCGGCCGTCGCCCACTAACAGGAGAAATTCCCTATGTTGCATATCTTCTGTCCTCACTGTGGCGAACTGCGCTCCGAAGAGGAATTTCATGCGTCCGGCCAAGCGCATATCCCGCGCCCGCTGGACCCGAATGCCTGCACCGATGAAGAGTGGGGCGACTACATGTTCTTCCGCGACAACCCCCGTGGCCTGCACCACGAGCTGTGGATCCATGCCGCCGGTTGCCGCCAGTACTTCAACGCCACCCGCGACACCGTCACCTACGAAATTCTTGAAACCTACAAGATTGGCGAAAAACCCCAGTTCACCGCCAAGGCTTCTGGAGAGAAGGTATGAGCCAGATCAATCGCCTGTCCAACGGTGGCCGGATCGACCGCAATAAAGTCCTGACTTTCAGTTTCAACGGCCAGACTTACAAAGGCTTTGAAGGCGATACCCTGGCCGCCGCGTTGCTGGCCAACGGCGTCGACATCATCGGTCGCAGCTTCAAGTATTCGCGCCCACGGGGCATCTTCGCCGCTGGCGCCGAAGAGCCGAACGCAGTGCTGCAGATCGGCGCCACCGAAGCCACCCAGATTCCCAACGTGCGTGCTACCCAGCAGGCGCTTTACCAGGGTTTGGTCGCCACCAGCACCAACGGCTGGCCGAGCGTCAACAACGACATGATGGGGATTCTCGGCAAGGTCGGCGGCAAGCTGATGCCGCCGGGTTTCTATTACAAAACCTTCATGTACCCGCAGTCGTTCTGGATGACCTACGAGAAGTACATCCGTAAAGCCGCCGGTCTTGGCCGCTCGCCGACCGAGAATGATCCGGACACCTACGACAACTTCAACCGTCACTGCGACGTGCTGATCGTCGGCGCAGGCCCTGCTGGCCTCGCCGCTGCACTGGCCGCCGCCCGCAGTGGTGCGCGGGTGATCATTGCCGATGAGCAGGAAGAGTTCGGCGGGTCTTTGCTCGACTCCCGCGAAAGCCTCGACGGCAAGCCGGCCACCGAATGGGTTGCCAGCGTGATCGCTGAACTCAAAGCCCTGCCGGACGTGGTGCTGCTGCCCCGCGCCACCGTCAACGGTTACCACGACCATAACTTCCTGACTATCCACGAGCGCCTTACCGATCATCTCGGCGACCGTGCGCCGATTGGTGTGGTACGCCAGCGTATCCACCGCGTACGTGCCAAGCGCGTGGTACTGGCGACGGGTGCGTGCGAGCGTCCATTGGTGTACGGCAATAACGACGTGCCGGGCAATATGCTCGCCGGTGCGGTTTCTACCTACGTGCGTCGCTACGGCGTGGCACCGGGTAAAAAGCTGGTGCTGTCGACCAACAACGACCACGCCTACCGCGTAGCACTGGACTGGTTCGATGCCGGTCTGCAAGTCGTCGCCGTGGCCGATGCACGCCACAACCCCCGCGGCGCCCTGGTTGAAGAGGCCCGTGCCAAAGGCATTCGCATCCTCACCGGCAGCGCCGTGATCGAAGCCCGTGGCAGCAAGCATGTGACCGGTGTGCGCGTCGCCGCCATCGATGTCAAAGCGCATAAAGTCACCAGCCCAGGCGAATGGCTGGACTGCGACCTGGTGGCCAGTTCCGGCGGCTACAGCCCGGTGGTTCACTTGGCCTCGCACTTGGGTGGCAAGCCGACCTGGCGCGAAGACATCCTCGGTTTCGTCCCGGGTGAAGCACCACAGAAACGCGTATGCGTCGGCGGCATCAACGGCGTCTATGGGCTTGGCGATTCCCTGGCCGATGGTTTTGAAGGCGGCGTGCGCGCCGCCAGCGAAGCCGGTTTTGCGCCGGTGGAAGGTACGCTGCCAAAGGCCTTGAGCCGTCTGGAAGAACCGACCCTTGCGCTGTTCCAGGTGCCCCACGAGAAAGCTACCGCACGGGCGCCAAAGCAATTTGTCGACCTGCAAAATGACGTCACCGCTGCTGCCATCGAACTGGCCACTCGCGAAGGTTTCGAGTCGGTGGAACACGTCAAGCGCTACACCGCACTGGGCTTCGGCACCGACCAGGGCAAGCTCGGTAACGTCAACGGCCTGGCTATCGCGGCGCGCTCGCTGAACGTGACCATCCCGCAGATGGGCACCACTATGTTCCGCCCCAACTACACGCCAGTGACCTTCGGTGCGATAGCGGGACGTCACTGTGGGCACATCTTCGAACCGGTGCGCTACACCGCCTTGCACGCCTGGCACGTGAAGAATGGCGCTGAATTTGAAGACGTCGGCCAGTGGAAACGCCCTTGGTATTTCCCGCGCAACGGTGAAGACCTGCATGCCGCCGTTAAACGCGAATGCCTGGCGGTGCGCGACAGCGTCGGCCTGCTGGATGCCTCCACCCTCGGCAAGATCGATATCCAGGGCCCGGACGCGCGCGAGTTCCTCAATCGCATCTACAGCAATGCCTGGACCAAGCTCGACGTGGGCAAGGCGCGCTATGGCCTGATGTGCAAGGAAGACGGCATGGTCTTCGACGACGGCGTCACTGCCTGCCTGGCCGACAACCACTTCCTGATGACCACCACCACCGGCGGCGCGGCGCGCGTTCTCCAGTGGCTGGAAATCTACCAACAGACCGAATGGCCGGACCTCAAGGTGTACTTCACCTCGGTCACCGACCACTGGGCGACCATGACCCTGTCCGGTCCCAACAGCCGCAAGCTGCTGAGTGAAGTGACCGACATCGACCTGGACAAGGACGGCTTCCCGTTCATGACCTGGAAGGAAGGCCTGGTCGGCGGCGTACCGGCGCGGGTATTCCGTATCTCCTTTACCGGTGAGCTGTCGTACGAAATCAACGTGCAGGCCGACTACGCCATGGGCGTGCTGGAACAGATCGTCGAGGCGGGCAAGAAATACAACTTGACCCCGTACGGCACCGAGACCATGCACGTGTTGCGTGCCGAGAAGGGCTTCATCATCGTTGGGCAGGACACCGACGGCTCGATGACCCCGGACGACCTGAACATGGGCTGGTGCGTGGGCCGTACCAAACCGTTCTCGTGGATCGGCTGGCGTGGCATGAACCGCGAAGACTGCGTGCGTGAAGAGCGCAAGCAACTGGTGGGCTTGAAGCCGATTGATCCGAACGTGTGGCTGCCGGAAGGCGCGCAGCTGGTGTTCGATCCGAAGCAGACGATCCCGATGAAGATGGTCGGTCATGTCACTTCAAGCTATGCGCACAACTCCCTGGGTTATTCGTTCGCCATGGGTGTGGTGAAGGGCGGCTTGAAGCGCATCGGCGAGCGGGTGTTCTCACCGCAGGCCGATGGCAGCGTGATCGAGGCGGAAATTGTGCCTTCGGTGTTCTTCGATCCGAAAGGTGATCGCCAGAACATCTGATAGACCGCGTCGCAGCCATCGGGGGCAAGCCCCCTCCCACATGTTGAAATGCGTTCCCCTGTGGGAGGGGGCTTGCCCCCGATGAGGCCATCAGCCTCACAACAGAATTCAGGAAAGGTGCTATATGACAGCAGCCAACGTTTACCAACAACGCCCCACCACCGGTGCCAAGGCCGAGTCGTCGCTGCACCATGCCGACCTCGCCAGCCTGGTCGGCAAGGGTCGCAAGAACGCCGGCGTGACCGTGCGCGAAAAGAAACTCCTCGGCCACCTGACCCTGCGTGGCGACGCCCATGACCCAGCGTTTGCCGCCGGTGTGCACCAGGCCGTCGGCATCGAGCTGCCCGGCGCCTTGAGCGTGATCGTCAACGGCCAAACCAGTCTGCAATGGCTCGGTCCGGATGAGTGGTTGCTGATCGTGCCAGGCGGTGAAGAGTTCGCCGCCGAACAAAACCTGCGTGCCGCCCTGGGTGACCTGCATATCCAGGTTGTCAATGTCAGCGGCGGCCAGCAGCTCCTTGAGCTCAGCGGCCCTAACGTGCGCGACGTGCTGATGAAGTCCACCAGCTACGACGTACACCCCAACAACTTCCCGGTGGGCAAAGCGGTGGGCACGGTGTTCGCCAAGTCGCAACTGGTGATCCGCCATACCGCTGAAGACACTTGGGAGCTGGTGATTCGTCGCAGCTTCTCGGATTACTGGTGGTTGTGGTTGCAGGATGCCTCGGCCGAGTTCGGCCTGAGCGTTCAAGCCTGAGGAAAGACCTATGAGCCGCGCACCCGATACATGGATTTTGACCGCCGACTGCCCCAGCGTGCTCGGCACGGTGGACGCGGTCACCCGCTACCTGTTCGAGCAGGGTTGCTACGTCACTGAACACCATTCGTTCGATGATCGCCTCTCGGGCCGGTTTTTTATTCGCGTCGAATTCCGCCAACCGGACGGTTTCGACGAGCAGGCGTTTCGCGACGGCCTGGCGACACGCGGTGAAGCCTTCGGCATGATCTTCGAGCTGACCGCGCCGAACTACCGGCCGAAAGTGGTGATCATGGTCTCCAAGGCCGATCACTGCCTCAATGACCTGCTCTATCGCCAGCGCATCGGGCAACTGTCGATGGACGTGGTCGCGGTAGTGTCCAACCATCCCGATCTCAAGCCGCTGGCCGACTGGCACCAGATTCCCTACTACCATTTTCCGCTGGACCCCAACGACAAACCATCCCAGGAGCGTCAGGTGTGGCAGGTGGTGGAAGACACCGGCGCCGAGCTGGTCATCCTTGCGCGTTACATGCAGGTGCTGTCGCCGGAACTGTGCCGCAAGCTGGATGGCAAGGCCATCAATATCCATCACTCGTTGCTGCCGGGTTTCAAGGGCGCCAAGCCCTATCACCAGGCGTACAACAAGGGTGTGAAACTGGTGGGCGCGACGGCGCATTACATCAATAACGATTTGGATGAAGGCCCGATCATCGCCCAGGGGGTGGAAGTGGTGGACCATAGCCACTACCCCGAGGACTTGATTGCCAAGGGGCGGGATATAGAAGGGCTGACCTTGGCCCGGGCAGTGGGGTATCACATTGAGCGGCGGGTGTTTTTGAATGCCAATCGGACGGTGGTGCTCTGACGGACGCCATCGGGGGCAAGCCCCCTCCCACCTTGATTGTGAATACCTTCAAATGTGGGAGGGGGCTTGCCCCCGATAATGCCCTTACAAACAACGCAAAAACAGCATCTGTACCCGAGCACTTAAACGCGCTGCCCACCCAAGCGGCAACGCAGTTCCACAAAAACAACAGCGAGGTGAAAGCATGTCTGGTAATCGTGGTGTCGTGTATCTCGGCAACGGCAAGGTCGAAGTACAGAAAATCGACTATCCCAAAATGCAGGACCCCCGTGGCAGGAAGATTGAGCACGGCGTCATCCTGCGCGTGGTTTCCACCAACATCTGCGGCTCTGACCAACACATGGTGCGCGGCCGCACCACTGCCCAGACCGGCCTTGTACTCGGGCACGAGATCACTGGCGAAGTGATCGAGAAGGGCAGCGACGTCGAGAACCTGAAGATCGGCGACCTGGTTTCCGTACCGTTCAACGTGGCGTGTGGCCGCTGCCGCTCCTGCAAGGAACAGCACACCGGCGTATGCCTGACCGTCAACCCGGCCCGTGCCGGTGGCGCCTACGGCTATGTAGACATGGGCGACTGGACGGGCGGCCAGGCCGAATACGTGCTGGTGCCGTATGCCGACTTCAACCTGCTCAAACTGCCCGACCGCGACAAGGCCATGGAGAAAATCCGTGACCTGACCTGCCTCTCTGACATTTTGCCCACCGGTTATCACGGCGCCGTCACTGCCGGCGTTGGCCCAGGCAGCACCGTATACATTGCCGGTGCCGGCCCGGTCGGCCTGGCGGCTGCCGCCTCTGCTCGCCTGCTCGGCGCGGCGGTGGTGATCATTGGCGACGTCAACTCGATCCGCTTGGCACACGCCAAGGCCCAGGGCTTCGAGATTGTCGACCTGTCCACCGATACACCGTTGCACGAACAAATCGCCGCACTGCTGGGCGAGCCGGAAGTGGACTGCGCTGTCGACTGCGTGGGCTTTGAGGCCCGCGGCCATGGTCACGACGGCGTCAAGGCCGAAGCTCCGGCCACCGTGCTCAACTCACTGATGGGCGTGGTACGTGTGGCAGGCAAAATCGGTATTCCCGGCCTGTATGTGACCGAGGACCCGGGTGCTGTGGATGCCGCTGCGAAAATGGGCAGCCTGAGCATTCGCTTTGGCCTGGGCTGGGCCAAATCCCACAGCTTCCACACGGGGCAGACGCCGGTGATGAAGTACAACCGCCAGCTGATGCAGGCGATCATGTGGGACCGGATCAACATTGCCGAGATCGTTGGCGTACAGGTGATCAGTCTGGACGATGCGCCACGTGGGTATGGCGAGTTCGATGCGGGTGTGCCGAAGAAGTTTGTGATTGATCCGCATAAGTTGTTCAGTGCGGCGTAAAGCGTTGGGCAAATGAAAAAGGGCGACCCGTGTGTCGCCCTTTTTGCGTCTGCCGCTTAAGCCTGCACTGAAGATCAAATGTGGGAGGGGGCTTTATGGTGTTTAGGGGATCAGCGTGTGGCCAGCGCGCCTTGGTAGACAGTCGGGCCTGTCGGCTGTTTGCTCACCGAGCCACCCTTGGTCTCCGCACTCACCATCAACTCTACCGGCTTGCTGATCGATTCCTGCTGGCGCGGGTTAAGGCCAATGATGCCCTTGCCATCTTCCGGCAGCAGTCCTAGCGAAATAGGCGTGCCGCCTTCAGGAATGGCCCACAGCTCCAGGCTCTGGTCCGGTGCTGGCGCCGTGGAGGCAATCGGCTGCACTTCCAGGTAATCCTTGTGAGCCATGATCTGGGCAGCCGGCTGTTGGGTAGTGGTCACCAACGTCGCCGCAGATTTGACGCTGTCCTGGGTGTAGAGAGCGCCGCCGATACCGGCAACCACCACCACACAGGCGCCGATGAACAGGCGTGGGCGGCTCCAGAATGGAGGCTTTTGCTCAATCACTTGGGGTTGGATCGCAGTCATAAGTCTCTTCCTGACAAATTTTGTAGTCAGTGCATGGACCCCCTTATCCCCGATGGGTTCCAGAGTGGCCTTGGAACAACCGACGAGATACCCAGTCCAACGCCTGCTTTTGCTCCTACATTCAGAGGTTGTCTTGATGAAGATTTCACGCGGTTTCGCCCTTTCCTGCCTGATGACCCTGGCATCTGGCCCGCTGTTTGCGGCGGGTTTCAACCTTGGTGACGCCGCCAATGCCATTTCTGGCATGCAAGGGGGCAATAACAAGGCCGCAGCCGCTGCACCGTCGTCCGAGACGGCCGGTTTGCTCAGCGCATTGACCTCGCAACTCAATATCACACCCGAACAGGCAGTCGGCGGTACGGGCGCCATGCTGGGCCTGGCCAAGAACAAACTGAGCGGCAACGACTTTTCGCAGCTAGGCAACAGCGTGCCCGGCCTCGACCAGCTCTCTGGGAACAACGCATTGGGTAGCCTCGGCGCATTGAGCGGCATGCTCGGCCAGACCGGTGGCAGCAAGACCAGCGGCCTTGATGGTTTGCTGGGTAACGTGAAGAACACCAACGACCTGAATACGGCGTTCAGTGCGCTGGGTATGGACAGTGGGATGGTCAGCCAGTTTGCGCCGGTGATCCTGCAATACTTGGGTGGCCAGGGCGCCAGCAATTCAGTGTTGAGCAAGCTGGCCCAAGCGTGGGGTACGGGTAGTTAGGGGTTTAAAGTAGATTTCGTACAGGTACCAGTCATTTTTATTGACGTCAATGATCTAGTTCACACGTGAAAAAAACATTGAGCTGTAGGGAACGGTAGGACGTGGGCTTACCACTGAGAAGTCGCTTTCGCAGTGTTGCGATAGGTGATCTGCAAAGATCAATTAACTAACTTGGTGGTGATCACATGACTACTGTTAATCCGCTGCAGTCAGCACTGCAGAATGCTTACAGCCAACTCAACAATCAAGTGCAGAGCAACAGACCGGGGCAGGTTGAAGCAGATGTAATGCGATTCTTCGGGGCTCCGGCGAGCTTGCTGCAGGACTTGCGTAATGACCTTAAGGCTGTGACTGACGGGCCGAATCCTCATCGGGCGGTTGATAACCTGCTCACAGGGCTGCAAAAGTTAGAGATGTTTACCGCAGGGCCCTCCATTGCAACCGAGATGCCCGCCGGTAGAGAGCCATCTATTGGCGACAAGTTTTTTGTGAAAGGGGAAAACGGCGAGCCCAAAGAGGTCCCCATGGCGAAAGAAATGCCGGCCGGTAGAGAGCCATCTGTTGGCGACAAGTTTTTTGTGAAAGGGGAAAACGGCGAGCCCAAAGAGGTCCCCATGGCGAAAGAAATGCCGGCCGGTAGAGAGCCATCTGTTGGCGACAAGTTTTTTGTGAAAGGGGAAAACGGCGAGCCCAAAGAGATCCCCCTGGCGAAAGAAATGCCTGCCGGTAGAGAGCCATCTGTTGGCGACAAGTTTTTTGTGAAAGGGGAAAACGGCGAGCCCAAAGAGGTCCCCCTGGCGAAAGAAATGCCGGCCGGTAGAGAGCCATCTATTGGCGACAAGTTTTTTGTAAAAGGGGAAAACGGCGAGCCCAAAGAGATCACCCCGGCGAGAGAAATGCCGGCCGGTAGAGAGCCATCTGTTGGCGACAAGTTTTTTGTGAAAGGGGCAGACGGCCAACCCGAAGAGATCTTATTGGACGCTAAAGCTGACAATGTGATTTTGTCTCTCAAGAAACTCCTGGATGCGAATGCAACTGGAACAGATATCCAACAGGCCGTTGCAACTTTGAGTTCGACTTTGCAGGGGCTCACTGGCGCTATAGCCAATGACTCTGAAAAACTAAAAGCAGCGCTGCTCAACAGTATCCGTTCTCAGTCCTGAGCTTCGGTTTCAATACGCTGAGGCTTCAGGGGCAGATGATTGATCATGACGCATTCATTTGAAGAACTCTTGAAGGCGTTGGTCTTTCTCCATCCAGAGCTGGTTCACCCAGTTCTGGACAGTCTGGCGAAACGCCGGATCATTCTCATAGTCCCCCTGCCATAACGCCGGGTCCAAATCGCGAGTGCGGATATCAATGATCACCTTCGGCACCGCGCCGCTGATCAAGTCCCAGAACCCTGGAATCTTTTGCTGTGGATAGACCACGGTCACATCAAGTACCGCATCCAGCTGTTCGCCCATCGCCGCCAGTACAAATGCCACGCCGCCCGCCTTGGGTTTGAGCAGGCGTGTAAAAGGTGAATTCTGCTGTTTGTGCTTGGTCGCGTTGAAGCGCGTACCTTCCAGGTAATTGACCACCGTCACCGGCTGGCGCTTGAACAGCTCGCAGGCCTCTTTGGTGATCTTCAAGTCCTGCCCCGCCAGTTCCGGGTGCTTGGCCAGGAACGCCTTGGTGTAGCGCTTCATGAACGGGTAGTCCAGCGCCCACCAGGCCAGGCCGAGGAAGGGCACCCAGATCAGCTCTTTTTTCAGGAAGAACTTGAAGAACGGCGTGCGCCGGTTCAGTGCCTGGATCAACGCCGGAATATCGACCCAGGACTGGTGGTTGCTGATGACGAGGTAGGAGGTATCACTGCGCAGTTCGTCGCCACCACGGATGTCCCATTGGGTCGGGATGCACAGCGAAAAGATCAGCTTGTCGATCTCGGCCCAGGTCTCGGCGATCCACATCACCGCCCAGGACATGTAGTCGCGAAAGCGACCCGGGGCCACCAGCTTGAGCAGGGCAAACACCATCAGCGGCCCGAACAGCACCAGGGTGTTGAGCAATAGCAGCAGTGTGACAAAACAGCCGGTGAGCAGGCGGCGCATAAATAACTCTTGGAATCTTGTGGGTGGGTCATGATAAGCAAGGTCAGTCTAGAGGCCAAATCGCAAATCAGCGGACGAATGTTTCACAATGTGCCGTGTAGGGTGGCAGTCACTAACTAAGTGCCGCGTTTGCGGTCTAGAATCCGCCTACTTCTTTCCGAGGAACTCACTTCGTGAAACTGTTATTTGCCTCCCTAGCTCTAGTGGCCCTGCCTGTCATGGCCGCTGAACCGATCCTCTATGGTCGCTACGAATACATTCAGTTGCCGGAGATCGGCGAAACCTTCAAGGCCAAGATGGACACCGGTGCGCTGACCGCCTCATTGTCGGCCCGGGACATCGAGACCTTCACCCGCGATGGCGATGATTGGGTACGCTTCCGCCTCGGCGGCAAGGACGCCGGCAACAAGGTCTACGAGCATAAGGTGTCGCGCATCAGCAAGATCAAGAGCCGTGCCGACGAAGACGATGACAAGGACGAACCTGCCGTGGCCAAGCGCCCGGTAGTCGATCTGGAAATGTGCCTGGGCAACGTCAAGCGCACCGTCGAGGTCAACCTCACCGACCGCAGCAGCTTCAATTACCCGCTGCTGATCGGCGCCAAGGCCCTGCGTGAATTTGGCGCGGCGGTGAACCCGGCACGTCGTTACACTGCCGACAAACCGGACTGCTGATTGAACCCATGCCGCACATTCTGATTGTCGAAGACGAAGCGGCAATAGCCGACACGCTGATCTTTGCCTTGCAAGGCGAGGGCTTCACCACCACCTGGCTGACCCTTGGCCAGGCTGCGCTGGAGCATCAGCGCCAGAGCCCGGCCGACCTGATCATCCTCGACATCGGCCTGCCGGACATCACCGGCTTTGAAACCTGCAAGCAACTGCGTCGTTTCAGTGAAGTGCCGGTGATGTTCCTCAGTGCGCGGGATGCCGAGATCGATCGTGTGGTAGGGCTGGAAATCGGTGCCGACGATTATGTGGTCAAGCCCTTCAGCCCACGGGAAGTGGCGGCGCGGGTCCGGGCGATCCTCAAGCGGGTCGGCCCTGGCGTGGCGCCGACGCTGTTCCAGGTCGACCTGGAGCGCATGCAGATCAACTATCGCGGGCACCCCTTGAGCCTCACACGCCATGAATTCCGCCTGCTGCAAAGCCTGCTGGAACAACCCGAGCGCGTGTTCAGTCGCGAACAATTGCTGGACGCTGTGGGTGTGCCGGCCGATGCGGGTTACGAGCGCAATATCGACAGCCATATCAAAAGCCTGCGCAGCAAACTGCGTAGCGTGGCGGCGGACGCCGAGCCGATCCAGACTCACCGCGGCCTCGGCTACAGTTACAGCCCGAGCAACGGCTGATGCGCCTGGGGCTGCGGATCTTCCTGGTGTATGCGCTGTTTATCGGGCTGACTGGTTACTTTGTGCTCAATACGGTGATGAAGGAAATCCGCCCCGGCGTGCGCCAGTCCACCGAAGAAACCCTGGTGGACACCGCCAACCTGCTGGCTGAAATCCTGCGCGAAGATGTGAAGAACGGCACTCTCGGCCAGAGTCATTGGCCGGCGCTGCTCAAGGCCTATGGCAGTCGCCAGCCGGGAGCGACGATCTGGGGTCTACCGAAAAACCAGGTCAACCACCGCATCTACGTCACCGATGCCAAGGGCACGGTGCTGCTCGACTCCACGGGCGAAGCGGTGGGCCAGGACTATTCGAAATGGAACGACGTGTACCTGACCCTGCGCGGCGAATACGGTGCGCGCTCCACCCGCAGCACTGTGGAGGATCCAGCCTCATCGGTGATGCACGTGGGCGCGCCGATTCGCGATAACGGCCAGATTATCGGCGTGGTCACCGTGGCCAAGCCCAACAGCTCATTGCAACCCTATGTGGACCGCACCGAGCGCCGCCTGCTGTGGTACGGCGCCGGGCTGGTGGTGCTCGGCTTGCTGCTGGGGGCTGTGTTGTCATGGTGGTTGAGCGTGGCGCTGCGGCGGTTGACGGCTTACGCCGAGGCGGTCAGCGAAGGGCGGCGCGCCGAGTTGCCCCATTATCGGGGCGGCGAGTTGAAGCAGTTGTCCACCGCCGTGGAGCACATGCGCACGCAGTTGGAGGGAAAGGCTTACGTCGAGCGTTACGTGCACACCCTGACCCATGAACTGAAAAGCCCGTTGGCGGCGATTCGCGGCGCGGCGGAGCTGTTGCAGGGCGATATGAGCCGTGAACAGCAGCAGCGTTTTGTCGGCAACATCGATAGCGAGAGTGCGCGCCTGCAGCAGTTGATCGAGCGCTTGCTCAACCTGGCCCAGGTGGAGCAACGCCAGGGGCTGGAAGAACAGTCGAGCATCCCGCTGGCGGCCTTGGTCGAGGACGTACTCAAGGCTCAGTGTGCGCGGATCGAAGGCGCCGGCTTGCACGTCGAGCAGGCGATTGCCGCCGACGTGAAGGTGTTTGGCGAACCCTTCCTGCTGCGTCAGGCCCTGGGCAATCTGCTGGACAACGCCCTGGATTTCACCCCGCCCGGTGGTGCGCTGCGGTTCAGTGCGCAGGTGCGGCATAACGATGTGCAAGTCAGCCTGTTCAACCAGGCCGATGCCATTCCCGACTACGCCTTGCCGCGTTTGAGCGAGCGCTTCTACTCGTTGCCACGTCCGGCCAGCGGGCGCAAAAGCACTGGGCTGGGCCTCAACTTTGTCGAGGAAGTCATGAAGCTGCACGGCGGCTCGTTGCAGATCGGCAATGTGCCTGGCGGTGTGCAAGCGGTGCTGCATCTCCACACAGTCTCCACATTACCCACATAAATCCCCCACACGTATTCCCCAGACTCTCTCCCATTCAAACAGGGAGAGATTCATGAACCGCAGCCTGCTTTTCAAACTTGGCGCGATTGCGCTACTGATCCTGCTGTTGTTGATTCCACTACTGATGATCAGCGGCATCATCAGCGACCGCCAGCAACTGCGCGACGGCGTCTTGATGGACATTGCCCGCAGTTCCAGCTACGCCCAGCGCCTGGCCGGGCCGGTCATGGTGGTGCCGTATCGCAAGACCGTGCGCGAATGGAAGCTCAATGAAAAGCTCAACAAACGCTATGAAGAAACCCGTGAAGAGCGCGGTCGTCTGTATTTCCTGCCGGACCGCTTTGAACTTGACGGCAAAGTGCAAACCGAACTGCGTTCACGAGGCATCTACCAGGCGCGGCTGTTTCACGCCGACAACCGTATCAGCGGGCGTTTCGAGTTGCCTGCGCAGTTGGGCATCACGGAAAACTTTGCCGATTACCGTTTTGAACCGGCGTTCCTGGCGGTGGGTATCAGCGATATTCGCGGGATTGAAAACGCCCTGAAGCTGGAACTGGGTGACCAACGCCTGGAATTTTCGCCGGGCTCCCAAGTGGACTGGCTGGGCGAGGGCGTGCATGTGACGTTGCCGGAGCAGGACGGTAAGCAACCTGCGGTACTGGAGTTCGCCTTCGACCTGCGCCTGCAAGGCACCGAACAACTGCAAGTGGTGCCGGTGGGCAAGGCCAGCCAAGTTTCGCTGGCGTCCAATTGGCCGCACCCGAGTTTTATCGGCAACTTCCTGCCAGCTCAACGTGACGTCACCGACAAAGGCTTTACCGCTGGTTGGCAGACCTCATTCTTCTCCACCAACCTGGAGCAGGCCCTGCAAAGCTGCCTGGACGGGCAAGGCTGTGAAGACTTCACCAACCGCAGCTTTGGCGTGAACTTCATCGACCCGGTGGACCAGTACCTCAAGAGCGACCGTGCGATCAAGTATGCGCTGCTGTTTATCGCCCTGACCTTTGCCGGCTTTTTCCTGTTCGAAGTGCTCAAGAGCCTGGCGGTGCACCCGGTCCAGTATGCGTTGGTGGGCGTCGCACTGGCGTTCTTCTATCTGCTGCTGTTGTCGTTGTCCGAGCATGTGGGCTTTGCCCTGGCGTACCTGATATCCGCCAGCGCCTGCGTATTGCTGATCGGTTTCTACGTGTGCCATGTGCTGCGCAGCGTCACTCATGGCTTGGGGTTCTCGGCTGGGCTGGCGGCATTGTATGGCTTGCTTTACGGGCTGCTGAGTGCCGAGGATTACGCGCTGCTGATGGGCTCGCTGTTGCTGTTTGGCCTGCTGGGCACGGTGATGGTGCTGACGCGCAAGCTGGATTGGTATGGGGTGGGCAAGCGCAAGGTGGAGGAGGAGCAATGATTGGGTTACGCGAAGATCAGCAAATGAAGGTGAGGATGGTCAACTTCCTCAATCACACCGCCGTCCAATGTGGGAGGGGGCTTGCCCCCGATAGCGGTGGTTCAGAAACAGATGTGCCCAATGACACGCCGCAGTCGGGGGCAAGCCCCCTCCCACATTGGACGGCGGTAAGGTTTAGATGGGCGGCTGGGTCTGCAGCATCGAAGGCCGCTGGCTGACCTCGGCGTACCAGGCGGCGAGCTTGGGGTTATCCGTGCGCCATTGCAGGTCCGGGTGGCGGAAGTCCAGGTAACCCAGGGCACAGGCCACGCTGATGGCGGCGATGTCGAAGTGGCTGGCCAGTTCGGCAATCGCGTCCTGTTCCAGCTCGGCAAGGGCACGACGGATCTTGTTGCGCTGTTCATTCAGCCATTGGTCCCAGTGTTTTTCCACCGGACGCATGGCGGTCTCGTAACGCACCAGCACGGCGGCGTCCATGATGCCGTCGGCCATCGAGGCCAGGGTCAGGCGCCGCCAGCGGGCCGAACCATCGCGGGGGATCAGCGGGTTGCCGACGTGCTGGTGATCGAAGTAATCGAGGATCACCCGGCTGTCGTGCAGCACCGAACCGTCTGCCAGGCGCAGGGCCGGGATCTTGCCCACGGGGTTGCCTTGCACCACTTGGGCATCCGGGTTGACCGGGGTCGGCAGGCAAGCGTGCAGGGCCACGCGGTCCTGCTGGCCGGTCTCGATCAGCAGCACGCGGACTTTGCGTACGAAGGGTGAAGCGGGGTTGTGGAACAAGGTCATGCTGGGGGCGGACATGGGCATTCCTCGAAATGGACTGTGGCTAGCGTAGATGCTTGCGCAGTGGCTGGCGAGGGGGATTTTTAGTGATCCTGAGGGCCTCATCGGGGGCAAGCCCCCTCCCACAGTGGACGGCGTTCACAAGTCAAATGTGGGAGGGGGCTTGCCCCCGATGAGGCCCTCAGCCGCGCCGCTTGCACAACGCCAAGGTACCAATGGCAGCAGGTATGCCTAACCCCACCCAACTCAACGAATCCCACACCCCATCCCCCAGCAGCGCCGCAAACAACCCTGCGGCACTGAGCAGGCCAATCCCCATTGGTAGGCCAAACACCTTCCAGAAATTCGACTGCCGCGGCTTCATACCTTGGCCGCCTTGCGCCGCACGATCCACAGGTAAATCCCGCTTACCAGTACTACGATGGTCAGCACATCCAGCACCGCCCACAGGATCTTCATCGGCATGCCGCCGTAATCACCGAAGTGCAACGGTTGGGACAAACCCATGGCGTCCATGTACCACGGTCGTTCGGCGATGGCGGTAACGGCCAGGGTGCTGGCGTCTATCAGCACTGGCGTGAGCAGATGGGAAGTCAGGTGGGTGCTGCCCTTCATGAACACGGCGTAGTGGTGTTCACTGGAAAAACGCGTGCCGGGGAAGGCGATAAAGTCCGGTTCCATACCGGGCGCGGCTCTGGCAGCAATGCTCAGCAGTTCGGTGGCCGGTGCGCGATGGGTCAGCGGCGCGGCGTTCTTGTAGGGTTCGACCATGGCGCTGAGGCTGTCCTGACGCCAGGCGGCGATGAGCAGGTCGGCGCAGGCACTGATCACGCCGGTCACGCCCACGACCAGCGCCCAGGTCAGGGTGACTACGCCGATCAGGTTGTGCAGGTCGAGCCAGCGCAGGCGGGTGGACTTGTCCTGGCGCACGGTGGCGAATTTCAAGCGGCGCATGAACGGCAGGTACAACACCGTGCCCGAAATAATCGCCAGCACAAACAGAATACCCATGAATGCCAGCAGCAACTTGCCCGGCAGGCCGGCGAACATATCCACATGCAGGCGCAGCAGGAACAGGGTAAGGCCGCCATTGGCCGAGGGCATTTCGACCGTTTCGCCGGTTCGGGCATCGAGCATGAAGGTATGGGACGAATTCGGCTCGGTGCCTGCCGTGGCCGCCATGATCGCGATCACGCCATTCTTGTCGTCTTCGTCCCAGGCCAGGTACTGCATGGCCTCGCCGGGACGATGAGCCTGGGCCTTGGCCACAAGCTGCTCAAGGTTGAGCCGGGGAGTATCGGCGGGCATCTGCGCCAACTCGGGCTCGTTGCCCAGCAGATGGTCGATCTCATGGTGGAACACCAGCGGCAGGCCAGTGAGGGCGAGCAGCAGCAGGAATACGGTGCAGATCAGGCTGGTCCAGGTGTGGATGAAGGACCAGCGGCGGATGGTTTTGCTTTTCATTTTCTAGCCTTCAGACACACCAAGGCCGCCACGGTGACGGCCTGGTGGTTAACTCAAGCGATTACCACTGGTACGTGGCGCTGGCGACTACGCTGCGTTGGTCGCCGAAGTAGCAGTAGGAACCGTCGCAGGTGGAAATGTAATCCTTGTTGAACAGGTTGGTCGCGTTCACTTTTACCGACGCCCCCTTGAGGCTATTGTCCAGGCGGCCGAGGTCGTAGTGCACGGTGCCGTCGAACACCGTGTAGGCGTTGGCTTTGCCGGCCCAGGTATTGGCCTGGTCGCCGTAGGTATTGCCGGTGTAGCGGGCGCCAAAACCAATGCCGAAACCGTCGAGCGCGCCAGTGTGCCAGGTGTAGTCGGTCCACAGGGATGCTTGCTGGTTGGGCATCAGTTGCAGGCGGTTGCCTTTGAAGTCGCCTCTTTGCACTTCGGATTTGGCCAGGGTATACGCCGCGATCACCTTGAGGTTTTCGGTGACGTCAGAGATGGCTTCCAGCTCCAGGCCTTTGACCTTCACTTCGCCGGTCTGGTCGGTGACAGACACTCCACCGGACTGGAAACTGCTGACCAGAACGTTCTTCTGGGTCAGGTCATACACCGCGGCACTGAGCAGCGTGTTCGAGCCCGGCGGTTGGTATTTGATCCCCAATTCCCACTGCTTGCCCTCGGTGGGTTTATAGGACTCTGTAGGTGAAGCGCTGGCATTGCTCGCCGGCTGGAAAGATTCGGCGTAGGAGATATACGGTACGAAGCCCGAGTCGAACACGTAGCTCAGTGCCGCATTACCGCTGAAATTCTTGCTGCGGTCAGTATTGGTCGCGTCGTTTTTGTTGAAGTACGTGGTGCCTTGGTGCACCCAGTCTTCACGGCCGCCCAGGGTCAGGCGCCAGTTATCAAGAGCCATCTGGTCCTGGACGTAGAGGCCGGTCTGGATGGTTTTCTGGTTGTAGTCGTAGAAAGCGCCGGAGCGTGCGGGGCGTTCAACCGGCGTGGTGTTGACCGGGTTGAAGATGTTGACTCTTCCGGCCTGCCCGTAAATCGACAAGTACGAGGTATCGGTACGCTGGTGGTCCAGTCCGAGCAGAAGGGTGTGGGTGACGTCACCGGTGGCGAAATCGGCCTGAAAGTTGTTATCTACCGCCAATTGTCCGATGTTCTCGTCCACATTGGTCGACGAGCGGTCGATATTGCCCGCAGCGTCCACCGGCGCCCAGCCATAGGCACCTACGGTTAATTGCTGGAACGACAATTCTGATTTGGTGTAACGAAGATTCTGTTTGAACTGCCAGGTATCGTTAAAACGGTGCTCGAATGCGTAGCCGAGTGCGTAATAGGTACGGTCGTAGAACTCGTAATCCGGATCGCCCAGGTTCTTATGATGCGAAACGTCACCCAGTGGCGACTTGATCTTGGTGCCGACTATCGGCAGAAACTGGCTGGTGGCACCGGTATCGTCACGGGTGAACTGCGACAGCAAGGTCAGCTTGGTATCGGTATCGATGTTCCAGGTCAGGCTGGGCGCGATGTTGTAGCGTTTGTTGTCGATATGGTCGACCTGCGTACCGGCATCACGTACCACGCCGCTGAGGCCATAGAGAAACTGGCCTTCGTCATCAATCTTGCCGGTGCTGGCGAAGTTGATCTGGCGATAATTGTCGCTGCCGTATTGCACCTGGATGGCGCTGCTCTGTTCGGCGCCGGGACGACGGCTGACCATGTCCAGCAGGCCGCCCGGTGGGGTCTGGCCGTAGACCGACGAGGCCGGGCCGCGCAGCAAGGCGAGGCGATCCAGATTCCACGTTTCGGCTTTAGGGTTGGCATACACCCCGCGTGGCAGCGGCAGGCCATCGAGGAATTGCGTCGGCTCGAAGCCGCGTACGCGCATCCAGTCGTAACGGGTGTCGCTGCCGTAGCTGGCGGACACGATGCCGGGCATGTATTTGACTGCGTCGTCCAGGTTCTGGACGTTACGGTCCTGCATCTGCTCGCGGGTGGCCACCGAGATCGAGCGCGGTGCCTCGACCAACGCTGTATCGGTCTTGGTGCCGGCGGCGGTGCGCTTTGCGAGGTAGCCCTCCACCGGGCCCCAAGCGCTCTCATAGCTGTCCTGGCCGGTGATATTGGTAGTCGGCAAGGCGACGACGCCTTCCGGAACCGGCACCAAGGTGTAAGTGCCCGCACTGCTTTGTTCCAACTGCAAGCCAGTACCGCGCAACGCTTCACGCAACGCGCCCTGCGCATCGAACTGGCCCTTGACCGGGGCCGAGGTCTTGCCGGCGGCGAGTGTCGGGTTGAGGGTCAGCGCCAGGCCGGCCTGGCTGGCGATCTGGTTCAGGGTGGCGGCCAATGGCGCGGCCGGCAGGTTGTAGGCACGCATGCTGGAGGCTTGTTCAGCAGCGGCCAGTGCGGTGCTGGTCAGCGGGGTGCCGAGGGCGATGGCCAGGGCTAACAGGCTGGGGCGCAACAGGGTGTCTAGCGTGCGGGACATAAGGCGGCTCCTGAATGGAAATATTTCTCAATTGCCTAGGTGCCGAACGAGAAGCGGAAAGTGATAGGGCCGGGTGAAACTATTTTTTTGCGGTGCGTTTCAGGGCCTCATCGGGAGCAAGCCCCTCCCACATTTTGGATATGTGAATACCGTCCGATGTGGGAGGGGGCTTGCCCCCGATGGCGATTGCCCAGTCACCACAGAATCTAAGGCTTGGCAGCTACGGTCACCCACCACGGCGTGTGCTGCTTGATCTGCACGGGCAAGGTCGGCAGCAGCGCGTTCAACGCCAGGGTGGTGTCGTGCAAGGGGAAGCTGCCGGTGATACGCAGCTCGGCCACGTCGTTATCCACACCCAGGTAGCCGGCGCGGTAGCGACTCAGTTCATTGACCACATCCCCCAGGCGGGCGTTGTCGACCACCAGCATGCCGCGGGTCCAGGCATCGGAGGCCGGGGTGACAGCCGATGTCGGGCCCAGGCCGTCGCTGCGCATCAGCACCTGCTGGCCGGCCTTGAACACCTGTTCCTGATGCAGTGCCGTAGGCTGGGCGGCCACGGCGGACTGCAATACGCTCAGGCGCGTGGCCTCGTCTTCGCGCTTGACGATAAACCGCGTGCCCAGCGCTCGCAGGCTGCCGTCGCGGGTTTGCACATAGAACGGGCGTGCATCGTCATGGCCGGTTTCGACGAGGATTTCGCCTTCCTGCAACACAATCAACCGGCGTTTTTCATCGAAGCGCACATCAATGGCGCTATGGGTGTTGAGGTTGATCTGCGTGCCGTCTGCCAGTTTCAGTGTGCGTTGCTCGCCGGTGGCGGTGCGCTGGTCTGCCAGCCAATAGTGGATCGGCACGTACCGCTCGCCGGCAAACAGCGCCAGGCCGCACACCAGCACAATGCTCGCCAGGCCACGGCCCAGCTTGCGCACGCGTTGGCGAATGCCTTGGCGCGATTGCAGCAATGCCGCCCGCGCCGGGCCCGAGGCCACGCTGAAACGCTGGTCGAGCATGCCCAATTGGCGCCAGGCGCGGGCATGTTCCTCATCGCTGGCCAGCCATTTGGCGAACTCTTCGCGTTCCACCGCGCTGCCGTCGCCCGAGTCGAGGGACAGTTGCCAGGCAATCGCGGCATCCAGCACCCGCGCTGACACCGGTTTGGCACTGACGGCGGTCACGACGGCTCGCCGTACAGCGCGATGTAGCACTGGCGAATGCCCTGGGCAAGGTACTGGCGCACGCGGGGCACCGACACACCGAGGCGCCGGGCGATTTCTGCATGGCCCAGGCCGTCGAGACGGTTATAGAGGAAAGCGGCGCGAGCCTTGCTCGACAGCCTGCCGAGCAGGCGGTCGATGGCCTTGAGGTCTTCGAGGATCAGGTGCTGCTCTTGCGGCGAAGGGTGTTCGCTTTCCGGGATCAGCATCAACTCGGTGAGGTAGGCCTGTTCCAGTGCGGCGCGGCGGAAATAGTCGAACAGCAAGCCCTTGGCAATGGCCACTAGGAACGCGCGGGGTTCGCGGGGTTCGCGCAGCTCATCCCGGCCCAGCAGGCGCATGAAGGTGTCCTGGCTGAGGTCTTCGGCGCGGCTTGGACATGCCACATTGCGCCGCAGCCAGGCCAACAGCCAGCCGCGATGGTCGCGATACAACGCGCCAACAAGCTCACTGTGTGGGGTCTGGACCGACGACACGGCATCACCGAATAAATAAGGGGCTTTAACTAACGAGAATTATTCGCGATTGTGTCAGAGGCGTGAGGTGGGTGCAATTGGCGTCTGTCGGGATGCCATTAAAAGGATGGCGCTTGTTGGCGGCGTTTCCATTGGGCCAAACGCTCTTGCAGGGCATGGGGCGTGTCGATCTGCTGCTGCCTGGCACGGCTGAACAGGATCAGCATCAGCTCCGCCGTGGCCAGTGCGTCGGCGCTGGCGTGATGGCGTTCGCCTGCCTGAAGCTTGAAGTGGTTGAGCCAGTCGTCCAGGCCGGCTTCGCGCAGCGTGACGTCGGGGCACAACAGAGGGGCCAGGTCGGCTACATCCAGAACGGGATGGGCCAGTCGATAATTCAGGCTGTCCTTGAGCGCCCGGCCCAGCATGTGTTGATCGAAGGGCGCATGGAAGGCCAGCAATGGGCTGTCGCCGACAAACGTCATGAAATCCAGCAGCGCCTCGGCCGGGTCGCTGCCGGCAGCGATCGCGCTGGGGCCGAGCCCGTGGATCAGCACGCTGGGGCTGAGTTTGGTGTCGGTGCGTTGCAGGGTGCGTTCAAACAGTTGGGAAAAATCCACTGCACCATCCTCGATGACCACGGCACCGATGGACAGCACCTGGTCACGGTTAAGGTTCAGGCCGCTGGTCTCCAGGTCCACCACCACCCAGCGCTGGCTGCGCAACGAACCGTCGCCCAAGGCGCGAGGCTTGGGTAATTGCGCCAGGCGCTGCTGTTGCGCCGCATCCAGGCCAGGTTTTTTCTTATGCCACCAACTGAACAGACTCACAGTTGATACCGCAAGGTCAGGCTGCTTTGCAGGCGCTGGGCCTGGCGCAGGGCTTCACGCAGGATGCGCCGGTCCAGATGGTTGAGGCTGTCGGGGTCGACGCGGTTGGAATAGGGCAGGTTTTCACGGGTCTGCAATTGGTGCTGCTGCATACGGGTCTGCTGGATAAAGTGATAGGCCTCTTCATAGGCCGCCCCATCCAGCGGCTCGATCACTTGCTTGGCCACCAACTGGCGCAAGCGTTCCAGGGTGTTGTTGGCATGGATGCCATTGGCCAGTGCCAGCAGGCGTGCACCGTCCACGAATGGTGTAAGGCCCTGCACCTTGAGATCCAGGGTAGCCTTCTCGCCCCCTTTGCGGGTCAGCACGAACTCGCGCAAACGCCCTACCGGCGGGCGCTGGCGCAGAGCGTTTTCGGCCAACATGCGCTGGAACAAGCGGTTATCCGCCACCTGATCGAGAATGCCCTGGCGCAGTTGCTCGCAGCCGCGCTCATCGCCCCACACCGCGCGCAAATCAAAATAGATGCTCGATCCCAGCAGGTTTTCCGGTGTCGCTTCACGGATAAACGCGCCGAAGCGCCGCGCCCACTCCACTCGCGACAAACACAGCTCGGGGTTGCCGGCCATGATATTGCCCTTGCACAGGCTGAAGCCGCACAGCGCCAGGCTCTGGTTGATGTGCTGCGCCAGGGGCAGCAAGCGGCCACGGATTTCGGCAGCTTCGACAGCGTCCTTGGCCTCGAACAGGATGCCGTTGTCCTGGTCGGTATACAGCGTTTGCTCGCGGCGACCTTCGCTGCCGAAACACAACCAACTGAACGGCACACCCGGGTCGCCTTTTTCCGCGAGGGTCAATTCGATCACGCGGCACACGGTGTGGTCGTTGAGCAGCGTAATGATGTGGGTGATCTGGGTGGACGACGCGCCATGGGCGAGCATGCGCTCCACCAACTGGCCGATTTCACCGCGAATCGCCACCAGGTTTTCCACCCTGGGCGCGTTGCGGATGGTGCGTGCCAGGTGCACCAGGTCCACACGTTGCAGGGAGAACAGGTCACGTTCGGACACCACGCCACATAGGCGCTGGTCTTTGACCAGGCACACGTGGGCGATATGCCGTTCGGTCATGGCGATGGCCGCGTCGAAAGCGCTGTGGTCCGGGCTCAAGGAAAACGGCCCCTGGGTCATATGAGCTTCAATGCCCTGGCTGAAATCGCTGGTGCCATCGGCCACCACCTGGCGCAGATCACGCAGGGTAAAAATGCCCAGGGGCGCCTTGTGCGGGTCGACGATCACAATGCTGCCGACCTGCTGTTCGTGCATCAAGGTCACCGCTTCACACAGCGGCGTGTGCGGGCTGCAGGTGACCGGGTGGCGCATTGCCAATTCGCCCAATCGAGTGTTCAGCGAGTATTGGGTGCCGAGGGTTTCCACGGCTTTTTGCTGTACCTGCTGGTTGACCTGGTCGAGCAGGCTGCTGACACCGCGCAGGGCGAAATCACGAAAGGGGCTGGAAAGCGCGAACAGCTTGATAAAGGCCGGCTTGTTCAGTTGCAGGCAGAAGGTATCTTCGGCGGCCTTGTGTTCGGTACGGGTGGCGCGTTCACCCAGCAACGCAGCAAGGGGGAAACACTCGCCGGTGGTGATTTCAAAGGTAGTTTCTTGCGAGTCAGGCCGTTCGCCGACTACGCGGCCCTGCTTGACGATATAGAAGTGTTCGACCGGGCCGCCCGATGGCTTGAGGATACTGTCGCCGGGTCCGTAGAAGCGCAGTTGGCACTGTTCCACCAGAAACGCCAGGTGCGCCTGCTCCATCTGGTTGAATGGCGGGAAGCGTTGCAGGAATTGCAGGGTGCCGTGGATGTTCTGCAACACCGCAGTTTTTCCTGCCTGTGCGAATGCATCAGCTTTACTCATAACAGTGACCGCAGTTTTTGTCGTTATCGTGCTGCATGGTCGACGCCTGCACGGCGGGTGCCCATTGGACGTAAGTCTAGGTTGATGAAAACCGCACAAAACTAGGGAAAAACCTTACATGACTATCGTCCGAACCCCGTAGAACGCCCACTAGGCAAACTTTCCGACGAAGTGCACATTGTTCGCCCTTCCGACGATGTCTGACATCTGTGCTGGGAGATTGATGAGAATTGCTGAGAAACGTATGTCCGACCACGATATTTTGAGTGATGCCGAGCGCGAGGCGCTGAGCGCCGTGATGCTGGAGCCTGATTTACCGCCACAACGCGTGTTGATCGTGGACGACGACAAGGATGCGCGTGAACTGCTGGCGGAGATCCTGGGCCTGGACGGTATTCGCTGCATGACCGCCGACAGTGGTGAGAAGGCGTGGGATTTGTTGAAGTCCAGCAGCTCCATCGGTTTGCTGATCACTGACCTGCGCATGCAGCCCAGCAATGGCCTGGAGTTGATTCGCCAGGTGCGTGAGTCGACGCGTGCGGCGTTGCCGATCATCATCATGTCAGGGGACGCGGAAGCGCCGGATGTGATTGATGCGATGCATTTGAGCGTGGTGGATTTCTTGCTCAAGCCGATTGATAGCGTGAAGTTGGCGAAGTTGGTGAAGCGGGAGTTGGGAATGGTGCAATAACTACCGCTTATCTTTTCCTTGTTTGAACTGTCAATTCTCACAGTAGGCAAGCAGCTGGTCAGCGAGTCTACTGCACTGGAGAGTTCTGGTCGTCAGCCGGGACCTTATACCCTCCAAAGGAGCTCGTTATGCCTATTCAAACACCTACTGCTCAAGCCGCCAGCGACAACGCAAATATTCTAATTCTCAGGGATGGAAAGGCGCGCTTTTTAAAATCTTCTAATGTAGGAGCAAGCTTGAGACATTTTGTGGTCATCATGGAAGGCGCCGGGTCGTTGACAGCTGAGTATGGGAACACACTGTTTCCGCGGGACGAGCCGTACGAGTTCGACTTTCCACGGGATGAAGATAAGCATCGAGGAAACATTGATTATAGAGACGAAAATGGCGTTTACTTTATAAAGCCGACGTCTGGAAAGTTTTTTGTTGTTTCCAAAGACGCAGGTTCGCCAGATACGTATATAAATTATATTAACTACGTGAATTTGAAATTTGAATATGAAGGACAAGAACTCACGAGTAACGGCACAGGTGAAGCCACTTTTGTTTTTAATTGATAGCCCTCCTAATAAGAACAAAGCCCTGATCTCACGAACAGGGCTTTCTTCCTTTCAGCGTTTACTCAACGCCCATTCTTGGCCTTGAACTCCCGACGCCTGCGGTGCAACACCGGCTCGGTATACCCATTAGGCTGCTTGGTCCCCTCAATCACCAACTCCACCGCCGCCTGGAACGCGATGTTGCTGTCGAAATCCGGAGCCAGTGGGCGGTACAACGCATCACCGGCATTCTGGCGGTCCACCACCGGCGCCATGCGCTTGAGGCTTTCCATCACCTGGGCTTCATTGACAATGCCGTGACGCAACCAGTTGGCGATGTGCTGGCTGGAGATACGCAGGGTGGCACGGTCTTCCATCAGCCCGATGTCGTTGATATCCGGCACTTTCGAACAGCCAACGCCCTGGTCGATCCAACGGACCACATAGCCAAGGATGCCCTGGGCATTGTTGTCCAGTTCGTTGCGGATCTCCTCTTCAGACCAATCCGTGTTGCTGGCCAGCGGAATGGCGAGGATGTCGTCCACCGACGCACGTTCGCGCTTGGCCAGTTCGGCCTGACGGGCGAACACATCGACCTTGTGATAGTGCAGCGCATGCAGCGCCGCGGCGGTTGGTGACGGCACCCAGGCGGTGTTGGCGCCGGCCAGTGGGTGGGCGATTTTCTGTTCGAGCATCGCTGCCATGAGGTCGGGCATCGCCCACATGCCTTTACCAATCTGTGCACGACCTTGCAGGCCCGTGCTCAAGCCGATATCGACGTTCCAGTTCTCATAGGCGCCGATCCACTTCTCTGCCTTCATGGCTGCCTTGCGCACCATCGCGCCGGCTTCCATGGAGGTGTGGATTTCATCGCCGGTGCGGTCGAGGAAGCCGGTGTTGATAAACACCACGCGCTCGCTGGCCGCCTTGATACAGGCCTTGAGGTTGACCGTGGTGCGGCGCTCCTCGTCCATGATCCCGACTTTGAGGGTGTTGCGTGGCAGGTTCAGCACGTCTTCGATGCGACCGAACAGCTCGTTGGTGAACGCGGCTTCTTCCGGGCCGTGCATCTTCGGCTTGACGATGTACACCGAGCCGGTACGGCTGTTCTTGCGCGTGTTGTTGCCATTGAGGCTGTGGATCGCCGCCAGGCTGGTGAGCAGGCCGTCGAGAATGCCTTCCGGCACTTCGTGGCCGTCTTTGTCGAGGATCGCGTCGATGGTCATCAAGTGGCCAACGTTGCGCACGAACAGCAGCGAACGGCCGTGCAGGGTCACGTCCTGGCCATCCACCCCGGTGTACACGCGATCAGGGTTCATGGTGCGGGTGAAGGTCTTGCCGCCCTTGGCGACTTCTTCGGCCAGGTCGCCCTTCATCAGGCCGAGCCAGTTGCGGTAGATCACCACCTTGTCATCGGCATCCACGGCGGCGACGGAGTCTTCGCAGTCCATGATGGTGGTCAGCGCGGCTTCCATCAGTACATCTTTGACGCCGGCCGCGTCGGTCTGGCCGACTGGGGTGCTGGCGTCGATCTGGATCTCGAAGTGCAGGCCGTTGTGCTTGAGCAGGATCGCAATCGGCTCGGCCGCCGGGCCCTGGAAGCCGATCAATTGCGCATCGTCGCGCAGGCCGCTGTTACTGCCGCCCTTGAGGCTGACGATCAGCTTGCCATCGACGATCTTGTAGCCGGTGGAGTCAACGTGGCTGCCGGCGCTGAGCGGCGCGGCTTCGTCGAGGAACGCACGGGCGAAGGCGATGACCTTGTCGCCACGCACTTTGTTGTAGCCCTTGCCCTTCTCGGCGCCATCGGCTTCGCTGATGGCGTCGGTGCCATACAAGGCGTCGTACAGCGAACCCCAGCGCGCATTCGAAGCGTTAAGGGCGAAGCGGGCATTCATCACCGGCACTACCAGCTGGGGGCCGGCCATGTGCGCGATTTCGTCGTCGACGTTTTGGGTCGAGGCCTGGAAGTCTGCGGCTTCTGGCAGCAGGTATCCGATGTCTTGCAGGAAGGCTTTGTAGGCCACCGGGTCATGCGCCTGGCCCGCGTGGGTCTGGTGCCAGGTATCGATCCGCGCCTGGAAATCGTCGCGTTTGGCGAGTAGGGCTTTGTTCTTCGGTGCCAGGTCGTGGATAACCTTGTCGGCACCGGCCCAGAACTGGTCGGCAGTGATGCCGGTACCGGGAATGGCTTCGTTGTTCACGAAGTCGAACAGGACTTTGGCGACCTGCAGGCCACCGACTTGAACGTGTTCAGTCATTGCTTGCCTCACTCTGCGGAGCTTATGCGCTTTTTCAGATTTTCATTATGTAGTGCACGGTTGGGCATACTACATGATGATTTGCGGTTGTGAAAATTAGACTAAATACGTCGTTTAGCGACCCACTTTGGTCGTACGGTCACAGCGGAGAACCAGATGTTCTCAAAAAACTATTAGATTGTTCCAGATAAATCTAAAAATGGTACACGATTTGTTTTCGAGGGCTCCCGGGTCCACCTTGTAGATTGAATTCCAGAGGGCGTTGCCATGGACCATCTTGTACTCACAATTATCGCTGCCGACAAACCCGGACTGGTGGAACGCATCGCCCAGACCATTGCCGCCCACGGCGGTAACTGGCTGGAAAGCCGCATGGCTCATATGGCGGGGCAGTTTGCCGGGATCCTGCGAGTCAGCGTGCCGGCCGAGCAACACCAAGCGTTGGCCGCGGCGTTGGAGGACTTATCCACACACGGTATTCGCGTGCTGGTGGGTGAGGGCAGCAGCGGGCAGGCGGCGGCGTCCAAGCCAATCCTGATGACCTTGGTGGGCAATGACCGCTCGGGCATCGTGCGCGAGATCACCGCGCTGTTGAGTCAGCAGAGTGTCAATCTGGAACGCCTGAGTACCGATGTGCGCCCGGCGCCCATGAGCGGCGATCCGCTGTTTAACGCCGAGGCGTTGTTGCAGGTGCCAGCGAGCCTGTCGCTGGAGACTTTGCAAGCATCGCTGGAAACCTTGGCCGATGACTTGATGGTGGAGTTGCGTCAGGAGGAATAACGATACACAGGGTTATGCATGGAAAACTTGCATGGGGCTGTGGATAACCTGTAGAAATCCGACGCCAGCCCACGCCGGCCGTGCATCTCCGTCAGTTGAGCAAAAAACGAGCAGTTTCAAGGACTTGTGCACACATGGCGGGGATCAGGTTGTGGATAACCTTGGGGTGAAACGCTGCAAGCCACGAAGTCCGTGGCTTGCGGAGGTTTGTACGTTATTTGATCAGCGTTTGCGCACGCTCAGCCAGGCATCCAGGCTGTACACCACCAGGCCGGCCCAGATAAAGGCGAATGCCATCAGTGTGGCCGGCGCCAAGTGTTCGCCGAACAGCAATACGGCTTCCAGCAGCACCAGGGTCGGCGCGACGTATTGTAAAAAGCCCAGTGCGGTATAGGGCAAATGCCGAGCGGCGGCGTTGAAGCACACCAGCGGGATCAGCGTGACCGGGCCTGCGGCCACCAGCCACCAGGCTTCGGAGGTACTCCAGAATTCCAGTTGCGCACTGTGGGCCGACGGATTGAACAGCAACCACGCCACGGCAATAGGCACCAGCATCCAGGTCTCCACCACCAGCCCGGGCAATGCCTTGACCGGCGCCTGCTTGCGTATCAAGCCATAGAAACCGAAGGTCAACGCCAGCACCAGCGACACCCACGGCAAGCTGCCAACCTGCCAGACCTGTTGCGCCACGCCCACCGCCGCCAGGCCCACTGCTATCCATTGCAGGCGACGCAAGCGTTCACCGAGGATCAACATGCCCAGCAGTACATTCACCAGCGGGTTGATGTAGTAACCCAGGCTGGCCTCGAGCATACGCCCGCTGTTCACCGACCATACGTAGGTCAGCCAGTTAGCCGCAATCAACGAACCGCTGAGGGCCAGGATCGCCAGGCGCTTGGGGTTGTCGCGCAACTCGCGGAACCAGCCGGGATGTTTCCACACCATCAGCAGCAAACCGCCGAACAGCGCTGACCACAGCACACGGTGCACGATGATCTCGGCGGCGGGTACGCTGGCAATGGCTTTGAAGTAAAGCGGGAACAGACCCCAGATGACGTAGGCACTCAGGCCCAGGATGTACCCCTTGCGAGGGTTGGCGGCTTGCATTGCAGAATCCTTGCTTAGGCAGCTAACAAAGCGCGATTGTAAGGATATTTGTGCAGCAGTGGGGCCCGCTTTGCTTTATGTGGGAGGGGGCTTGCTCCCGATACGGACTGTCAGTTGAGAAATATGGCACCTGATAATCCGCTATCGGGAGCAAGCCCCCTCCCACATTAAAAGCAAAAGCGGTTAGAAGAGTTTGAGGGGTTCTTCATTGAGGGCCGATAGCTGCTCACGCAACGCCAGCACCTGGTCGCCCCAATACCGCTCGCTGCCGAACCACGGGAAGCTGTGGGGGAACGCCGGGTCATCCCAGCGGCGTGCCAGCCAGGCGCTGTAGTGCATCAGGCGCAGAGCGCGCAGGGGTTCGATCAGGGCCAGTTCGCGCGGGTCGAAATCGTGGAATTCCTGGTAGCCATCCATCAGTTCCGACAGCTGGCCCAGGCATTCCTGGCGGTCGCCGGCGAGCATCATCCACAGGTCTTGCACCGCCGGGCCCATGCGGCAATCGTCCAGGTCGACGATATGGAACATCTCGTCGCGGCACATCATGTTGCCGGGGTGGCAATCGCCGTGCATGCGGATGTTCTTGTGCGGCGTGGCTTTATAAACCTCTTCCACACGCTTGAGCAGGTCGCGGGCCACGGATTCATAGGCCGGCAACAGGCTTTTGGGAATGAAGTTGCCTTCGAGCAAGGTGTTGAGGGAATCGTGACCAAAGTTCTTCACACCCAGAGCTTCACGGTGTTCGAACGGGCGGGTGGAACCCACTGCGTGCAAACGGCCCAGCAATTGCCCGAGGCGATAGAGCTGATCAAGATTGCCTGGCTCAGGCGCCCGGCCGCCACGGCGCGGGAACAGGGTGAAGCGGAAACCTGCGTGTTCGAACAGGCTTTCGCCGTTGTGAATCAGCGGCGCTACTACCGGTACTTCGCATTCGGCCAGTTCGAAGGTAAAGCGGTGTTCTTCAAGGATTGCCTCGTTGGTCCAGCGCTGGGGCCGGTAGAACTTGGCGATCAGCGGCTCGGCGTCTTCGATACCCACTTGGTACACGCGGTTTTCGTAGCTGTTGAGCGCCAATACGCGTGCGTCGCTGAGGAAACCGATGCTTTCAACGGCGTCGAGGACCAAGTCAGGGGTGAGGGTTTCAAACGGGTGGGCCATGCGAACTCCTGCGCGCAGCAGGGCGCCGCGTCGGGCCGGGTATGGTAACGCACCGGGGCTGGGATAGGTGGTGGCTGTGCTATTGCAATCGGGGGCAAGCTCCCTCACACACTTGAATGTATTCGCAATTCAGAATTGTGGGAGGGGGCTTGCCCCCGATGAGGCCCTGTCAGGCGCCGACAACACCACCATCATCCCGCCGAATCGCCACCACCGACGAACGCGGCTTGCCATTGGGCAAATGCTCCGGCCAGGTCGAACCACCGGTTTCACCCGGATGCTGAATCCCCACAAACAAGGTTTTCTGATCCGGCGCAAAGCTGATTCCTGTCACCTCACACGCCACCGGCCCAACCATGAAACGGCGGATTTCCCCGGTGCTCGGGTCGGCACACAGCATCTGGTTATTGCCCATGCCCGCGAAGTCGCCGGCATTGCTGTAGTCGCCATCGGTCAGGATCCACAGGCGCCCAGCTTTGTCGAAACCCAGACCGTCGGGGCTATTGAACATGTTCTGGGGGTTGATATTGGATGAACCGCCCCTCGGCGTACCGGCGTGCACGCCAGGGTTGCCGGCCACCACGAACAGGTCCCAGGTGAAGTCCGTGGCGCCGTGGTTATCGGCGTCGGCCCTCCAACGCAGGATCTGGCCGTAGACGTTTTTCTCCCGTGGGTTGGGCCCGCCCACCGGCTGGCCGTCTTCGCCACGCTTGGCGTTGTTGGTCAGGGTGCAATAGACCTGGCCGTCGGTGGGGCTGACCACGATCCATTCCGGGCGGTCCATGCGCGTGGCTTTCACTACGCTGGCGGCCAGGCGCGCATGGATCAGCACCTCTGCCTGGTTGGCGAAACCGCTGCCGGCGTCGATGCCGTTTTTGCCATGGGTGAGTTCAACCCATTGGCCTTTGCCCTTGGGATGATCGGCATCGCCGTCGCCTGCGTCGAAGATGGCCACGTACAAGGTGCCGTGATCGAGCAGGTCTTTATTGGCTTTCGGATTGTCGTGGTTGATCTGATCGCGGCTGACGAATTTGTAGATGAACTCACCGCGCTCATCGTCGCCCATGTACACCACGGCGCGGCCGTCGCGGGTCTCGGCGAGGGCGGCGTTTTCGTGCTTGAAGCGACCCAGTGCCGTGCGCTTGACCGGAGTGGATTGCGGATCGAATGGGTCGATTTCCACCACCCAGCCATGGCGATTGAGTTCATTGGGGTTCTTGGCCATGTCGAAACGTGGGTCGTGCGGGTGCCAGTTGATGTCTTTGCTGGCGGCTACCACGCCGTAGCGCTTCTGCCCGGCGTCGAAAGCTTGCTGCGGGTTGCTGCTGCCGAAACAGTCGGTGAAGTTTTCTTCGCAGGTCAGGTAGGTGCCCCAGGGGGTCTTGCCGTTGGCGCAGTTCTGGAATGTGCCGAGGACTTGCTTGCCGCTTTTGTCGGCGCGGGTTTTCAGCCAGTCATGGCCGGCGGCGGGGCCGCTCAAACGGATCGGTGTGTTGCCGTGGATGCGCCGGTTGTAGCGCGAATCCTGGACGAACTGCCAGGTGTCGCCCTTGCGCCGCACTTCGATGACCGACACGCCTTCGCTGGCCAGGGCCTTGCGTACCTCTTCAGCTGACTGCGGTGCACCGCCGTGGGCGAAGAGGTATCGATAGTTGGTGTACTCGTTGTTGATCGCCATCAGCGCGCGGCCGTTGTCGCCCGGGAAGGGAAACAGGCTCATGCCGTCGTTGTGGTCGCCGAACTGTTGTTCCTGCGCCTTGGCCGTACCATTGCCGGACGGGTCGAAAGCCGGCGCGTTCTTGTGCAATGGCTGGCCCCAACTGATCAGCACCGAAGCGCTGTAGCCCGGAGGCAGGGTGATGGTGTCGCTGGTGGCAGCGGCAATGCTGGTGAAGCCCAGCAATGGGCTGGCGGAGGCGGCGTTCACGGCCAGGGCGCTGCGGCTCAGCAGGTTGCCACCCAGGAACATCGCCGCGCCGCACAGGGCGCCTGCGCCAATAAAGCGGCGACGTGTGAGGCCGACCATCTGTTCAAGGTCGGTGGCTTGGTTTTCTTCTAATAGGCTCATCTCAGGCTCCCTGCGGTTTTTGCAGACACCTTAAGCAGCGCTTGTGACCAAATTGTTGCAGTTCGAAGACTTTGGCCCGCTATACCGGCGTGCCAAGCAACACATTGCTGGGGGCGAATTGCACGCGGATCGGTTGGCCCTCGGCAGCGTCAAGGGCCTGGAGTGCAGCGGGCGGTGCCAGCGCGCATAGCACCTGGCCGTTGGGCAGGGCGACACGCACCTCACTGGGGCCATCTTCGGCGTCGAGAATCATCTCGATCACACCGCCCATGCAATTGTGTCCAGGTGTTTCAGGCTGCCCGATCGCCAGCAATTCGAGCCACCCGGCCTTGATCAGGGCGACCACCTCCACGCCGACCTGCAGTTCCAGTCGTTGGGTGCTGTCGTGGGTGATCTGTGCGTCCAGATGCAGACCGCCGGCCAACTGCAGGCCAATCATGTCATTGCGGCCATGGCTGTCGATGGCGCTGACCTGGCCGTGCAATTGGTTGCGCGCACTGGTGCGCAGCATCAAGCGGCCCAGCAGGTTGAAGTCGCTGGCCGCTTCGTCCGAGCCGAGTACTTCGGCCTGCAACACTTGCAGGCGCTGATAGAGGCGCAACACCCGTTCACCTTCTTGCGTCAGCTTGGCGCCGCCACCACCCTTGCCGCCGACGCTGCGTTCAACCAGCGGTTTTTGCGCCAGGTTGTTCAGTTCGTCGATGGCGTCCCAAGCAGCCTTGTAACTCAACCCGGCGCTTTTGGCCGCACGGGTGATGGAACCCTGCTCGGCGATATGCCCCAGCAAGGCAATGCGCTGGGGCCGACGGATGATGTGCTGGTTGAGGGGGTTGGGCAGGGACATGGGCATACGTCTGGATGAGATGAGCGGACGTTGCCGTCCTGGCGCAGGGGAGTCAAGTCAGACGCTGGACCTTGGTGTACGTGCCAGGCAATAGACGTCGACTTGGCGTGCGCCGGCACCTATCAACAGCCGCGCCAGGCTGTGGGCCGTGGCGCCGGTGGTGAGTACGTCGTCTACCAACGCCAGATGTTGCCCTGCTACGTGGGCGTCGGGTGCCAGGGCAAAAGCGTTGAGCAGGTTGCATTTGCGGGCCTTGGCATCCAGGTCTTGCTGCGCGACGGTTTCATAAGGGCGTAATAACGCATGTTCATGATAGGGAATCTCGAGGGCTTTACTGAGCCAGCGGGCCACCATCAACGCTTGGTTAAAGCCGCGCTCGCGCAGGCGTCTGCGGGCCATGGGCACCGGCAGCAGGCCGTCGGGTCGGTCGAGTTCAGCGTTGTCGAAGCGGTGTTGCAGGTGTTGCCCCAGCAGGCGTGCCAGCATGTGTCCCAGCGGCCAACGGCCCTGGTGCTTGAAGCGGCTGATGAGGGTGTCGATGGGAAAGCTATAGGTCCAAGGCGCGACGACCTGCTGGAAAGCGGGTGAATGCCTTTGGCACTGCCCGCAAATCAAGCCATCCATCGGCAAGGGCAGGGCGCAGCGTTCACACTGCTCCATTAGCCAAGGCAGGTCTGTTTCGCAGACGTTGCATATATCTTCGGCTGACTGAGTGCTTTCATCGCAAATCAGGCAGGATTGTATGTTTTTTGACCAGATGTAAACTTGTCGTTTGTGGTCAGGTTGACAGTGCATGATTCTTCCTTAAATATGCCGGCATCCGTGTCGTGCCTGTGGGTATTACCCTTCCCGCAGCGCTTGCCAAAGCATAATCAAGGAATCGCCCATGAGCGCCAGCACCTCTGCCACCCTGCGTCACGATTGGTCCTTAGCCGAAGTCAAAGCCCTGTTCGTGCAGCCATTCAATGACCTGTTGTTCCAGGCGCAGACCGTGCACCGCGCGCATTTCGACGCCAACCGCGTGCAGGTATCGACCTTGCTGTCGATCAAGACCGGCGCCTGCCCGGAAGATTGCAAATATTGTCCGCAGTCGGGCCACTACAACACCGGCCTGGAAAAAGAAAAGCTGATGGAAGTGCAAAAGGTCCTCGAAGAGGCTGCCCGCGCCAAGGCCATCGGCTCGACGCGTTTCTGCATGGGCGCGGCGTGGAAACACCCGTCGGCCAAGGACATGCCCTACGTGTTGGAGATGGTCAAAGGCGTGAAGGCCATGGGCCTGGAAACCTGCATGACCCTCGGGCGCCTCGACCAGGACCAGACTGAAGCCCTGGCTCAGGCCGGCCTGGATTACTACAACCACAACCTCGATACCTCGCCGGAGTTTTACGGCTCGATCATCACCACCCGCACCTACGGCGAGCGCCTGCAAACCCTGGCTTATGTGCGTGATTCGGGGATGAAGATCTGCTCGGGCGGCATCCTCGGCATGGGCGAGTCCCTTGACGACCGCGCCAACCTGCTGATCCAGTTGGCCAACCTGCCCGAGCACCCGGAGTCGGTGCCGATCAACATGCTGGTGAAGGTTGCCGGCACGCCGTTGGAGAACGCCGACGATATCGACCCCTTTGATTTCATCCGCATGCTGGCGGTGGCACGCATCCTCATGCCGAAATCCCACGTGCGCCTGTCCGCCGGCCGCGAGGCCATGAACGAGCAGATGCAGGCCCTGGCGTTCTTTGCCGGCGCCAACTCGATCTTCTACGGCGACAAACTGCTGACCACCGCCAACCCGCAGGCCGACAAGGACATGCAACTGTTTGCACGCCTGGGCATCCTGCCTGAAGCTCGCGAAGAGCACGCTGATGAAGTGCACCAGGCGGCGATCGAGCAGGCGCTGGTGGAGCAAAAGAGCAGCGAGCAGTTCTACAACGCTGTCGTCTGATTGAAATGGGATCCAAATGTGGGGGGCTTGCTCCCACATTATTTGATCCAGTTGAACCCGCCAAATCGAGGCCAGCATGTCTTTTGATCTCGCCGCGCGCCTCGCTGCCCGCCGTGCCGAACATCTGTACCGTCAACGCCCGCTGCTGCAGAGCCCTCAAGGGCCCGAAGTGGTGGTGGATGGCCAGCCATTGTTGGCGTTCTGCAATAACGATTACCTGGGCCTGGCCAATCACCCGCAGGTGATCCAGGCCTGGCGCGCCGGAGCGGCCCGTTGGGGCGTGGGCGGTGGCGCTTCGCATCTGGTGGTGGGCCACGCCACGCCGCACCATGAGTTGGAAGAAGCCCTGGCTGATTTGACCGGGCGCCCGCGTGCACTGCTGTTCACTACCGGCTACATGGCCAACCTCGGCGCGGTCACGGCATTGGTGGGGCAGGGCGATACGGTGCTGCAAGATCGCCTCAACCACGCGTCATTGCTGGATGCCGGCTTGCTGTCAGGGGCGCGTTTCAATCGCTACCTACATAACGACGCCGACAGCCTGGCCAAGCGCCTGGAGAAGGCCAGCGGCAATACGCTGGTGGTCACTGATGGCGTGTTCAGCATGGACGGCGACCTGGCCAACCTCCCCGCACTGGCCCGTGAAGCCAAGGCCAGAGGTGCCTGGCTGATGGTGGATGACGCCCATGGCTTCGGTCCGTTGGGCGCCCAGGGCGGTGGCATCGTCGAGCATTTCGGCTTGAGCCAGGAGGACGTGCCGGTGCTGGTGGGCACCTTGGGCAAAGCCTTCGGCACCGCCGGGGCATTTGTGGCTGGCAGCGATGAGTTGATCGAAAGCCTGATCCAGTTTGCCCGCCCGTATATCTACACCACCAGCCAACCCCCGGCACTGGCTTGCGCCACCCTGAAAAGCCTGGAACTGTTGCGCCATGAACATTGGCGCCGCGAGCACCTCAACGGGTTGATCCGCCAGTTCCGCCAGGGCGCCGAGCAGATGGGCCTGGCGTTGATGGACAGCTTTACGCCGATCCAGCCGATCCTGATTGGCGACAGCGCCCGGGCGTTGCGCCTGTCGCAAATGCTGCGCGAGCGTGGCCTGATGGTCACTGCGATCCGCCCGCCTACGGTGCCCGCCGGCACCGCCCGTTTACGGGTGACATTAACGGCGGCCCACAGCGAGGCGCAGGTGCAGCTATTGTTGAACGGGTTGGAAGAGTGTTTCCGCTTGTTAGGCGCCTCGGAGCCCGACCATGCGTAATCGACTGATATTGCTGCCCGGCTGGGGGCTCGGTGTGTCACCGCTGGAGCCGCTGGCCGCTGCACTGCACGGCCTGAACGAGCATCTGCGGGTACAGATCGAGCCTTTGCCGGTGCTGGATTCCAGTGATGTGGGTGAATGGCTCGACGAGCTCGATGCGACGCTGCCGGACAACGTCTGGCTCGGTGGTTGGTCCCTCGGCGGCATGCTCGCTTCAGAGCTGGCGGCGCGGCGCGGCGAGCGTTGCTGCGGTTTGCTGACCCTGGCGAGCAATCCGTGTTTCGTCGCCCATGACAGCTGGCCCCACGGGATGCCGGCCGAGTCCTTTGATGCATTCCTGGCGGGCTGCCATGCCGACTCCCAGGTCACCCTCAAGCGCTTCGGCCTGCTGTGCGCCAAGGGCGCCGCAGACCCCCGCGGACTGTCGCGGCTGCTGGTCAGCGGTGCGCCGAATACACTCCCCAGTGTCTTGATGCCTGGCCTGGAACTGCTGGCCCAACTGGATACCCGAGCCGCCTTGCAGGCATTTCGCGGGCCGCAGTTGCATTTGTTTGCCGGCTTGGATGGGCTGGTGCCTGCCGAAGCCGCCAGTGATCTGCTGGCCTTGCTCCCCGATGTAGAAGTCGGCCTGATTGAACAGGCCGGTCACGCGTTTCTCCTGGAAGACCCCCACGGTGTAGCGGGGGCCATCCAGGCTTTTTTGCATGAGTGTGTTGATGACTGATTTATCCCATCCTTGCCTGCCGGGCGCCTTGCCGGACAAGCGCCAGGTCGCGGCCTCGTTTTCCCGTGCAGCGGCCAGCTACGACAGCGTGGCCGAGTTGCAGCGGGCGGTGGGGCATGAATTGCTCAGCCGTTTGCCGCCCAACCTTTCGCCACAATGCTGGCTGGATATGGGCTGCGGCACGGGCTACTTCAGCCGGGTACTGGGTGAGCGTTTGCCTGCAAGCGAAGGCATCGCGCTGGATATCGCCGAAGGCATGCTCAACCATGCGCGGCCTTTGGGCGGTGCGCAGCACTTCATTGCCGGTGATGCGGAACGCTTGCCGCTTAAGGCTGACAGCATCGAATTGCTCTTTTCCAGCCTTGCGGTGCAATGGTGCGCAAATTTCGATGCAGTACTCAGTGAAGCTCATCGCGTACTGCGACCGGGCGGTGTGCTGGCCTTCGCGAGCCTGTGCACAGGCACGCTGGATGAACTGCGCGAAAGCTGGCGGGCGGCGGATGGCCTGGTCCACGTTAACCGCTTCCGCACCTTCGAGGCTTATCAACAACTGTGTGCGATCAGTGGCTTGCGGGTGATGAGCCTGGAGCGACAGCCCCATGTGCTGCATTACCCGGATGTGCGCAGCCTGACCCACGAACTCAAGGCGTTGGGCGCCCATAACCTCAACCCGGGCCGCCCGGGAGGGTTGACGGGCCGCGCACGGATGGTGGCACTGGTCGATGCTTACGAGCAGTTGCGTCAGGCCCATGGCCTGCCTGCCACCTACCAAGTGGTGTATGCCGTATTGGAGAAACCTGCATGAGCGCCGCTTATTTCATCACCGGCACCGACACCGATGTGGGCAAGACCACTATCGCGGCTGGCCTGCTGCATGCCGCCAGGCTGGCAGGTAAAAGTACCGCAGCCGGAAAACCGGTGGCGTCGGGCTGCCAACTGACTGCCCAAGGGTTGCGCAACACCGATGCCTTGGCGCTGTTGGCCGAATGTTCAGTGCCGCTGAGCTATGCAGAGGTCAACCCGGTAGCATTCGAGCCGGCTATCGCGCCTCATCTGGCCGCACGCGAGGCAGGTGTCGCGTTGACGGTGCAATCGTTGCTCAAGCCGATGCAGCAAGTCCTGGCCCGTGGCGCGGATTTCACCTTGATCGAGGGCGCGGGCGGGTGGCGCGTACCCTTGGCTGACCAGGCCAACTTGTCGGACCTGGCCATGGCGCTCAAGCTGCCAGTGATCCTGGTGGTTGGGGTGCGCCTGGGTTGTATCAGCCATGCATTGCTTACCGCCGAAGCCATCGCACGGGACGGCTTGCCGCTGGCGGGTTGGGTGGCGAACATCATCGACCCCAAGACCTCTCGTCTGGAAGAAAACCTCGCCACCCTGGCTGAGCGCTTGCCGGCGCCTTGCCTGGGAAGAGTGCCGAAACTCAAGCACGCCGGGGCGGCTGCAGTGGCCGAATACCTTGAATTGGACCTGCTTGACTGATTTTGGCTATCACTAAGGCAATGTGCCATTAGTGTTTTTGACGGGCCTTTTGCCAAGATGTCTGCTTCAATCCAACTTCACGATTCTCTAAAGGCAGGTTTACGCCATGGAAATCTCTGGCAGCAGCGCGTTTTATTCGGGACTGAACAGCATTCAGGCCGGGCAGAACCGCGTCGACCAGGCGGCCGGCAAGATTGCCAGCGCCGCGACGACCCAGCCATCGGGTGCACAAAGTGATCGTCTGCAAGCCAGCGACCGCGCCCAGCCATCCAATTCGGCGAGCAATATGGTGGAAATGGCCCAGGGCAAGTTTCAAGTGGAGCTGGGGGCGAAAGTCGCGAAGGCTTCGAATGAAATGCTTGGCACCTTGATCGACACCTACGCCTGATCCTCTTTCATGTACGTAGTTCAAAAAGTGGGAGGGGGCTTGCCCCCGATAGCGCTGGGTCAGTTACAAAAGTACTGACTGACATTCCGCTATCGGGAGCAAGCCCCCTCCCACCTTTTTCTCTTGCCTAGCCCTGATCACTCTCTGCACTCAATTTAGCGTGGCGTCTTGCCGCGGGCCTTGCCGTGCCTGACGATGACCTGCATCAAGACAAACGGCATCTGGCCGATGCTTGACAACCCTGGGTGGTAAACGTATGTTTCAAACACCTGTTTGACCGCCATAACAAATCCACGCGGTTGTTCATCCCAGATACATCAGCAGAGGTTTATCGCTATGCCTGACTACAAGGCCCCCTTGCGTGATATTCGCTTCGTTCGTGACGAACTGCTCGGTTATGAAGCGCACTATCAGAGCCTGTCGGCGTGCCAGGACGCTACCCCGGACATGGTTGACGCCATCCTCGAAGAAGGCGCCAAGTTCTGTGAGCAAGTACTGGCACCGTTGAACCGCGTGGGCGACATCGAAGGGTGTACCTGGAGTGAGTCAGGCGTTAAGACCCCTACCGGCTTCAAAGAAGCCTACAAGCAATTCGTCGAAGGCGGCTGGCCAAGCCTGGCCCACGATGTGGAGCACGGCGGCCAAGGCCTGCCGGAATCCCTGGGCCTGGCGGTCAGCGAAATGGTGGGTGCCGCCAACTGGTCGTGGGGCATGTACCCGGGCCTGTCCCACGGTGCGATGAACACCATTTCCGAGCACGGCACCCCTGAGCAGCAAGAGGCTTACCTGACCAAGCTGGTGTCGGGCGAGTGGACCGGCACCATGTGCCTGACCGAGCCGCACTGCGGCACCGACCTTGGCATGTTGCGCACCAAGGCCGAGCCTCAGGCCGACGGTTCCTACAAAGTCTCCGGCACCAAGATCTTCATCTCGGCCGGTGAACACGACATGGCCGACAACATCGTCCACATCGTACTGGCCCGCCTGCCCGACGCACCTGCCGGCACCAAAGGCATCTCGCTGTTTATCGTGCCCAAGTTCCTGCCCAACGCCGATGGTTCGGTGGGCGAGCGCAATGCGGTGACCTGTGGTTCCCTGGAACACAAGATGGGCATCCACGGCAACGCCACCTGCGTGATGAATTTCGACGCGGCCACCGGTTTCCTGATCGGCCCGGCGAACAAAGGCCTGAACTGCATGTTCACCTTCATGAACACCGCTCGCCTGGGGACTGCGCTGCAGGGCCTGTCCCACGCCGAGATCGGCTTCCAGGGCGGCTTGAAATATGCCCGTGATCGCTTGCAGATGCGCTCCCTGACTGGCCCGAAAGCGCCGGACAAAGCCGCCGACCCGATCATCGTGCACCCTGACGTGCGCCGCATGCTGCTGACCATGAAAGCCTTCGCCGAAGGCAACCGTGCGATGGTGTACTTCACCGCCAAGCAAGTGGACATCGTCAAGTACGGCACCGACGACGAAGCCAAGAAACAGGCCGACGGCTTGCTGGCTTTCATGACTCCGATCGCCAAGGCGTTCATGACCGAAGTCGGTTTTGAATCGGCCAACCACGGCGTGCAGATCTACGGCGGCCACGGCTTCATCGCCGAGTGGGGCATGGAGCAGAACGTTCGCGACAGCCGCATTTCGATGCTGTACGAAGGCACTACCGGCATCCAGGCACTGGACTTGCTCGGCCGTAAAGTGCTCATGACTCAGGGCGAAGCGCTCAAGGGCTTCACCAAGATCGTGCACAAGTTCTGCCAGGCCAACGAAGGTAACGAGGCTGTCAAAGAGTTCGTTGCTCCGCTGGCGGCGTTGAACAAAGAATGGGGCGAGTTGACCATGAAGGTCGGCATGGCCGCGATGAAAGACCGTGAAGAAGTCGGTGCCGCCTCGGTGGACTACCTGATGTATTCCGGTTATGCGTGCCTGGCTTACTTCTGGGCCGACATGGCACGCCTGGCTGCCGAGAAGTTGGCTGCCGGCACCACCGAAGAAGCGTTCTACACTGCCAAGTTGCAGACCGCGCGCTTCTACTTCCAGCGCATCCTGCCGCGTACCCGCACCCACGTAGCAACCATGCTGTCGGGCGCCGGCAACCTGATGGACATGAAAGAAGAAGACTTCGGCCTGGCTTACTAAGCCTTCCGGCAGCCTTCTGAAAACCGCCGCCTCCCTCGGGAGCCGGCGGTTTTTTATGGCCGGTTAAAAAACCCGCGTACAGCACTCAGGGATTGGGAGCGCCTGCCGTTAAAGTGATGGCAATGTGATACATGGCCGGTCGGTTGTGCTTAACTGATCGCATAGAGGCACAGTGCTATTATTTTTTGCGGGTCGGAGTTTTACCCTTGTCACGCGTGTCTGCGCTACGTTTAAGCCACTTCCTACCCTCGCTGCTGTTATTGCTGGCTGGGCTTTCGGCTGCGTACGTCAAGGACCTCAGTGTCTTCTTCACCTCGTTGTTCAACGTGCTGCCCACCCTGGTCTTGCTGCTGGGCGGTGCCTACTGTGCCGTGTATCGGCGTCAGCGTGAACTGTTCCTGATGATCACGGTGTACGTTGCCTATTTCCTGCTGGATACCCAGACTGATTTTTACCGCGACAACGGTCGCGTGCGCGAAGACGCTGCGGTGGTGTTTCACCTGTGTTGCCTCTTGTTGCCGTTGCTGTTCAGCATTTACGCGCTGTGGCAGGAGAAGACCCATTTGTTCCGTGACTTCATCGCACGCGCCGCGGTGTTACTGGCGGTAGGCAGCGTGGCATTGGCCTTGGAGCAAAGTTTCCCCCAGGCGCTACTTAACTGGCTGGCGGAGATTCGCTGGCCGGCGCTGCATGGCACCTGGATGAGCCTGATCCAACTCTCATACCCCATGTTCCTGATCGGCTTTCTCACCCTGGCCGCACAGTACTGGTATCAGCCGCGCCCGCTGCACGCCGCGCAACTGGTGGGATTGCTGGGGATGTTCTGGATGTTGCCGCAAACCTTCATCCTGCCGTTCACCCTTAACATCATGTGCAGCCAGGTGATGCTGATGATCGCTGCCGGTGTGGCCCATGAGGCCTATCAAATGGCATTTCGCGATGAACTGACCGGCTTGCCCGGGCGACGGGCCCTCAACGAGCGCATGCAGCGGCTGGGGCGCAGCTATGTGCTGGCGATGAGCGACGTGGATCACTTCAAGCGTTTCAACGACACCCATGGCCATGACGTGGGAGACCAGGTGTTGCGCCTGGTGGCGAGCAAGTTGTCCAAGGTCAGCGGCGGCGGGCGAGCCTACCGGTATGGCGGTGAAGAGTTTGCCGTGGTGTTTGCCGGCAAGACCCTGGATGAATGCATGCCGCATCTGGAGGAGATCCGCGAGATCATTGCCGGCTACGCTATCAAGTTGCGCAACCCGGACCGCCCCCATGACGACCATCAAGGCCGCCAGCGGCGTGCTGGCAGCGGTGCATCCAGTGTGTCGGTAACGGTCAGCATCGGTGTGGCCGAGCGCCAGGCCGAGCAGCGCAGCCCCGAGGAAGTGCTCAAGTGCGCCGACCAGGCGTTGTACGCCGCCAAGGGCGCGGGGCGTAACTGTGTGGTCGCGGCCGGCCAGACCCGACGTGGCGCGGTACGCATGGAAAGCGCTGCCGGTTGAGTAATGGCGCTGTATTCAGCAGCGCTACAGTGATTGTCCACAGGCGGTGCCGGCAGTAGCTTGAAAGCATCTGCTGCCGGAGACATTGCCATGCCTGAGTACAAAGCTCCCTTGCGCGACATGCGCTTTCTGATCGACAACGTGTTCGATTTCCACGGCCATTACGCGGCCCTGGGCGCAACGGACGCCAGCCCGGACATGGTCAGTGCGATCCTTGAGGAGGGCGCGAAGTTCTGCGAAAACGTGCTCGCGCCACTCAACCGCAGTGGCGATGAAGAGGGCTGCCATTTTGACAATGGCGTGGTGACCACACCCAAGGGCTTCAAGGAAGCCTTCGCCCAATACGTGGCAGGCGGCTGGCACGGCGTGGCGGCGGACCCGGCCTACGGCGGCCAGGGCTTGCCCCATTCCTTGGGCCTGGTGCTGAGCGAGATGATCGGTTCCAGCAATACCTCTTGGGGCATGTACCCGGGCCTGACCCACGGCGCCATGTCGGCCATCCACGCCCACGGTACCGACGAACAGAAAGCTACCTACCTGACCAAGCTCACCGCTGGCGAATGGACCGGCACCATGTGCCTGACCGAAGCCCACTGCGGCACCGACCTGGGCCTGATCAAGACCCGCGCCGTGCCCCAGGCCGATGGCAGCTATGCAATCACCGGCAGCAAGATCTTCATCTCGGCCGGTGAGCACGACATGAGCGCCAATATCATCCACCTCGTGCTGGCCAAGTTGCCGGACGCGCCTGCGGGTACCAAGGGGATTTCGCTGTTTATCGTGCCCAAGTTCCATGCCGACTCGGGTGAGCGCAACGCGGTGCACTGTGGCTCCATCGAACACAAGATGGGCATCAAGGCTTCGGCCACGTGCGTGCTGAATTTCGATGGCGCCAAGGGTTTTTTGATCGGCGAGGCGAACAAGGGCCTCAACTGCATGTTCACCATGATGAACCACGCCCGCCTGGGCACCGGCATGCAGGGCCTGTGCAATGGCGAAGCAAGCTTCCAGGGCGCGATCAAATACGCCAGCGAACGCCTGCAAATGCGCTCGCTGACCGGCGCCAAGGCCCCGGAGAAGGCTGCTGACCCGATCATCGTGCATGCCGATGTACGCCGCATGCTGCTGACCATGAAAGCCTTTAACGAGGGCAACCGCGCACTGACCTACTTCACCGCGCAACTGCTCGATACTGCTCATCTGGGCAGCGACGCGGGCCAACGCCAGGAGGCCGAAGACTTGTTGGCCTTCCTTACGCCGATCTGCAAGGCCTTCATGACCGAAACCGGTCTGGAGGTGACCAACCATGGCATGCAGGTATTTGGCGGCCATGGCTATATTCGTGAGTGGGGCATGGAGCAACTGGCACGCGATGCGCGGATTGCGCCGATCTATGAAGGCACCAACGGTATCCAGGCCCTCGATTTGCTGGGGCGCAAAGTGCTGGGTAGCCAAGGCAAACTGCTGCGCGGGTTTACCAAGATCGTGCATAAGTTCTGTGGGGCGCAGGCCGAGCATCCGCAATTCAAGGCTCATGTGACGCAACTCAATCAGCTCAATCAGGAGTGGGGTGAGTTGACCACCAAAGTCGGGATGGCGGCGATGAAGAATCCTGACGAAGTGGGCGCGGCAGCGATGGATTACCTGATGTACAGCGGCTATATCATCCTGGCGTACCTTTGGTTGCGCATGGCGATTGCCGCCCAGTCCCAGGACGATGCCGCGTTCACCCAGGCCAAGCTGGCCACCTGTGATTTCTACTTCAAGCGCCTGCTGCCGCGTACCACCACCCACCGCGCCGCCGTGGAAGCGGGCAGCGAATGCCTGATGAGTCTGTCCGGGGCGGCATTTCAGCTGGAGTGACTTAAAAATACCTGTCGGTCACAAGTGGACCCTATGTGTCTGAAAAGTTGTTCGGGTACACTCGGAGCTTGTAAAACCGATCCTATCGAATCACTTTTCACGTTCTCACGAGGTTTGCCATGGCTGATTACAAAGCGCCGTTGCGTGATATGCGCTTCGTCCTCAACGAAGTTTTTGAGGTCGCCAAGACTTGGGCCCAGTTGCCGGCATTGGCAGACAGCGTTGATGCCGAAACCGTTGAGGCGATCCTCGAAGAGGCCGGCAAAGTCACCGCCAAATCCATCGCCCCCCTCAGCCGCGGCGGCGATGAGCAGGGCTGCCAGTGGAAGGACAGCGCAGTCAGTACCCCGGACGGCTTCCCCCAGGCCTACAGCACCTATGCCGAAGGCGGTTGGGTGGGAGTGGGCGGCGACCCGACCTATGGCGGCATGGGCATGCCCAAGGCGGTGTCGGCGCAGGTCGAAGAAATGATCAACTCGTCGAGCCTGGCATTCGGCCTGTACCCCATGCTGACTTCCGGCGCCTGTGTATCGATCAACACCCACGCCAGTGAAACGCTCAAGGCGGCCTACCTGCCGAAGATGTATTCTGGTGAGTGGGCCGGTTCCATGTGCTTGACCGAAGCCCATGCCGGCACCGACCTGGGGATGATCCGCACCAAGGCCGAGCCTCAGGCAGACGGTTCCTACAAAGTCAGCGGCACCAAGATTTTCATCACTGGTGGCGAACACGATCTGACCGAAAACATCATCCACCTGGTGCTGGCCAAGCTGCCGGATGCACCGGCCGGGCCCAAGGGCATCTCGCTGTTCCTGGTGCCGAAGTTCCTGGTCAATGCCGACGGCAGCCTGGGTGCGCGTAACCCGGTGACCTGCGGTTCGATTGAACACAAGATGGGCATCCAGGCGTCCGCGACCTGCGTGATGAATTTCGACGAGGCCTTGGGTTACCTGGTGGGTGAGCCCAACCGTGGCCTGGCGGCGATGTTCACCATGATGAACTATGAGCGCCTGGGGGTGGGGATCCAGGGCTTGGCATCCGGCGAGCGCTCTTATCAGAACGCGATTGAATACGCCCGCGATCGTCTGCAGAGTCGCTCCCCGCTGGGGGCACAGGCCAAGGACAAAGTGGCAGACCCGATCATCGTGCATCCGGATGTGCGCCGCATGCTGCTGACCATGAAGGCGGCGAACGAAGGCGGCCGGGCGTTCTCCACCTACGTGGCGACGCAGCTGGACATCGCCAAGTTCAGTGACGATGCAGCTGCTCGAGAGCGCGCGGATAACCTGGTGGCGTTGCTGACCCCCGTTGCCAAGGCCTTCCTCACCGACCTGGGCCTGGAAACCACCGTGCTCGGCCAGCAAGTATTCGGCGGCCATGGCTACATCCGCGAGTGGGGCCAGGAGCAGTTGGTGCGTGACGTGCGCATCACCCAGATCTACGAAGGCACCAATGGTATTCAGGCCCTGGACTTGATGGGCCGTAAGATCGTCGGCAGCGGCGGTGCGTTCTACACCCTGTTCGCCGATGAGATCCGCCAGTTCATCGCCGGATCAAGTGCCGAGTTGGCCGAGTTCACTGAGCCGCTCAGCGCAGCGGTGGATAACCTGGATGAATTGACGGCCTGGGTGCTGGATCGCGCCAGGAACAACCCGAATGAAATCGGCGCAGCGTCGGTGGAGTACCTGCATGCGTTCGGATACATGGCCTACGCCTACATGTGGGCGCGCATGGCCAAGGCCGCGTTGGGCAAGGAGACCGAGGAAGCCTTCTACGCCAGCAAACTGGGTACCGCACGTTTTTACTTTGCCCGCTTGTTGCCGCGTATCCACTCGTTGAGTGCATCGGTAAAAGCCGGTAGCGAATCGTTGTTCCTGATGGATGAGGCCTTGTTCTAAGGGCGAGGAGGGCGTGTAAGCATTCTCTTACATGACGTGCTGCTATTCGTCCTCTATCGCCAAATTGGATCCACGGCTAATCTACTTCACATGGACGTCGCGCAGGAAGCGCAAAGCAACAACACGGACACGTAGGATTCTGCCAGGACGGCGGAGTGAAATGGATGTCAGGGAAACAGTCTGCAAAGCCCCGCTTCGGCGGGGTTTTCTTTTGCCCGCGAAAAAGTCAGGCGCCTGCCTGCGGGGCATTCATCACATCTTCGAGCAAGGTGCGCAGCAACGCCATCGTCGCCTGCTGGCGCTGCACATCGCGGCACACCAAGCCTACTTTCAGCGCCACCCTGGGTTCACTCAAGGGTTTCCATAGCAGCGCCTTGCTGTTGTGTTCGTCCTGGGAGCGGCCCGGCAGTACCGTCGCCAGCCGGGTGTGGGGCAGGCTGTCGAGGATGCCCACCATGGTATTGAGCTCGGCCTGCACCTGCGGACGCCGCCCCAGGTTAGCCAACTGGCCTTGCCAGATCTGCCTGACTTGAAACTCCTCCCCCAGCAGCAACATCGGCAGTTCGGCCGCCTGTTTCAACGAGACTTTCTTGAATTCGCGCAGCGGATGGTCCTCGGGAATCACCACCTTCAACTCATCTTCGTACAGCAACACGCCGTGCAGGCCCGGTTGACGTGGCGGCAGGTAGCTGATGCCAATGTCGAGGGCACCGTTGAGCAACCGGCGCTCGATCTCAAGCCCGGTCAATTCGTAGATCTGCACCACCAGATGGGGCTGGGCCTTGCGCACGCGCTCGAGCATCTGCGGCACCAGGCTGGTGTGCACGGTTTGCAGCACGCCGATGGCCAGGGTGCGCATGGCCTGGCCCTTGAAGTTGCGCAGCGCCTCGACGGCTTGCTGCATGCCATCAATGAGCGGCAGTGCATGGTTGTAAAGGGTGTGCGCCGCCAGCGTCGGTAACAGGCGCTTACTGCTGCGTTCGAACAGATTCACGTCAAGGTTCTGCTCCAGTTGGCGAATCTGTTGCGACAAGGCTGGCTGGGAGATCGACAGGCGCTCCGCGGCGCGGCCTACGTGGCCCTCCTCATACACCGCGACGAAATAACGCAGTTGCTTGAAATCCATAAGATTTACTTATCGAAAAAGCTGGAAAATCGAAATGGCCGCTGGCCCCGCAGACCCCTAGTCTAGCGCCTATTCGCAGGGCTTACAGGGCCGAATCGGACAATGAACAGCGTTTGTGTTGATAGCGTTTGCATAGGCAAGGCAAAAAACCTCCATGTGGATTGGCCAGGTTATTCCGACCAAGGTCAGGTTGCCACCGGAGCTGACTTGTGAACCTGTTCAACATGCGCCGCCCAGCGCCGAGCCTTGACGATCTGATCCTGGATCCGCCGCACGACGACCGTTCCACTGAAGCCCTGATGCCCACCGTGGCCCGCCCACCTCAGGTGTTTGTGCGTGGCCAGGGCTCCTGGCTGTGGGACAGCAATGAGTGTGCCTACCTGGATTTCAGCCAAGGCAATGCCGCCAACAGTCTCGGTCATAGTCCGCAGGTGTTGATCAAGGCCCTGGCCGAGCAAACTCAGGCGCTGATCAACTCCGGCAACGGCTTGCACAATAGCGTCCAACTCAATCTCGTCGAGCGTCTTTGCCGGCATACCGGCAGCGACCAGGCTTATCTGCTCAACAGCGGCGCGGAAGCCTGCGAGGCGGCGATCAAGCTGGCGCGCAAATGGGGGCAGCTGCATCGCGGGGGGGCCTATCGCATTATCAGCACGAGCAACGGTTGCCATGGTCGTAGCTTCGCTGCCCTGGCTGCTTCGGCAGGTCTATCGGATAACCGCTTCGAACCACAACTGCCAGGCTTCAGCCACGTCCCTTTCAACGATCTTCCCGCTTTGCATGCCGCGGTAGATGCCCAGACGGTAGCCATCATGCTGGAGCCGATCCAGAGCGAAGCCGGTGTGATCCCTGCGACCGAGCACTACCTCAAGGGCGTCGAGAGGCTGTGTCGCGAACTGGGGATCCTGCTGATCCTCGACGAAGTGCAAACCGGTATCGGCCGTTGCGGCAACTTGCTCGCCGAGCAACAGTACGGCGTACGCGCCGACATCATTACCCTGGGCAAAGGCTTGGGCGGCGGTGTGCCGCTGGCGGCGCTGCTGGCGCGGGGCAAAGCTTGTTGCTTTGATGTGGGTGAGCTGGGAGGCACCCACCATGGTAATGCGCTGATGGCCGCGGCTGGGTTGGCTGTGACCGATACGGTGCTGGGACACGGCTTTTTAGAGCATGTACGTGAGTCGGGCTGTTACCTGGGCGAAGGTCTCGCCCGCCTGGCCTATCGTTACGACCACGGGCCGTTGCGCGGAAATGGCCTGATGTGGGGGCTGACGTTATCGGATGATTCTGCGGATGCGGTGGTAAAGGCCGCCTTGCAGGAGGGACTGATCCTCAACGCGCCGCAACCCGACTGTTTGCGCTTCACCCCGGCACTGACGATAAGCAAAGGCAACATCGACGAAATGCTCCAGCGCCTGGCCCGCGCCTTTTCACGGGTGCGTACTGCCCAAGTGCAATGTCGCAAGGGCATTGCCGTTTAACCCTGTATTTCAGAACCGTCTCGCGGCCTACGCGGCGCCTCCAGCCTGATTCTTTTGGCTGGGGGCGTTTTTTTGTCTGCTCAATAAAGGATGGCGCAGTGCCAGATCCCACTGAACCCTCACGAACCCCCAAGGTCGATTAGCTACACGGCTCACAGGAGCCGATTTTTATGGAGCTGACCCATGGACATCATTCGTATCATCATCGCCATTCTGCTGCCGCCACTGGGTGTGTTCCTGCAAGTAGGTTTCGGCGGCGCCTTCTGGCTGAATATCCTGCTGACCCTGTGCGGTTACTTCCCTGGCATCATTCACGCGGTGTACATCATCGCCAAGCGTTGAGGCCCTCAGCCTTTTGCAATGAGCCGTGAGTTGCGCTCATTGCGAAAGGCCAGTTGCTCGATGGTCTGGGTGGCGTGTTCGGCTTCTTCCCGCGCCTGAAGGATGATGCCGTGCTGCTCGGACTTGCTGCACACCGGGTCGGCATTGCTGGCATCACCGGTAAGCATGAACGCCTGGCAACGGCAGCCGCCGAAGTCCTTTTCCTTTTCATCGCATGAACGGCACGGCTCGGGCATCCAGTCGTAGCCACGAAAGCGATTGAAGCCAAACGAGTCGTACCAGATGTGCTGCATGCTGTGGTCGCGCACATTGGGAAATTGCACCGGCATCTGTCGGGCGCCGTGACAGGGTAGGGCAGTGCCGTCCGGTGTGACGGTCAGAAAGATGCTTCCCCAGCCGTTCATGCAGGCTTTCGGGCGTTCCTCGTAATAGTCCGGCGTCACGAAGATCAGTTTGCACGGGTGCCCTTCGGCTTCCAGCTTGGCGCGATATTCGTTGGTGATGCGTTCGGCGCGCACCAGTTGCTCCCGGGTCGGCAACAAGCCCACGCGGTTGAGCTGGGCCCAGCCATAGAACTGGCAAGTGGCGAGCTCGACAAAATCTGCTTCTAACGCAATGCACAGCTCGATGATGCGGTCGATCTTGTCGATATTGTGCCGGTGGGTAACGAAGTTCAGCACCATAGGGTAGCCATGTGCTTTCACCGCACGGGCCATTTCCAGCTTTTGCGCGAAGGCTTTTTTCGAACCGGCCAGCAGGTTGTTCACCTGTTCGTCGCTGGCCTGGAAGCTGATCTGGATGTGGTCCAGGCCAGCTTTCTTGAAGTCGCTGATCTTTTGCTCGGTCAAGCCGATGCCGGAGGTGATCAAGTTGGTGTAGAAGCCCAGCTTGCGGGCTTCAGCGATCAGCTCGGCCAAGTCCTGTCGCACCAGCGGCTCACCGCCGGAGAAACCCAACTGCGCGGCGCCCATCTCGCGGGCTTCGCGAAACACCTTGATCCACTGCTCGGTGCTCAGTTCCTTGCCCTGCTCGGCAAAATCCAGCGGATTGGAGCAATACGGGCACTGCAACGGGCAGCGGTAGGTCAGCTCGGCCAGCAGCCACAGCGGCAAGCCGACCTCTGGTTTTTCAGGCAAGGGTGATCCAGTGCTCAGCACGGGCGACCTCCATGAATTGCTCGATATCTTCACCGAGCTCAGGCACACCGGGAAATTGCTTATCCAGCTCGGCGATGATCGCTGCCACGTCGCGCTCGCCGTCGATCAAGCCACCGATCAATGCGGCGCTGTCGTTGAGCTTGATCATGCCTTCAGGGTAGAGCAACACATGGCCTTTCTGCGCGGGTTCGTACTGGTAGCGATAGCCCTGGCGCCAGGTCGGTTTCTTGCTGCGATCAAAGCTCATAGGGTGATCCCTTTATGCCAGACCCGCTGCTCGGTCACGCTGTGATAGGGCGGGCGTTTGAGTTCGTAGGCCATGCTCATGGCATCGAGCATGCTCCACAGGATGTCCAGTTTGAACTGCAGGATTTCCAGCATGCGCTCCTGGCCTTCACGGGTAGTGTAGTGCTGCAGGGTAATCGCCAGGCCGTGTTCCACGTCGCGACGTGCCTGGCCCAGGCGGGTGCGGAAGTATTCGTAGCCGGCCGGGTCGATCCATGGGTAATGCTGCGGCCAGCTGTCGAGGCGCGACTGGTGGATCTGCGGTGCAAACAGCTCAGTCAGTGAACTGCTGGCGGCTTCCTGCCAGCTGGCGCGGCGGGCGAAGTTGACGTAGGCGTCCACTGCGAAACGTACGCCGGGCAGTACCAGTTCCTGGGAGCGCAGTTGGTCCGGGTCGAGGCCCACGGCCTGGCCCAGGCGCAGCCAGGCTTCGATACCGCCGTCCTCACCCGGCGCGCCGTCGTGGTCAAGCAGGCGTTGGATCCACTCGCGGCGGATCTCCCGGTCCGGGCAATTGGCCAGGATCGCGGCGTCCTTCAGCGGGATATTGACCTGATAGTAGAAGCGGTTGGCGACCCAGCCCTGGATTTGCTCGCGGGTGGCGCGGCCTTCGTACATCGCCACATGATAGGGGTGATGGATATGGTAGAAGGCGCCCTTGGCCCGCAGGGCTGCTTCGAATTCAGCCGTGGTCAACGCTGTATCAGTCATTTCGGTCGCTCCTACAATTCAATGCTCATGCCGTCGTAAGCCACTTCGACATTGCGCCGCACCAGTTCGGCTCGCTCGGGGGAGTCTTCATCGAGGATCGGGTTGGTGTTGTTGATGTGGATAAGCACCTTGCGCTGCTTGGGCAACTGCTCCAGCACTTCCAGCATGCCGCCAGGGCCGTTCTGTGCCAGGTGGCCCATCTCGCGTCCGGTGCGGGTGCCGACGCCGCGGCGCTGCATTTCATCGTCATCCCACATTGTGCCGTCCACCAGCAGGCAATCGCTGCCGGCCATGATTTCCAGCAACGGTACGTCGACCTTGCCCAGCCCTGGGGCGTAGAAGAGTTTGCCGCCGGTGCGTAGGTCTTCGACGATCAGGCCGATATTGTCGCCTGGGTGTGGGTCGAAGCGGTGCGGCGAGTAGGGCGGTGCAGCGCTGCGCAACGGCAGCGGGGTGAAACGCAGGTTGGGGCAGGCCGGGATGGTGAAGCTGGCGTCCAGCTCGATGCGGTTCCAGGCCAGGCCGCCGTTCCAATGGGTCAGCATGGTGAACAACGGAAAGCCGGTGCTCAGGTCTTCATGGACCATGTCGGTGCACCACACTTGATGTGGGCAGCCTTCGCGCAGGCTCAACAAGCCGGTGGTGTGGTCGATCTGGCTGTCCATCAGGATGATCGCGCTGATGCCGGTGTCGCGCAGGGCGCGGCCGGGTTGCATGGGCGCAAAACCCTGGAGTTGCGCACGGATATCCGGCGACGCATTGCACAGTACCCAATTCACGCCATCATCGGAGATCGCGATGGACGACTGGGTGCGCGCATGGGCCCGCAGGCTGCCATTGCGAAAACCTGCGCAGTTCACGCAATTGCAGTTCCACTGCGGGAAGCCACCGCCGGCGGCGGAACCTAGAATCTGGACAAACATGATCGCTCCATCAGGCAAAGCTCGAAACAAAAACGCCCCGGGCAAACCGAGGCGTTGTATTACTCAGCCAATCAACGGCTGGCGAAGTACATGGTGACTTCGAAACCGATACGCAGATCAGTGTAAGCAGGTTTGGACCAGGTCATATTCTTACTCCTATCAAGGGATGGGACGTTCACTACCAAGTAATACATATAGTCCACCTCCCATTGGAGATGTTCAGATATTGCCAGGGAATATTACGCAATTCTTTTCAAGTTAGCGCTGTCTCGGTGGAAAAAGCCTGTTGCAGGGTTGGCAATGATCAATGCACTGCTTGCCAGCTGTGGTTGATGCACGGCCCGTTTGCCACGCAGCGCCAGCCGCCTGCCGCGTTATTGAGTTGTTGGGCTGCGTGTTGCAAGTCCTCGCGTGTGCGGCTTTGAATCAGCTGTTGAAGTTGATCCAGGTACCCCGACGAATGACCCGCCCGTTGCGCGTGCCAGAGCAAGTCCGCAACTTGGCTGATGGGCAGCGCCTGGTCTGTGAACTGCTGCGCCAGGGCCTGGTTGCCCAAGTCTGGACTGCGTTCGAGCAAGGACGGCAGTTGCCCCAGGAAGGTTTGCAGCTGCTCGACAATCCCGTCCAGGGACATGCTGGGCGACTGCACGCCAAACAACAGGCCGGTTTGCCCGTTGATTTGCCGGATGCCACTGAACACGGCGTAGCCGATTTGCAGCTCGACTCGTAAACGCTGATAGAACGGCGCCTGGAGCACATGCCCGAGTAACCTCCATGTGGCTTCATCGGCCAGGGATAGACTCGGTGTTGGGCAAAACAGCAACAAGGCGGCTTCGCTGGAGTCGGTGTTGATCTCGTGCCAGAGGTGTTGGCCGTCGATTGGCTGAGGTGTAAACGGGATGTTCGCCGGTTGCCCTGGCAAGTGGGCGGCTGCGATTTTGATCGCCGCTTGACTGGCGGTGGATAGGCCAAAGCCCAGCCCCTGCCAGCGTGCGCCAGACCACGACGCTTGGGCTTCCAAGGACTCGGGTTGCACCCCGGCGCAGCAAGCAGGCAGCGCCTTGAGCAGCTCCCGGATGGCGATCGGCGGCGCCGGTTCGGGCGAGGATAGCGGTTCATCGCACCTGTTCAGGCAACGTGCCAGTTCTTCGAGCACCGCCGGCATCGTTTCGTGAAGACCGTGCATTTTCACCAGCCAATCATTGGCAATGGTTTCACAAGACAACTCGATGCCTGCCTGGCGAGCATGTTCGCGCAACGGCTGCAGCGCGGGTTCGAGCCCGGCGGGGACGGCAGCGTCAAACCGCCAGTGCAGGTACAACGCGCCTTCGTCGGTGTCATCCGCCAACGCCTGGCTGAATATCAGCGCCGTTAACTCCCTTCGACCCCGTGAGCGATCCTGGGCAAAGCTACGCAAGCCACGGTGGGCGCTGGTTTGACCACGGATCAGGCCGGCGCGTTCTTCCTTGGCCGGCGGACGCAGCAGGGGGTTGTTCGGTGGCAGCTGCCAGTTGTGCTCGAAGTCAGGCAGGTGCAGCCCGTCGAGCATGGCCTTGAGGGCTGTGACGCTTTGCTCCGAAAGGTCTTCGCTTTCGTTGCGAGCCAATGCCAGGGCGCCTTGGACCTGTTGTTGACGAGCGTTGCGCAAGGCGAACTCTTCGCGTAAGGCTGTCCAATCGCTGCGTGCGAAAAAACCCAGCCAGTCGTACAGCAACGCTTCAATCTGCGTGGCCGATTCATTCCTGGTATCGAGGGTGAAGTCGATATCCAGCACCGCTTGGCCCGCGAAGTGGTACAGCACGGACGCGTGCAGCGCGGTGGCCAATTGTCGTGCTTTCAGCAGCGCGATCAACCCGCCTGGTGCCGAAGCGTTGAGCCAAGTGCAGAGGAACTCCAGCGTTTGGCGTGGGGCGTTACAGGTGATGACCTGATGCAGGTGTTGATGGGCAACGTGTTGATAGCTGTGTGCTGGGCCCTGCATCAAGGCGGGGGGAGCGGCTTGCGGATGCAGTGGCCCCGGGGTCAGTTCGTCACTGAACTGCTGGGCCAAGGCTTGCAGGTCTGCCAGCGATTGTGGGCCGGCAAGGCTCAAGGTCATCTGCCCACTTTGATAGAAATGCCTGTGGAAGTCGCGCAAGGCTTGCTGGAAGGCGGCACTTTCCACCGGCAGGCTGTCGCGGTTGCCGGCATGAAAACCTCGCAGCGGATGATCCGCCGCCAATCCCTTCATCAACGCCACTTGCAGTTGAGCCTTGGCATCCTGGGACCAGGCCACAAACTCCGCGTCCAGCACTTCGCGTTCACGCCGTTGAACGTCGAGCGTCAAACGTGGATGGGCCAGCATGTCCGCCAAGCGTGCCAGCCCATCTGCAAAGTTCGACACCGGCAGTTCAAAGAAGAAATCGGTGGTGCGCTCACGGGTGCTGGCGTTGACCTGCCCACCGTGGCGTTGCACATAAGCCATCAACCCCTCGCCCGCCGGAAAACGCTCGGTACCCAGAAACAGCAGGTGCTCAAGAAAATGCGCCAGCCCCGGCCAGGCCAATGGCACGTCATGACTGCCGGCAGCCACCCGTAAAACCGCGGCGCAACGTTTCAGGCGCGGTGCATGGCGCAGGGCAACCCGCAGGCCATTGGCCAGGGTCAGGTGAATAGGGTGAGGGTGAACCGGCGCAGGCATGGGCACTTCCTAGGCATGGGAAGTGCCTATGCTAGCAAACCCACCGGGTCAGGGCTTGTGCAGCGCGACGTAGAGTTCGGGGCGACGGTCGTGCAGGTAGTGATTGGCGGCGCGGGCGTCGAGGATCGATTGACGATCCAGCGTACCCACAATCAATGCTTCATCCAGGCCGGCCTGGGCGAGTCGCTGGCCATCCGGCGCGGCAATGCTGCTTTGCCCGCAGTACTGAATATCGCCTTCATGCCCGCAGTAATTGGCGTAGGCCACGAAACATTGGTTCTCGAAGGCTCGTGCACGCACAGTGACGTCGGCGACAAAGTCGAAGGGCACCATGTTGGCGGTGGGCACCAGGATCAGTTCGGCACCGGCCATGGCCAGGCGTCGGGTGTTTTCCGGAAACTCAAGGTCATAGCAGATCAGCATGCCTACCTTCCACCCGTTCAATTCCACCACGGGGAAATCATCCGGACCGGCACTGAACATCGAGTGATCCAGGTCGCCAAACAGGTGGGTCTTGCGGTAGTTGCACAAGCGCTTGCCCTGGGCGTCGATCAACTGCACGGCGTTGTAGACCTGGCCATCTTCGGCCCGCTCCGGGTAGCCGTACAGAATCGCCAGCCCGGCACTCTGCGCCAATTCGGCAATCGCCTGTGCCGACGGCCCATCCTGAGCCTCGGCCAGCGCGCCAACGGCTTCGGCGCCAATGTTATAGCCGCTGAGAAACATCTCCGGCAGCACCAGCACATCGGCGTCGCACGCTTCATGGGCCACCTGGTGCAGACGCTGGAGGTTGGCGGCCACATCCAGCGGCAGCGGCGGGCATTGGTACAGGGCGACACGCATGGTCAACTCCTTACTCGGCGAGGGCGATTGGCCCGATTTCATCGAACACATCACCTGGCCCCGGGTTCTCTGGGTGGGTGTTGCCACCGAAGTGGGTCATGATGCCCCAGACCGCATTGAGCGAGGTCTGCACCGCGCCTTCCACCCAGGCCGGGGTCCAGGAAACATCATCGCCGGCGATGAAGATCCCACGTTGTTCGGCGGGCATGTCCTTCTGCATGAAGTGCGCATACATGCGCTGGTTGTAGCGATAGTGACCGGGCAGGGCGCCTTTGAACGCGCCGAGGAAATGCGGGTCGGCTTCCCAGGATACGGTAATCGGGTCGCCGATGATGCGCGCCTTGATATCGACTTTCGGGTAGATCTTATTCAGCGCGTCGAGGGCCAGCTTGACGCGCTTATCGATAGGCTGGGGCAGCATTTTCAGCGCATCGCTCATCCACGAGTAGGACAGGCAGATCACGCCCGGCTTGTCGTCACCGTTATCGAACAGATAGGTACCGCGGGTCAGGCGATCGGTGAGGGTCATGCTCATCAGGTCGCGGCCGGTCTGCGGATCTTTGTCTTTCCAGAATGGGCGGTCGACCATCACAAAGGTTTTCGATGACTGCATGTATCGCGTGCGGTCCAGGGCCATCCACATTTTTTGCGAGAACAGGGTTTCGTCGCATTCGATCTGGGTGGTCAGCAGCCAGCTCTGGCAGGTGGTTAATACCGCGGCATATTCACGGGTGTCGCCGTAGTTGTCGGTGACGGCGAAACGGCCGTCGGCGGCGTGGGCAATGCGTTTGACGCCAGCCCGTGGTGCGCCTCTATGCAGCGAGCTGAGGCTGGTGCCGGCTGGCCAGTGGGCGCAACGCTCAGGCACGTGGCGCCAGATGCCCATGGGCACTTGCGCCACGCCGCCGACGACCAGGTGTTGATGGTCATCGCAATTGGTCATCACCACACGGAAGATTTCCAGCATGGAGTTGGGGAAGTCCGAGTCCCAGCCACCCGTGCCGAAGCCGACCTGGCCAAACACCTCGCGATGGTGGAACGACAACTTGGCAAAGGCCTTGGAGGTGGCGACGAAATCGTAGAAGGTGCGGTCATCCCACAGCGGCACCAGCTTGTTCCACAGTGCCTTGAGGCGCGGTACATCGCGATCGCGGATCGCCTGCTGGATATCACCGAACTGCGAGCCGGCTTCCAGGGCATCGGCCCAGGCATCGGCCACTTCCTGGAACAGTGCCGGCAAATCCGAGAGTTTTTGCGCGTAGTGGGTCTGCCCTTCCAGATCGATCACGGTACTGCCGGACGCCGGGGTCAGTGGGTTGGGAAAGGGTTTGGTCTCCAGGCCCAGCTTGTCCACATAATGGTAGAACGCGGTGGACGACACGGGAAAACGCATGCCACCCAGCTCGGCGATGATGCCCTCGGCGCCTTCAAACGCCTGGGAGCGCAAACGCCCACCCATCTTCGAGGCTTCATACACCACCGGCTTGAGGCCCAGCTTCATCAGCTCGTAGGCTGCAACCAGGCCCGCGATACCGGCCCCCACGATCGCCACCTCGGCGCCATGGTGGGCGGCGGGAATACTGCCCAGCCCGGCGGGGTGTTCGATCCAGTCATCAAAGGCAAAGGGGAAATCCGGACCAAAAATGGTGATGGGTTTCTTGCCGTCTGCGGGGTGGCGATTGGTCTTGCTGATGGTGCTGGACGGAATGCTCATGGCTGACCTTACTGACGGCTCGGCGGGAGATGGCCCGTTGAGTATAGGAAAAGATGGCAGCCAGTTTAGGGAGCGTTGCGCTCGTTAATAAGACGCAATGTGTCGTCGAATTGCACTGATTTTTGTCAATATGACGAATTTGGTGGTCAAATTGGTTGGCCGCGGTCCAGTTTGTTGCTGAGGATGATCGAGGTGGTGGTTTTTTCTACACCGTCGACAGTACCGATCTGGTCGAGCAGCTGGTCCAACTGCTCCGGCGAATCGGTGCGCAGCCAAGCCACATAATCGAACTCGCCACTCACCGCGCACAACTGCTGTACTTGCGCCATGGCGCTCAGCCTGCGCAGCACTTCTTTACCGGAACGCGGTTGTACGGTGATCCCCACATAAGCCTGCAATCCCCCATCTGCAACGCGTTGGCCCAGGCGCACGCCATACCCGGTGATCACCTGGGTTTTCTCCAGGCGTGCCAGGCGCGACGTCACCGTGGTGCGCGCAATGCCCAACTGTCGGGCGAGCATGGCCACGCTTTCGCGAGCGTTGAGCTGCAGGGCGGCGATAAGCTGGCGGTCGATTTCGTCTAGGGGGGGCAAGGGGGAGGCTCCAGTGCGGACGGCAATGAGCAAGCATGGTACAGGCTTGGTCCGGATGAAAGAACCGCTACGCCAGACACGCAAAAGCCGCGCAATGCGCGGCTTTCTTGTTTGGTGGGCCCAGTAGGACTCGAACCTACGACCAAGGGATTATGAGTCCCCTGCTCTAACCAACTGAGCTATAGGCCCTCAGTAGGCCGCGGATTATAACGATGGTTTCTTCAGTGTGCCATCCGAAAAATCCTCCTGCCTTGTACGAAGGAAGTTTGCGGCAAAAAGCGCCGGTGGCAGGGGCAGGCTGACGATGTAGCCTTGCATCTGTTCGCACCCTTCTGCGGCGAGAAAGGCTTGCTGTGCAGTGTTCTCCACACCTTCGGCGATGATGGTGAATTGCATGCTGTGGCCGAGGGCGATGATGGCGCGCACGATGGCGACGTCGTGGGGGTCATCGGGCAGGCCTCGGACGAAGGATTGGTCGATCTTGAGGAAGTCCAGGGGCAGGCGCTTGAGGTAGCTGAGGGACGAATAACCGGTGCCGAAATCGTCGATTGCCAATTGGACGCCCAGGCGTTTGAGTTGATGCAGCACCCCCAGGGCTTCCTCTGCCTGGCTCATGATGAAGTTTTCAGTGATCTCCAGCTGCAGGCAGCCGGGTTCCAGGCGGTAATCGCGCAGTAACTGTTCGATGCGTGACAGCAGCTTGGGGTGACGCAGTTGAGCGCCAGCAAGATTGACCGACAGTGGACCAAAATCGTCGAAAGCCTGTTGCCATAGGTACAGCTGGCGGCAGGCCTGTTCCAGTACCCAGTCGCCAATCTGCAGGATCATGCCGTTCTCTTCGGCCAGGGCAATAAAGTGTTCGGGCGGGACTTCGCCCAAGGTCGGGTGGTGCCAGCGGATCAAGGCTTCGGCGCCGATCAGTTCCTGGGTCACCAGGCTGCGCTTGGGTTGGTAACACAGGCTCAATTCGTCACGTTCGATGGCGCGACGCAGTTCGTGTTCCAGCGCCACGCGTTCATTGGCCTGGGCTGTCAGGTCGCGGGTGTAGTGTTCGACCCGGTTGCGGCCCTTGGCTTTGGAGCGGTACATCGCGGCATCGGCGTTTTTGACCAGGGTAGCAACGTCGGTGCCGTCCTGTGGATACAGGCTGGTGCCGATACTGGCGCTGATAAAGAACTCGTGCTCTGCGGCCTGGAACGGCGGTGTAAAGCAATCGAGCAGTTTATTCGCCAGGTGCTGGGCATCGCTGGCCTGCTGCAAGCCGGGAAGCAGGATGATGAATTCATCGCCGCCCAGGCGGGCCACGGTGTCCACGTCCCGCAATTGCTCCTTGAGGCGTACGGCGATGTCTTTGAGCAGCAGGTCGCCGATCGGGTGGCCGAGGCTGTCATTAATGTGTTTAAAGCGGTCGAGGTCGAGAAACAACACGGCACCCTGTTTGCCGCTTTCCTGCTGGCCGTTGAGGGCGGCCTGCAGTCGATTTTCAAACAGGGTGCGGTTGGGCAGGCCGGTCAACGGGTCATGGTGGGCCTGGTAGTCCAGGCGTGCCTGGGCCAGCTTGAGGCTGGAGATGTCAGCAAACACGGCCACGAAGTGTGTGATCAACTGGTCGCGGTTACGCACGGCGCTGATGGTCAGCCAACTTGGATACACCTCGCCGTTTTTGCGGCGGTTGGAAATTTCGCCTTGCCAGTGACCGTGGGCCGTCAGTTGGTGCCACATGGCCGCGTAGAACGCGCTGTCATGCAGGCCGGAGGCAAGCAGGCGTGGGGTATGGCCGAGGGCTTCGGTCTCGCTGTAGCCGGTAATCTCACTAAAGGCGCGATTGACGGCGCTGATGTTCTGTCGGGTGTCGGTGATCAAGACGCCTTCGGCGGTGCTTTCGAACACCGTGGCGGCCTGTTGCAGTTTTTCCTGCATTAACTGGCGTTCGGTGATGTCCCGGGCGATGGTCAGCATGCAATCGTCGTCCCCAATGGGCAGCGGGCGACTGGACACCTCGCAGAGACGAATCTGGCCGTCAGCGCGGCGGATATGGCAGACGAAATCGCGGACAAAGCCGTCGCGATGCATCAACTCAAGCATGTGCTTACGTTCATTGAGGTCGACCCAGATGCCCAGGTCCGAAGTTGATTGATCCAGTGAGGTGGCACTGGTGAAGCCGGTCAGGTGACTGAAACCTTCGTTTACCTCAATCAGCAGTCCATCGCTCTGGCGGCTCAGCAGCAAGCCATCAGGGGAGGCGTGGAACGCCTTGGCGAATTTCTCTTCGGAGGTTTGCAGCCGCTGTTGGGTTTCCTTGAGTTGAGTGATGTCGCGCACCACCACCACCAGCGCTTCGGTGGTGTCGAGTTGGAAGGGCTCAGCTGAGATCAGCCCGGTAAATGCCTGGCCGTTGCTGCGCAGAAATTGCATTTCCAGGTTGCGGATACTGGTGGTCTGCACTCGGTGCAGCAAATCCGGGCCAATACCTTGAACGTCCCATATATTCAGCTCAGTGGCAGTTTTGCCTATGACCTCGTTGGCGCTCAGGCCAATCTGGTCCTCGAATGCCTTATTGACCTCCAGCAGGCAGCCATCGGACAGCCGCGCAATCACTAGGATGTCCGGGCATTGCTGAAACACTGAGGCAAACTTCTGCTCGGACAGTTGCAGGGCTTCTTCGGTGCGCTTGGCTTCGCTGATGTCGATCATCAAGCCGCGTAGCACTGGTTCATGGCCATGTTCGATCAGGCTCACGATATCGCGGACCCACAGGCAGCGGCCATCAGCGGCGATGACGCGATAGTCGACGCTATGATCGCGATTGGCACGGGTTTCCCGGTAGCAATACGCCTCGGTGTGGGTCAGGTCAGCGGGGTGGATAATATTGCGCCAGAAGCCTGGAATCAGCCAATGGGCGCGGGGATAGCCGAGCAGGTCTTCGGCATGGGGTGACACATAGCTGTAGGTGAAGTCGCTGATGCTCGCTTCCCAGGCAATGGCAGACAAGCTCTCCACCAGGCCACGATAGTGGTACTCACTGCTACGCAGTTCTTGCTCAAGGGCGACCCGGCGGGAGATTTCCGAGCTGAGCCGGCGATTGATCCGAATGACCACCGCCAACACGGTGCTCAGTAGCAACACCGCTGGCAGGCCGTACATCAGCAGGTCCGCCCAGAGGGTGCGGTGATCCGTGAAGCTGCCGACCCAGTGTTGCTGGATCGCTTCGGTTTCGGCTGGGCTGAGGTCGGCGAGGACTTTGTCCAGGATGCCCACCAGTATTTTTTCATCCCGCGGGACGCCCATCGCCAATTGGTAGCGGTAGGGCGTTTCACCGCTGACGTACAAGCCATCGAGTTTGAGTTGGCGCAGGCTCCAGACACTGGAGGCCAGGTCGCCGACTACCGCATCCACTTCATCGGTGGCCAGCGCTTGCAGCGTCGAACTGACGTTGGGCATTGCAACGAGATTCAGGTCCGGATGGTGGGTACGCAGCAACTCATGGGGCGCGTAGTTTTCCACCACGGCAATTTTCAGGCCGTACAAGTCCTTGAGGTTGCGTGGTTTCGCGCCACCTTCATGGGCAAGGATGACAATGGGAAAGTCCAGGTAGGGACGTGTGAAGGCCAGAAAGCTTTGGCGCTCCGGGGTGGACATGATGCCGGGTAGCAGGTCGAGCTGGTTGCTCCGGGCTTGTTCAAGCGCAGCGGTCCAGTTGGCTGGCTCGATCAGCTTGATCCGCACACCCAGGCGGTCCTGGATCAGGCGTACATAGTCAGCGGCCAGGCCCTGGTAACGGCTGTTTTCATCACGGTATTCGAAAGGTGGCCACGACGCATCCACGCCAAGGCGCAGCTCCTGATGGTCCGTCAACCAGCTACGCTCATCATCCGTAAGAGTCAACGCGCCAGCCGTTGCGGTCCAGGTCAGCAGCGACAGTAGTAACACGGTCGGCAATCTGGGCATAACGGTCTCGTTATGGCACGGGGAATGAATCGAGTGTAGACGGGCATTTCAGGGGAGGGAGGTTGCGACGAATTTTATCTATTCAAAACAAAACCCCCGGCCTGGGCCGGGGGTTCTGGTATCACTCGTCGAGGAAGGAGCGCAGATGCTCGCTTCGCGTCGGGTGGCGCAACTTGCGCAGCGCCTTGGCTTCGATCTGACGAATCCGCTCGCGGGTCACGTCAAACTGCTTACCGACTTCCTCAAGGGTGTGGTCGGTATTCATGTCGATGCCGAAACGCATGCGCAGTACCTTGGCTTCACGGGCAGTGAGGCCGGACAGCACGTCGCGGGTCGCTTCTTTCAGGCTCTCAACGGTGGCAACATCGATTGGCGACTGCATGGTCGAGTCCTCGATGAAGTCACCCAGATGGGAGTCTTCGTCATCACCAATCGGCGTTTCCATGGAGATCGGCTCTTTAGCGATCTTCAATACCTTGCGGATTTTATCCTCAGGCATTTCCATGCGTTCGCCCAGCTCTTCCGGGGTCGGTTCACGGCCCATTTCCTGCAACATCTGCCGGGAAATACGGTTGAGCTTGTTGATGGTCTCGATCATGTGCACCGGAATACGGATGGTGCGGGCCAGGTCGGCGATCGAGCGAGTGATCGCCTGACGGATCCACCAGGTGGCATAAGTCGAGAACTTGTAGCCGCGACGGTATTCGAACTTGTCCACCGCCTTCATCAGGCCGATGTTGCCTTCCTGGATCAGGTCGAGGAACTGAAGACCACGGTTGGTGTACTTCTTGGCGATGGAGATCACCAGGCGCAAGTTCGCTTCAACCATCTCTTTCTTCGCGCGGCGGGCCTTGGCCTCACCGATCGACATGCGACGGTTGATGTCCTTGATCTCGGCAATCGTCAGACCGGTTTCGGTCTGCAACGCGATCAGCTTCTGCTGGCAACGAATGATGTCCGGCTGCAGGCGACCGATGGCTTCGGCGTATTTCGCCTTGCCCTTGGCCAGTGCGTCGGTCCAGCTTTCGTCAACTTCGTTGCCCGGGAACTGGCGCAGGAAGTCGGTACGCGGCATACGCGCATCACGCACACAGAGCTGCATGATTGCACGCTCTTGGGCACGCAAACGCTCAAGGGCACTGCGAACACGCTCAACCAGGCCTTCGAACTGCTTGGGTACCAGCTTGATCGGCATGAACAGCTCAGCCAGGGCGACCAGCTCGGCAATTGCCTGCTTGTTGCCGCGACCGTGCTTCTTCAAAGCCTTGCGGGTGATTTCCATTTGATCGGAAACCGCACCGAAACGCTGGGCCGCGACAACAGGGTCCGGACCGCTTTCGACTTCATCTTCTTCGTCGCTGCTGGCTTCAGCCTCGTCGTCGTCGGTGTCGTCGTCCGCTTTCGGCGCTTTCGGGTCGACCGGCGGCGGTACTTCGGCGGCAGGCGGCGCAATGCCGTCGTCCGGGTCGATATAACCGCTCAGGACGTCGGACAGGCGGCCACCTTCGGTGGTGACGCGGGTGTACTCAGAGAGAATGTGGTCAACCGTGCCAGGGAAGTGCGCGATTGCGCCCATCACTTCACGGATGCCCTCTTCGATACGCTTGGCGATTTCGATTTCGCCTTCGCGTGTCAGCAGCTCGACGGTACCCATTTCACGCATATACATGCGTACAGGGTCCGTCGTGCGGCCGATATCGGTCTCTACTGCAGCCAGCGCGGCAGCAGCTTCCTCAGCGGCGGCCTCGTCGGTATCAGCGTCGGCCAGCATAAGGGAGTCCTTATCTGGCGCGACTTCGAATACGTTGATCCCCATGTCGTTAATCATGCGGATGATGTCTTCCACCTGCTCTGGATCTGAAATATCCTCAGGCAGGTGGTCGTTGACCTCCGCGTAAGTCAGGTAACCCTGCTCACGACCTAGTGTGATCAACTCTTTGATACGAGACTGCTGTTGCGCTTTTCCGGACATAACACCCTATCCACTGAAGGTCTTGGCGGGCAAAAAACAAGCCGAGGATTATACCCGAGCTATGACCTCACACGCCAGCTGAGGTCGGGTTTGATGCGGAAACATTCTGTTTTAAGAGGTCGCGCATCTGTTTTGCTATCTGAATTTGCTCTTCAGCCGACAATCCCGGCTGCCTGGCTCTCTTGATGAGCTCATCGAGGGTCTGCGTATGCTGACCCGCGGATAACCTATTAATGGTGTCTAAAAACTGTTGTTCAAGGTTATCTCCGTCAATTAGCCACTCCTTTTCCGCCAGGGCTTTCAATAAACGGCCCTGTTCCGTGCCATGCCAGCGAGCCATCAGCTGAATTGAGTTTAGCTTAGGATTTTTTTGCACCGCCTCGATCAGGGCAATCAGCACCTGGGCATAGGTGTTGCTCTCGTTGGCAAAATGGTCGGCACTCTCAACCTTGCCGGCCAATTGCGGGTGGTGAATCAATGTACGCAGCGCAATAAGTGTCGGGGCTTCTACCGCCACCGGCGTGCGTGGAGCGTAGGCTTCATCGCGATCGCCGCGCTTGCCGTTCTTGCTCCAGGGTTTCTTGTCCCATTTCTTGCCGCCGGCGCCGGGTTTCTTTGGCGTCCACTCCTGCTGGGGCGCAAAGGCCTCCTGGGGTTGATGGAAGTCGGCATAGTCCGGCATGGCGTCGTAATCCATGCCAGGGTCGTAGGCCGGCGGTGCATCCTGTGGTGCGCTGTGCACCAGCTGACTTACGGCTTCGCCGCTCAAACCGGTGATCTCCAGCAGGCGCTGGCGCATCAGGGTGCGCAAGTTGGCGCCCGGGACCTTGTCGATCAGCGGTGCGGCGAGGGTGGCCATATGGGCCTTGCCCTCGAGGGAGCGCGGGTCGGCTTCTTCGGTCAGTTGCTGGAAAAAATAATCCGCCAGTGGCTGCGCATGTTGATTGATGCGCGCACGAAACGCGTCGGTGCCTTCCGAGCGCACCAGTGTGTCCGGGTCCTCGCCTTCGGGCAGGAACAGGAAACGTGCGCGCCGCCCGTCCTGCAGGCTCGACAGCGTGGCCTCAAGCGCGCGCCAGGCGGCGTTGCGGCCGGCCTGGTCACCGTCGAAGCAGAACAGCACGCTGGGTACCACGCGAAACAGGCGCTTCAAGTGCTCTTCGCTAGTGGCGGTGCCGAGGGTTGCCACCGCGTTGCGCAGGCCTTGCTGGGCCAGGGCGATCACGTCCATGTAGCCTTCAACCACGATGATCTCGTCGAGGTTGCGGTTGTTCTTGCGCGCTTCGAACAGGCCGTAGAGTTCCTGGCCCTTGTGGAACACCGGAGTCTCCGGGGAGTTCAGATACTTGGGCTTGTCGTCACCGAGAACGCGGCCACCAAAGGCGATGATACGGCCACGGCTGTCGCGGATCGGAAACATCACCCGGTCGCGAAAACGATCGTAGCGCTTGCCGGTCTCGGCGTTCTCCACCAACAGGCCGGCATCGATCATGGCTTTTTGCTGGAGGGTATCGCTGCTCAGGTGCTTGTACAGATTGTCCCACCCTGGTGGGGCGAACCCGAGGCCGAAGTCGCGGGCGATTTCACCAGTGAGGCCGCGTCCCTTGAGGTAATCGACGGCGGCCTTGCGCTGCGGGTGGCTCTTGAGGGCCTGGCGATAAAAATCGGCAGCGGCCGTCAACAGCGGATACAGGGGCGAGTCGGTGGGCTGCCTGGGTTTGTGCGGGCGGCCACTTTCTTCGCGGGGGATTTCCATGCCGGCGGCTTTGGCCAGGTCCTCGACGGCCTGGGGGAAGTCCAGGTTGTCGTGGTCCATCAGGAAGCCGAGGGCGTTGCCGCCGGCACCGCAACCGAAGCAGTAATAGAACTGCTTGTCGGGGCTGACGCTGAACGATGGGGTTTTTTCTTTATGGAACGGGCAGCAGGCGGTGTAGTTCTTGCCGGCTTTTTTCAGTTGTACGCGTGAGCTGACAACATCGACGATGTCGGTGCGGTTCAGAAGGTCGTCAATAAAGCTCTGGGGAATCAGCCCGGCCATGGCGTTCTCGTCATCACTGCGTGTAAATGAGGGCCCGTGAAGTGTTCAAGCGCACGTATCGAGTGCTCGATCATCATCGTCTGCTTGGGTTGTCAGGAAAGTGTATCTGCCGAGCATTCACTGACGGTAGTTTCTGATCAGTCTTCGGCATGGAAATGTTGCCCGGGCGTCCGGTCTTGGCCAATGAGGGCCACGGAAACGCATCGATGGGCACAGCCGACACAGTTGATCGCCTGCTTGAAGAATAGGTGTGCTCGTCAGTAGCCTTGTTAGGCTCGTCAGAAGAGACGTGCACCGCTGGCAAAAGAGCCAGCCCTGACGTTTGAAGCAGTGTCTCGGTCGCATGTGCGGCGTCGACGGTGAAGCATCAAGCGATATCCGCAAATGCCAACAGCCCGGCTGAGGGCCGGGCTTGGCAGAAGCTTGCTACGAACGTCTGTGTATTAGTACAGACGAACGGCGCGGCGCTGTTCGCGCTGAACTTTCTTGGCGTGACGCTTAACAGCGGCTGCTGCTTTACGCTTACGCTCAGAAGTTGGCTTCTCATAAAATTCGCGGCTACGAACTTCAGCCAGAACACCGGCTTTTTCGCAGGAGCGCTTGAAACGACGCAGAGCTACGTCGAAGGGTTCGTTCTCTTTTACTTTGACGGCTGGCATCCAGAGCTACCTTCTTTCATTACCGGGAATCAACGTTCTCGTCGCAAAAAATTCGCGGCTGAGGTCGTCGGTTTTTAAGGGTTGCGGATGTTAACCCCTCATTGCCCGGAATGCAAAGCCTCTGATCGAAAACCGCTAGTCGGGAGGGGGAGCGGGGACTATCATGCGCGCCTTCGAATTCAGCCTCTACAAGGCGCAAACCCATGCTAGTACTGGGACTTGAAACCTCCTGCGACGAAACCGGCGTCGCCCTATACGACAGTGAACGCGGGCTTTTGGCCGACGCGCTGTTCAGTCAGATCGACCTGCACCGCGCCTATGGTGGCGTGGTGCCGGAGCTTGCCAGCCGTGATCACGTCAAGCGCATGCTGCCGTTGATTCGCCAGGTGCTGGACGAGGCCGATTGTGTGGCGACCGAGATCGATGCCATCGCCTACACTGCGGGCCCTGGATTGGTCGGAGCCCTGCTGGTTGGGGCCTCTTGCGCCCAGGCGCTGGCTTTTGCCTGGGGCATTCCGGCTCTTGGCGTGCACCATATGGAAGGCCATTTACTGGCGCCCATGCTGGAAGAAACACCACCGCAGTTCCCGTTCGTCGCTTTGTTGGTTTCGGGCGGCCATACGCAGCTGGTTCAGGTCGATGGTATCGGCCAATACACCTTGCTGGGCGAGTCCCTGGACGACGCCGCCGGCGAAGCTTTCGATAAAACTGCGAAGATGATGGGGCTCAATTATCCAGGTGGCCCGGAAATCGCCCGTCTTGCCGAGAAAGGCGTGGCCGGGCGCTACACCTTCCCGCGTCCGATGTGTGATCGCCCTGGCCTGATGTTCAGTTTCAGCGGTTTGAAAACCTCCGCCTTGAACACCTGGCAGCAGAGCGTCAGTGCCGGGGACGACGGTCAACAAGCCCGTTGCGACATCGCTCTGGCGTTCCAGCAGGCCGTGGTGGAGACTTTGACCATCAAGTGCAAGCGCGCCCTGAAGCAGGCGGGTATGAAGCGGCTGGTGATTGCTGGCGGCGTCAGTGCCAACAAGGCACTGCGCGTGTCCTTGGAGAAAATGCTCGGCGACATGAATGGTCATGTGTTCTACGCACGCCCTGAGTTCTGCACTGATAACGGCGCGATGATCGCCTATGCCGGTTGCCAGCGCTTGCAGGCCGGACAGCACGAAAGCCTGGCGATCAGCGTGCAGGCACGTTGGCCAATGGAACAGTTGCCGCCGTTGTAAGAGCCGACGCAAGGGCGGATTTAAAAATGCCGTTCGCGCCCTGCAAACAGGTCGCGTAGATTGCCGCGGTGACGCCAGACGATCAGCAGGGTCAGCATGCTCATCGGCAGCAAGGCCTGCGGTTCCTGCCAGGCCAACAGCGGCAGGGTCAGCGGGGTGGCGATCAGCGCGGCCAGCGAGCTGGTTCGGGTCAGGTAGAACGTCAGCAGCCAGGCGAGCATGGCCAGTAACGCGGCCGGTGGGTAGATGCCCAGCAGCATACCGGCCGCTGTGGCAACGCCTTTACCGCCGCGAAAACGGAAGTACAGCGGGAACAGGTGGCCCAGGACGGCGCACACGCCCACCCAGGCTTGCTGTTGCAAGGTAAGGCCGAGGAGGCTGGCGATCAGCACGGGCAGCAAGCCCTTGCACACGTCGCCCAGCAACGTCAGGACGGCAAGTTTCTTGCCGGCCAGGCGCAACATATTGGTGGCGCCGGCATTGCCTGAGCCACTCATTCGCGGGTCGGGGTTTCCCGTCAGGCGGCTGAGCAAAATGGCGAAGGACAGCGAGCCGAGCAGGTAGGCGAGAATCGCCAGTGACCAAAACATGCTAACTATTCCGGGCGAGGATGCCCTGATTCTAACGGGGCATCGCGCCCTTGTCGTGCTGCGGAGAAGAGTACTTGGACAGAGTGTTTATCGAAGGCCTGGAAGTCGACACCGTGATCGGGGCCTACGACTGGGAGCGCGGGATCCGGCAGTGCTTGCGCCTGGACCTGAGCTTCGCCTGGGATAATCGCCCGGCCGCTGCAGGTGATGACCTGGCGCTGGCGCTGGATTACGCCAGCGTGTCCGCGCGTATCCAGGCTTTTGCCGAGCAGTCCCAGTATCAGTTGGTGGAAACCTTCGCCGAGCGCTTGGCCGAGGTGCTGATGAGCGAATTCCAGATTCCCTGGCTGCACCTCAAATTGACCAAGCCAGGCGCCGTGCCGGCTGCCAAGGGCGTGGGCGTGGAGATCGAGCGCGGATGTCGTTGACTCAGATTTACCTTGGGCTTGGCAGCAATGTTGAGCGCGAAAGCCGTCTATGCGCCGGCCTGGATGCGCTGGCGGGGTTCTTGACGGATATGCGCTGTTCAGCGGTGTTCGAAAGCCAGCCGGTGGGGATCAAGAGCGGGCCATTTTTCAACCTGGTGGTGTCGGCTTATACCGACCTGCCGTTGTTGGAGTTGGATCGCCGATTGAAATTCATCGAGGCCGATAATGGCCGTTATGCGCCTAACCGTAAGGGCCTGCCGCTGGATATCGATGTGTTGCTGTATGGCGATTTGGTAGGTAATTTCGATGGATTGATCCTGCCACGGGCAGAAATCCTGAAAAACGCTTTTGTATTGTGGCCGCTGTCGATGATGGCGCCGGATCGTATGCACCCTGAGGCAGGCAAGACAATGGCCGAGCTGTGGCGCGATGCGCAGATCGACCAGGTGCTGGCGCCTGTCGGCTTTGAGTGGCAAGGCCGACAACTGACGCCGCAAGAGCTCTCTTGTAAGAGCCGAGCTTGCTCGCGAAAAACCTGAGGGCGCTGCCTTATCGTTGACGTTTTTCGCGAGCAAGCTCGCTCCTACACAGGCTTGTGTTGTTCCTTGTAGGCTTTCAGCGCGTTCAGCCGTTCGCGCTTGAGTGCCGCTCCCAGCTCTGGGCCTTTGAAACCTTTTTCCAGCAATGGTGCAACCGGTACTTCGCGTGCAGCCTTTGCCGCGCCGCGCAAATAATCTGCCTGTGGATAACTGCGTTGTTCAAAGCCTTTGCGGCCCCGGGCATCCATTTCGCAGGCCACTACAAACTCTTCGAAGCGCTGCGGCCGCCGGTACAGGTCAAAACTCTGCAGTAATTCCAGTAATGTCGAGGCTTTGAGTTCCAGTGCGCGATGGCCGTGGGTATGAAATTCGCCCACCAGCAAGGCCAATTCCTGGCAATCCCTGGGCACCTTGAAGCGCTCGTTTACCGCCTTGATCAGCTTTAAGCCGCGGTGTTCGTGGGCAATATGCTGCGGCAACTTATCCACAGGCGTCAGGCCTTTGCCCAAATCGTGCAGCAGGCAGGCCCAGCGCACTGTCAGCGGTTGTTTGTGCAAAGCGGCTTGTTCCAGCACGCTCAAAGTGTGAACGCCGGTATCGATTTCCGGATGATGAGCCTCGGGTTGGGGCACACCGAACAGCGCGTTTACCTCCGGCATCAGGGTTTTCAGTGCGTCGCAGTCGCGCAGTACCTGGATAAATACCTGGGGCTGATCTTCCATCAGCGCCCGTGAGATTTCTTTCCAGCTGCGTTCGGGGGTAAGGGCCTCGAGTTCGCCGGAATCACTGAGTTGACGCATCAGCTCGAGTGTCTCGGGTGCGACCTTGAAGCCAAGGTGTGCATAACGCGCGGCAAAGCGGGCAACGCGCAGCACGCGGAGCGGATCCTCGGCGAACGCGGGGGAAACGTGACGTAATATACGCGCTTCAAGATCGCGTTGGCCGTGATAAGGATCGGTCAGGTTGCCATCGTCATCTTCCGCCATGGCGTTGATGGTCAGGTCACGACGGATCAAGTCCTCTTCCAGGGTGACCTCGGGGCTTGCGTGAAACACAAAGCCACCGTAACCCCTGCCGCTCTTGCGTTCGGTGCGGGCAAGGGCGTATTCATCACCATTTTTCGGATCGAGAAATACGGGGAAATCGGCGCCCACCGGCTTATAGCCTTTGGCGAGCATTTCCTCGGTGGTTGTGCCGACGACGACGCGGTCGATATCGGTGACCTTGATGCCCAGAAGGCGATCACGCACGGCGCCGCCGACTTTGTAGATTTTCATGAAAAAGCCTCCATTAGCGCCACAGGATAACGCCTGCGCCTGGCCAATGGAGGCTTTGCTGCTTCAGAGATGAACGACGGCCATGTCCAGGCGGCCGTAGTCATTGTCGTTGTGATCGCTGCGTGGCGGCACATGATGGGTTTTCATGACCTGATCGCCCTGTAGCGTTTCCAGGTGGATGTCAAAGCCCCACAGTCGATGCAGGTGCTTGAGCACTTCCTCGGTGGATTCGCCCAAAGGCTTGCGATCATGCTGCTGGTGACGCAGGGTCAGCGAACGGTCGCCGCGCACATCGATGCTATAGATCTGCACGTTAGGTTCGCGATTGCCCAGGTTGTACTGGGCGGCCAGGGTTTCGCGGATGATGCGGTACCCCGGTTCGTCGTGGATGGCCGGGACCACCAGATCGTCCTTGAGGTCGTCATCGAGGATGCTGAACAGCTTGAGGTCGCGAATCACCTGAGGTGACAGGTATTGCAGGATAAAACTCTCATCCTTGAAGCTGCTCATGGCGAACTTGATGGTCGACAACCAGTCGCTGCCTGCGATTTCCGGGAACCAGCGGCGATCTTCTTCCGTGGGGTGTTCGCACATGCGGCGGATGTCGCGGTACATGGCAAAGCCCAGGGCATAGGGGTTGATGCCGTTGTAATACGGGCTGTCGAAGCCGGGCTGGAACACCACGCTGGTGTGGGAGGTAAGGAACTCCATCATGAAGCCGTCAGTGACCAAGCCTTCGTCGTACAGATCGTTCATCAGCGTGTAATGCCAGAAAGTCGCCCAGCCTTCATTCATCACCTGGGTCTGGCGCTGTGGATAAAAGTACTGAGCGATCTTGCGTACGATGCGCACGATTTCCCGCTGCCAAGGCTCCAGCAGCGGAGCATGTTTTTCCAGGAAATAGAGGATGTTTTCCTGAGGTTCGACGGGGAAGCGCGCATTGTCCTTGTCGTTGTTTTTGCCGGCACGTTTGGGGATTGTGCGCCATAGGTCGTTGATCTGTTTCTGCAGGTGCTCCTCACGCTCCTTTTGGCGCAGGCGTTCCTCTTCGGCGGAAATCGGGTAGGGGCGTTTGTAGCGGTCGACCCCGTAGTTCATCAGGGCATGACAGGAGTCCAGAAGGTCTTCCACCGCATCGATACCGTGGCGTTCCTCACACTGCATGATGTACTGCTTGGCAAACACCAGGTAATCGATGATCGAGCTGGCGTCGGTCCAGGTGCGAAACAGGTAATTGCCCTTGAAAAAACTGTTGTGCCCATAGCAGGCATGAGCCACCACCAACGCCTGCATGCAGATGGTGTTTTCTTCCATCAGGTAGGCGATGCAAGGGTCGGAATTGATCACGATCTCGTAAGCCAGGCCCATCTGTCCTCGCGTGTACGACTTCTCGGTACTGAGGAAGTGTTTGCCATAGGACCAATGGTGGTAACCCAACGGCATGCCCACGGAGGCATAGGCATCCATCATTTGCTCGGCGGTGATGACCTCAATCTGGTTGGGGTAAGTATCCAGGGCATAACCCGCCGCAATACGGCTGATTTCCCGGTCATAGGCCTGGATCAATTCAAAGGTCCACTCGGAACCGGTGGAAATGGGTTGACGCTTGTTCTCTTTTTTGGCGGTCATGTCACTAACCTGCGCTGGAAGAGTTCACGGAAGACCGGGTATATATCGCCGGCCGAGACCAGTTGCTGCTGGGCGAACGTATCGGCAAAGGCTTCGCCGATGCGCTCGTACTCGAACCACAGGGCCTGGTGCTCACGGGGGGTGATTTCGACGTAGGTGTAGTACTGCACAAACGGCATGATCTGGTTGATCAGGATGTCACGGCAGATCGGCGAGTCGTCGTTCCAGTTGTCGCCGTCGGAAGCTTGGGCGGCGTAAATGTTCCAGTCGTTGGCAGGGTAGCGCTCGGCCATGATCTCCTGCATCAGCTTCAATGCACTGGAAACGATGGTGCCGCCGGTCTCCCGCGAGTAGAAGAACTCCTCTTCATCCACTTCCCGGGCGCTGGTGTGATGGCGAATGAACACGACGTCGATCTTGTCGTAGTTCCGTTTCAGGAACAGGTACAGCAAGATAAAGAAACGCTTGGCAATATCCTTGGTCGCCTGGGTCATGGAGCCGGACACGTCCATCAGGCAGAACATCACGGCCTTGGAGCTGGGGTTGGGCTGTTTGACCAGCAGGTTGTATTTCAAATCAAAGGTATCGAGGAATGGTACGCGGCGGATGCGCGCGCTGAGTTTCTCTATTTCTGCCTCGATTTCCTGGATATCGCCGAAGTTATCCGGTTCTTCACGCTTCAAGCGCGCCAACTCCTCCTTGGCCTGCTTTAGTTTGGCGCGGCTGCTGCCAGACAGGGCGATGCGCCGTGCATGGGCTGAACGCAAGGTGCGGATGATGTTGATGCGCGATGGATTACCCTCGTTGCTGATCCCGGCGCGCACGGTCTTGAAGGTGTCGGTCCCGGTCAGGTTGCGCTTGACCAGGTTTGGCAATTCCAGATCCTCGAACATGAATTCGAGGAATTCTTCCTGGGTGATCTGGAATACGAATTCATCCATGCCTTCCCCGGAGTTGCCGGCCTTGCCCGGGCCTTTACCGCCACCGCCACCTTGTGGGCGCTGGATGTGTTCGCCGGTGGTGAATTCCTTGTTGCCGGGGTGCACGACGGTCTGTTTGCCGCCGCGGCCGTGGTGAAGCACCGGCTCGTCAATGTCCCGCCCCGGGATACTGATTTGTTCGCCATGCTCCATGTCAGTGATGGAGCGGCGGCTGACGGCTTCTTCGACGGCCTTTTTGATGTGGTCACGGTAACGCCGCAGGAAACGCTGGCGGTTTACCGTGCTCTTGTTCTTGCCATTGAGGCGTCGGTCGATCACATAGCTCATAGGGAGCCCTCCGGGCAGCTTCACGTTACAAGCTTCAAGCTGCTAGCTGGAAGCTTCGGGACAAGCGGTCGGCTGCCAGGCCAATGGCCTGGCAGTGCACACTTGTCGCTGCCTTACTGCGATTTGCGCACCCGCAGGTACCACTCGGAGAGCAGCCGTACCTGTTTGTCGGTGTAGCCTCGCTCGACCATTCGCGTAACGAAGTCGTTGTGTTTTTGCTGATCCTCCTTGCTGGCCTTGGCATTGAAGCTGATGACCGGCAGTAGGTCCTCGGTGTTGGAGAACATTTTCTTCTCGATGACCACCCGCAGCTTCTCGTAGCTGAGCCAAGTAGGGTTCTTGCCGTTGTTGTTGGCCCGGGCGCGCAGTACGAAGTTGACGATTTCGTTGCGGAAATCCTTCGGATTGCTGATGCCGGCGGGTTTCTCGATTTTTTCCAGCTCCTCGTTCAGGGCCACGCGGTTGAGGATTTCGCCGGTTTCCGGATCGCGGTACTCCTGGTCCTGAATCCAGAAATCGGCATACAGCACGTAGCGGTCGAAGATGTTCTGGCCGTACTCGCTGTAGGACTCCAGGTATGCGGTCTGGATTTCCTTGCCGATAAACTCGATGTAGCGCGGTGCCAGGTATTCCTTGAGGAATCGAAGGTAGCGCTCGCGGGTTTCGGCCTGGAACTGTTCCTGTTCAATCTGCTGTTCCAGTACATAGAGCAGGTGCACCGGGTTGGCGGCAATCTCATGCGGGTCGAAGTTGAAGACCTTGGACAGGATCTTGAACGCAAAGCGAGTCGACAGGCCGTTCATACCCTCGTCCACGCCTGCTGTGTCGCGGTATTCCTGGATCGACTTGGCCTTGGGATCGGTGTCCTTGAGGTTTTCGCCGTCGTATACGCGCATTTTCGAATAGATATTCGAGTTCTCCGGCTCCTTGAGGCGCGACAGCACGGTGAACTGGGCGAGCATCTTCAGGGTGTCGGGCGCGCAGTGGGCCTTGGCCAGGGAGCTGTTGAACAGCAGCTTGTCGTAGATCTTGATCTCATCGCTGACCCGCAGGCAATACGGCACCTTGACGATGTAGATCCGGTCGATGAAGGCTTCGTTGTTCTTGTTGTTGCGGAAAGTGTGCCATTCCGATTCGTTGGAGTGGGCCAGCAGGATCCCGGTGAAGGGAATTGCCCCCAGGCCTTCGGTACTGTTGTAGTTGCCTTCCTGGGTCGCGGTGAGCAGTGGGTGGAGCACCTTGATCGGTGCCTTGAACATTTCCACAAACTCCATCAGGCCTTGGTTGGCCCTGCACAGCGCGCCTGAGTAGCTGTAGGCATCGGCGTCGTTCTGCGGGAATTCTTCAAGTTTGCGGATATCGACCTTGCCCACCAGCGCCGAAATATCCTGGTTGTTCTCGTCGCCCGGTTCGGTCTTGGCCACGCCGATCTGGTTGAGGATCGACGGGTAGAGTTTTACTACGCGGAACTGGCTGATATCGCCACCAAACTCGGCCAGGCGCTTGGTAGCCCACGGCGACATGATGGTATTGAGATAGCGTCGAGGGATACCGAAGTCTTCTTCAAGGATCGCGCCATCTTCTGTGGCGTTGAACAGGCCCAGGGGCGACTCGAAGACCGGAGAGCCCTTGATCGCGTAGAAAGGCACCTTCTCGATCAACTGCTTGAGTTTTTCGGCCAAGGACGACTTACCGCCACCGACGGGGCCGAGCAGGTAGAGAATCTGCTTCTTCTCTTCCAGGCCTTGGGCGGCATGGCGGAAGTAGGACACGATCTGGTCGATGCATTCTTCCATGCCATGGAAGTCTTCAAAGGCCGGGTAGCGGCGGATCACCTTGTTGGAAAATATCCGCGACAGGCGCGAATTGTTGGCGGTTTCCACCAACTCCGGCTCACCGATCGCCAGTAGCAGGCGCTCGGCCGCAGATGCATAGGTGCTGCGGTCCTGCTTGCACAGCTCGAGATACTCTTGAAGGGTGAGTTCCTCCTGCTGCGTGGACGCGAAGCGTTGTTGGAAGTGGCTGAAAATACTCATGACGTCGTCACCTCGCTCGATACGTGGAGCCGACGCCGGATCAATCAGTCGATGCTGGCAGTCATTGACGGACGCCAATGGCTGTTTTCCCCCCAGAACACCCTGAAACGCTACCGATGACCCGTACGCCGGTGTACCGGCTCTCCCCTGATTCGGATGGCCTGCGCTTAAGGATAGTTCGGAATCCGGGAGGTAAAGGGGTGATGCGCAATTAGTTTGGCTGCGCCGTTCGTCAGAAACGGCGCAAGCCCAAGCGTCACGCGGGGTAGCGGGGTGTGAAAAAAATTATTGCGAATCGCCTGAGGAAATTTCCGAAGGGTAAGTCGCACGCCACAGCTCAAAGCCGCCGTCCAGGCTGTAGACATCGGAGAAGCCCTGGCTGACCAGGTAGGCGGCCGCGCTTTGGCTGGAATTGCCGTGGTAGCAGGCTACGATCAGGGGCGCATCAAGGTCGGCGGCGCGGATGAAGTCGGCGATATTGACGTTATCCAGGTGCCGGGCGCCGCTGATGTGGGCGGCTGCGTAAGTCGGCTGGTCACGGATATCAACCACCACTGCACCTTGCTCGCGCAAGGCCTGGGCTTGTTCGGGAGGGATACGTTTGAATTCGCTCATGGCGGGCTCCTAAGGCTTGGCGGTGGCCGGCTGGGTAATGGGAAGGGGGGCTTGGCACTGGCAGTCATGACGCTCGCCGGTGTCGATGTTCATCAGGGTCATGGCGCCGCCCCACACACAACCGGTGTCAAGGGCGAACACGCCAGGCTCGTCGCACTTGCCTTCCAGGGCTGCCCAGTGACCGAAGATGATCCGGGTGTCACGGGTCTTGCGTTCCGGGTGGGCAAACCAGGGCTTATAACCCGGCAGCGCAGTGTCGGCGCCTTCCTTGCTCTTGAGATCCAGCTTACCCTCGGCGGTGCAGAAACGCATGCGCGTGAAGTAGTTGGTGATCACACGCAGGCGGGCCACGCCGGTGAGGTCGTTGTCCCACTTCACCGGGTCATTGCCGTACATGCCGTCGAGGTAAGCCGTATACAGGTTGTCGTCAGCCAGTGCGCTTTCGACTTCGGCGGCGCACTTGAGGGCTTTCTTCAACGTCCATTGGGGCGGGATACCCGCATGGACCAGGGCGATGTTGCGGCCTTCGTCGTAATGCATGATTTTTTGGCGACGCAGCCAGTCGAGCAGCTCGACGCGATCGGGCGCATCAAGGATTTCCCGCAAGGTATCGCCCTTTTTCAGACGCTCGATGTTATTGCCGGCGGCCAGCAGGTGCAGGTCGTGGTTGCCCAGTACGCACACCAGGGAATCACGCAGGTTATAGAGATAGCGCAGGGTTTCCAGGGACTGAGGGCCACGGTTGACCAAATCCCCCACCAGCCACAGGCGATCCTCAGCCGGGTCGAAGGCTACGCGCTCCAGCAGGCACTTGAGGGGCTCCAGGCACCCTTGCAGGTCACCGACCGCGTACGTCGCCATCAGTGCAGGGCTCCGGGCACCGCGAGGCGGAAGGGCTTGATGGTGGCGTCGAACAAGTGGCCATCGGTGGCCTTCATTTGATACGAACCTTGCATGGTGCCGACTTTGGAGGTCATCACCGTGCCACTGCTATAGGTATGGCTGGCACCGCTGTCGATCAAGGGTTGCTGGCCCACCACGCCGGCGCCGCGCACTTCCTCGACCTGGCCATCACCGTCAGTGATCACCCAGTGCCGTGACAGCAGCTTGGCCGGTACCAGCCCGTTGTTTTTCACTGTGACGGTGTAGGCAAAGGCGAAACGGTTGTGTTCAGGTTGCGATTGGTCCGCCAGGAAGCGGGTGACGACGCTGACGTCGATCTGGTAGCGAGGATCGGACATGCAAGAGGCCTTAAAAGCGGAGGACAGCAGATGCGGCTCAGTCTAGGCCATCAGGTGGGCACTAGGCCAGACATGCCGTCTGGGATAACGTGATCCAAAATGTGGGAGGGGCTTGCTCCCGATAGCGGTGTGTCAGTTGAAAATATATCCACTGATACTCCGCTATCGGGAGCAAGCCCCTCCCACATTTGGATCATGTTGTCCTTTTGTCTTATTCCGCCGTCGGAGCAGGCTGGATAGCCAGCTGGTCGGCCAGGCGTACAAATGCGGCCAGGTCCAACTGCTCGGGGCGCAGGCTGCCATCGACGCCGGCGGCCTCGATTTCAGCGGTGCTCAGCAGGGCCTTGAGGGTATTGCGCAGGGTCTTGCGACGTTGGTTGAACGCTTCGCGTACCACCCGTTCCAGCAATTTATGGTCCTTGGCCGGATGTGGCAGCACGGCGTGAGGCACCAGGCGCACGATGGCCGAGTCGACCTTGGGCGGCGGGTTGAACGCGCCAGGACCCACGTTGAACAGGTGCTCCACACGACAATGGTACTGGACCATGATCGACAACCGGCCCCAATCGCCGCCGCCAGGCCCGGCAGCCAGGCGTTCCACCACTTCTTTTTGCAGCATGAAGTGCATGTCGCGGATGATCCCGGCGTTGTTCAGCAGGTGGAAAATCAGCGGCGTGGAGATGTTGTATGGCAGGTTACCCACTACCCGCAGGCTATTGGGCGCGGCGTTGAGGCTGTTGAAATCGAACTTCAGTGCGTCGCCCTGGTGCAGGTTGAAGTTGGGCTTGCCGGCGAACTGCTGGTTGAGGATCGGGATCAGGTCCTTGTCCAGCTCTACCACGTCCAGTTGCCCGCCACTGGCGAGTAAGCCCTGGGTCAGCGCGCCCTGGCCCGGGCCGATTTCCAGCAGGCGGTCCTCGGGTTTGGCATGGATGGAGCGCAGGATGCGGTCGATCACGCCAGCGTCGTGCAGGAAGTTCTGCCCGAAGCGCTTGCGCGCCCGGTGTTGGTAATGCTCAGTCATATACGGGTCTCGGCCATCTGATAGGCGGTTTCCAGGGCCACGTGCAGGCTGCCGGTATCGATCTTGCCGCTGCCCGCCAGGTCCAGGGCGGTGCCATGGTCGACGGAGGTGCGGATGATCGGCAGGCCCAGCGTCACGTTGACTGCGGCGCCGAAGCCTTTGTATTTCAGCACGGGCAGCCCCTGGTCATGGTACATCGCCAGCACTGCGTCGCAGTGCTCCAGATATTTGGGGGTAAACAGAGTGTCTGCGGGCAGTGGACCGCGCAGGTCCATGCCTTCTTGGCGCAGGCGCTCTAATGTCGGTTCAATGATGTCGATTTCTTCATGGCCCAAGTGACCGCCCTCACCGGCGTGGGGGTTGAGCCCGCAGACCAGGATACGCGGTTGGGCAATGCCGAATTTCTGTTGCAGGTCGGCGTGCAGGATGCGCGTGACACGCTCGAGGCGCTCGGCGGTAATGGCGTCGGCGATTTCACGCAGCGGCAGATGAGTCGTCACCAAGGCGACGCGCAGGCCGTGGGTGGCGAGCATCATGACTACTTGAGCGGTGTGGGTCAGCTCGGCGAGGAATTCGGTATGGCCGGAGAAGGCGATGCCGGATTCGTTAATCACGCCTTTGTGTACCGGAGCGGTGATCATGCCGGCGAAGTCACCGTCGATACAGCCTTGGCCCGCACGGGTCAGGGTTTCCAGCACAAACGCCGCATTGGCCTTGTCCAGTTGCCCGGCAACAACCTTGGCGTGCAGCGGGGTATCCCACACATACAGGCTGCCTGCAGGCGCCGGCAGGTCAGGCCAGTTGCCCGGCGCTACGTCCAGCAGGGTGACAGCCACACCCAGTTGCGCGGCCCGCTCGAGGAGCAGGTCGCGGCTGGTGATGGCAATCAGGGGGTGTGGCTGGAGTTGCGAGGCAAGCAACAGGCAAAGGTCTGGACCAATGCCTGCCGGCTCGCCGGGTGTCACCGCGAAACGCTGGGGTTTCACTGGGTGGCCTGGTCGGTGCCTGTTTGCTCGGCGCCTGGCAGCTTGTTTTCTACATAAGCTTCGTCACGGATCTGACGCAGCCAGGTTTGCAGCTCTTCGTCGTACTTGCGGTTACGCAGTACGGTCAGGGCTTGCTGCTCGCGGGCCTGGTTGGTGTTGTCCGTGGCGCGACGGCCAAGGACTTCCAGCACATGCCAGCCGTATTGGGTCTTGAACGGTTTGGACAACACGCCTTGCGGGGTGTCGGCCATGACCTGTTGGAACTCTGGTACCAGGGCTTTTGGGTCGATCCAGTTCAAGTCGCCGCCGTTGAGGGCAGAACCTGGGTCTTCCGAGAAACTTTTGGCCAGGGTGGCGAAGTCTTCACCGTTTTCGATGCGGTCGTAGATCTTCTGCGCCAGTTCCTTGGTTTGTGCCTCGGTGCGGATTTCGCTTGGTTTAACCAGGATATGACGAACATGTACTTCGTCTTTCAGCGAGGTCTCGCCGCCGCGCTTGCCCAGCAGCTTGAGGATAATGAAACCGCCTGGCGTACGTGCCGGTTGGGTGATGTCACCCACGTTCATGGCGCTCAGTTCACGGTCGAACGGAGGTGGCAGTTGCGCGGCCTTACGCCAGCCCATGTCACCGCCGTCCAGCGCGTTATCGCTGCCGGAGACGGCGATCGCGGTCTGGGCAAAGTCAGCACCGGCCTTCAGACGGTCGTATACCGCTTGAGTCTTGGCGGCTGCGGCGTTGAGTTGCTCGGCGCTGGCGCTGTCTGGCGTCGGGATCAGGATATTGGCCAGGTGCAGTTCTTCGGAGAGCTGCATCTTGCCAAGGTCCGAGGCCAGGAAGTTCTTCACTTCCTGTTCGGACACCTGGACTCGTTCGGCCACGCGGCGCTGGCGCACACGGCTGATGATCATCTCGCGCTTGATTTGCTCACGGGCGTCCTCATAGGACAACCCGTCGTGAGCCAGGGCGGCGCGGAACTGATCGATGCTCATGTTGTTGCGTTGAGCGATGGTGCCGACGGCCTGGTTCAGTTCTTCATCCGAGATTCGGATACCGGAGCGTTCGCCGATCTGCAATTGCAGGTTTTCGACGATCAGACGCTCCAGCACCTGGGGTTCCAGGACACTGGTCGGTGGCACGCCACCGCCACGCTTGGCGATGGTTTGCTGTACTTCCTTGACCCGTTGGTCCAACTGGCTCTGCATGATCACGTCGTTGTCGACGATGGCCGCTACTTTATCCAGCTGTTGGACCGCGGCGTGTGCCGTCACAGTACCCAGGAACAGCGCGCCCAGCACTAGCGGGCGCAAACACTCAGAAAGCTTTGTCTTCACGTTCACGATAACCTTCAATGCCTTTGTCGAGGAAGCTCTCTACCTTGGCGCCGGTCAGGCCGCCGAGTCCTTTAAGGACGATCTGGAGGAAGAGCCCGTGGTCACCCTTTTCGTTCTGCGGGGCGATCTGGCTGTATTCGTCGTTGGAAACCCAGTAGCGGTTGATGACGCGCAGTTTCCAGCAGCAGTTGTCGTATTCGAAACCGCCGAAGGCTTCCAGGGTGCGGTTGCGGGCATAGTCATACTGCCAGCGGGTGATCAGGTTCCACTGCGGAACGATCGGCCACATCATCGAGAAGTCGTGTTGCTGGATTTTGTAGTAATCCTTCACGAAGTTTGGATCACCTTCCTGGCCGAAGTCACCACCAAACTGCCATTTGCCGGTCAGCTGGTTGTAGACCACTTGGTCGTTACGATAGCGGTAGCCGAGGTTGACCACCTTGTTCGGGTTGTCTTCCGGCTGGTAGTGGAACATTGCGCTGCCGGAGCGAGGGCTATGGCTATCGGTATCCCAGTTGTAGTCGGCAGTTGCGCGCCAGTCGCGGTTGAAGCGAAACTCGTATTCCAATGCGATTGGAGAAACATTGGAGTGCGCATCATCGCGCGTCTTGGCATCAACGCCTGGCAATTGAACTTCACGGTCCTTGAAGTACACCGCTTGACCGATGGATGCACGCTGACGTTCGAAGCCATTTTCTTCGATCCAACGGCTGGTAAGGCCGAAGGACAGCTTGTTCTCGTCACCGATGCGATCGGAACCGCTGAAGCGGTTATCGCGGAATAGCGAGGAGTAGCTGAAAGAGTTTTCGCTGGTGTCGAAGACCGGAATGTCACTTTGGTCTTTGTTCGGCACATAGAGGTAGAACGCGCGAGGTTCGAGTGTCTGGTTGTAGTCTTTGCCGAACCAATTGGTCGTGCGGTCGAAATACAGGCCGCTGTCGATGCTGGCGATAGGCACAGAGCGATCTTGCGAGCTGTTAAACGTCTGGCCGGCCAGGGCCATTTGGTCCTTGCCTTTACCATCTAGATCCAGGTCATATTTGGTATAGACGTACTTCAACTTCGGCGTGATAAAGCCGTAGCTCCAGTTCATCGGGTACGAGACGGCTGGCGCAACGTTGAGACGGGTACCGTTTGCACGGGTCAGACCTGTCACGTTTTCATCCAGGCGTCTCTCGCCGATGGTGCCATCCGCATTAAACGGGCCACCATCTTGGTCGCGAACTCTACCGCTGCGCAAGTCACGATCGAACCTTACTGCTTCGGTCTCATAAGAGAAGTTCAGCCCAGCTGGTTGAAACGGGAGGGTACCGTTAAATGTAATTTGCGGTAGTCGATCATACGGAGTGATCTGGGAAATCGTCGCCAATTGCATCGACTGGACATTCAGACGGGCCTGATAGGAGTCCCCGCGATAGGTCAAAGCACCTTGCTGATTCAGGAAGTCCTGGCTCTGAACGCCTTCCTGATAGGACTTCAAGTCCTGGAAGTAGAACGGATCGCTGATTTTGGTGTAATCAACCAGTGTCGACAAGCGTGAATCCAGCCCACCCCGATGCTGCCAATTGAGCATATAACGGGTTTTTTCGGAGTCGGTCTGCTTGCTTCGCTCGTCGTTGTCGTCGTTGAGATACGCCCCACCAAACTGCCCTTCACTGGACTTGGTCAGGTAGCGGAATTCGCCTTCCATCAACAAGCCGCGCTTGGTCATGTATTGCGGGTACAACGTAGCGTCATAGTTCGGCGCCAGGTTGAAGTAGTACGGCGTCACCAGGGTGAAGCCCGTCTCGCCACCGGTGCTGAAGCTCGGCGGCAGGAAGCCGGATTGACGACGGTCGTCGATCGGGAAGTAGATGTAAGGGGTGTACAGGATCGGGATGTTCTTGACCCGCAACGTCGCGTTGGTGGCTGTACCGAAACCGGTGGCCGGGTTCAACGTGATGTTGTTGCCCTTGAGCTGCCAGGCGTTGCTGTCTGGCTCGCAGGTGGTGTACGTACCGTCCTTGAGACGGATGATCGCGTTCTCGGCACGCTTGGCGTACAGCGCGTTACCGCGGATGCGTGACTTGTGCATCACGTATTCGGCGTTGTCGATCTGGGCGGCGCCGGTGTCCAGCTGCACTTCGGCATGGTCGCCGACGATCAGTGCGCCGTTGTCGCGCAGACGCACCTTGCCGTTCAGCTCGCCGCGGTTCTCGGCCTGGTACAGGCTGGCTTCGTCCGACTCCAGCTGCATGCTGCCCTGGCGCATGACCACGTCACCGGCCAGGGTCGCAACCTGCTGCTCCTGCTCGTAACGAGAGGCCTTGGCACCGATGAAGGTCGGCGCATCGCTCTTGTTCGTCTTGTCGTTCATGCCAGGACGAACAGGCTCGATGTAGGCACCACTGCAGTAAGGACCGGTTTCGGCCAGCTGTGCTGCGGTCAGCTTCTCGCGAGGCACCCAGTCCAGGTGGCTGTAGTCGGCGCTGCGCGAACGCAGGCCACGGCCCTTGGCTTCGGTGACCAGCATGGTCTTCGGCTCGGCGTCGACCTTGCCGCCGGCTTCGCCTTGCGGCGTGCCGTTGGCCGAGCTGACGGCGGAACCGTCATGCACCGGACGCGGCGGCAGCGGGGCGGCGGCGGTCTTCGGCGCACAATCCCAGGCACCCGAAGCGGAGACCGAGCAGTCATACTGCTCAGCGGCGACCACGTGTGAAGTGGCGAAAGGTTGCATGGCCAGCAGACTGCCGGTTACCAGCAACGGAAATTTTCTACGAAACGCGGGGGATTTCAATGCCATCTTATTAGTCCGGGCTTCCTGCGTGCCATCTGCCCGCGGTTTGGGCCGCACGCCTCTCGATGGTCTGAAAAAGATGCGTGATAATAAAGCATGCCCCGCTTGACGGCTAGCGCCGTCGGAGACCTCTGTAATGCCCGAGCAAGATCTACGTTTACAACAGCTGGAAGTCTGGCTGGATGAGCAGTTGCCAATCCTATTCAACGCTCAGGACTGGGGCGCCGTGCCCCCGGCCACATTGACCGCGGCCAGCAGTGACGCGAGTTTCAGGCGTTACTTCCGCTGGGAGGGCGGTGACCATACGTTCGTTGTCATGGACGCGCCACCTCCCCAGGAAAACTGCAAACCTTTCGTCGATATCGCGCATCTGCTGGCGAAATCGGGAATAAATGTGCCGAAAATTTACGCAGAAGATTTGCCCCGTGGCTTTCTTTTGCTTAATGACCTGGGCAGAAAAACCTATCTGGACGTGATTGACGGTGAAAACGCCGATCAGTTATTTGCCGATGCCATCGATGCGCTGCTCGCGTTTCAGCAACTGCCGATGGACCAACCACTGCCCAGCTACGACGTGGCCTTGTTGCGCCGCGAGCTGGAATTGTTCCCGGAGTGGTACGTACGCCGACACTTGGGAGTCGACTTTGACACCGAGCAACAGGCCCTCTGGCAGCGTGTCAGCGAGCAGTTGATCGACAGTGCCCTGGCGCAGCCCAAGGTGCTGGTGCATCGCGACTATATGCCGCGCAACCTGATGATCAGCTCGCCCAGCCCTGGCGTTCTGGATTTCCAGGACGCGGTCTACGGCCCGGTAACCTACGACATTACCTGCCTGTTCAAGGATGCCTTCCTCAGCTGGCCCCAGGCCCGCGTGAGAGAATGGCAGCGTGGCTATTGGCAGCGCGCCGGGCAGCTGGGGATTCCCGTACAGGATGACTTTGAAGATTTCCTGCGTGCCAGCGACCTGATGGGCGTGCAGCGCCACCTCAAGGTTATCGGCATCTTTTCGCGCATTTGCCACCGCGACGGTAAGCCACGCTACCTGGCGGACGTGCCGCGCTTCTTCGCTTATATAGACGCCGTGCTCGCCGACCGGCCTGAGTTGAGCGAACTGGGCGAGCTGCTTGCCAGCCTTCGCCAACCCGCCGAGGCGAGCGTATGAAGGCCATGATCCTGGCGGCGGGCAAAGGCGAGCGGATGCGTCCGCTCACGCTGCATACGCCCAAGCCGCTGGTGCAGGCCGGTGGCAAGCGCCTGATCGAATATCACCTGGAAGCGCTGACCAAGGCCGGCTTCACCGATATCGTGATCAACCACGCCTGGCTCGGTCAACAGATCGAGAGTTACCTGGGCGATGGTGCGCAGTTCGGCCTGCGCATCCGCTATTCACCGGAGGGCGAACCGCTGGAAACCGGCGGCGGGATTTTCCAGGCCCTCCCGTTACTGGGGGATGAGCCGTTCCTGGTGGTCAATGGCGATATCTGGACCGACTACGATTTCGCCCGGCTCAAGCAACCGCTCAAGGGCCTGGCGCATCTGGTGATGGTCGACAACCCGGCGCATCACCCCTCCGCAGGTGATTTCCGTCTGGATCATGGTGTGCTTCATGATGCGGCGCCCGGTGCCGATAACCTGACCTTCAGTGGCATATCAGTGCTAGACCCTCAATTGTTCGCGGGTTGCAGCGCGGGTGCCTTCAAGCTGGCCCCGCTGTTGCGGGCGGCCATGGCTAAAGGGCTGGTAACGGGAGAACACATGACAGGACGTTGGATTGATGTCGGCACGTTGGAGCGCCTGGCACAGGTCGAAACTCTGCTGACAGCGGGGCAGTAGGATGTTGTGGCCAGGGACGCTGATTGGCGCCGGGGCTGGCTTTGCCATTGCCAGTATCCCGGGGGCATTGTTGGGTGCATTGCTGGGGCAGGCATTGGATCGTCGCCTGCAGCTGCACAGTTGGGCGCAGTTGCGCGAACGCCTGGGCGGGCGGCCGGCATTGCGCAACGACGAATTGTTGTTTGTGCTGTTGGGGCGGCTGGCCAAGAGTAATGGACGGGTTGTCGATGGGCATATCCAGCAGGCGCGTCAGGAAATGCGTTCGTTGGACATGAGCGAGCCGGCCCAGCGCCGCGCCATCATGGCATTCAACCGTGGTAAATCCGGCAGTGTCCGTGTACGCAGCTACCTACGTGTACTCAAGGCCCAGCCCCATGCGGCGGAAGGCGTCTTGCGTGCTTGTTGGCGCATGGCCTGGGCGGACGGCCGGGCGGATGATGCCGAGCGCGACCTGATCGACCAGTGGGGCAAGTGGCTGGGCTGGACACCGCAACAACTCCAGGCGCTGGCAGTCGATTACGCGCCGGAGCGTAAGCCATTGGCGAGTCGTGGCGGGGCTTATCAGGAGGCGTTGCGGATTCTAGGCGTGACGGCAACTACCGAACCTTCAGTGATCAAGCGCGCCTACCGCCGCCTGCTCAGCCGTCACCATCCGGACAAGATCGCTGGCAGCGGTGCCAGCCCCGCGCAGGTACGGGAGGCGACGGAGCGCACCCGGGACCTGCATAACGCCTATGCGTTGATTCGCGAGCGGCGGGATTTTCGCTGAGGCGATTGGCCTGAAAACCCCAGCTAATGTGGGAGGGGGCTTGCCCCCGATTGCGAGCTGTCAGCCAATGAATATGTTGACTGATACACCGCTATCGGGAGCAAGCCCCCTCCCACATTGGTCTATATTGATTTCGAATTTGTGATCAGTCGGCGCCGGCCTGCGGGCTCAGCCACCCACGAACCCGCCGATACAACTGTTCCTGCTCTGCTGCGCTATTGCCGGGCAAAGCCGTGAGTGATACCTGCTTATAGGCGTCATTTTTCGAGCGTTTGGCGGCCTGAATGCGTTCCTGGGCGTTTTTGCGTTCCTGGGCGCCATCTTGATAGAACACATCCGCCGTAGGCACTTTCAAGCTCGGCGCCAGTTGTTGCAGGTCTGGTTGACGGGCGGCGGGCGTCTTTCCGGCCACCATGACCAATTTCTGCACCTGCGAGGGCTGTTTCTCGCCCAGGTAACGTGCCGCCCACCAGGCGCCGGTGCCATGGCCGAGCAAGACCACGCTGCGGGCGCTCTGGGTCTGGGCAAAGGCGACGGCGGCATCGATACGGTCGAAGATGCGCTTGGCGTCGGTCTTGTCCTGTTCATCCGCGCCCGGTACCACCGCCGGGTCAGTACCTTCGGCCTCGGCGCTGGCGGCCTGTTCGACGGGTTTGGCCGCCGTGCTGCCCTCCTTGCTGCTGGTATCGACCGCAGCCTTGGGCGGCTCGATGACGCGTGGCGGCAGAGTGTCCACATTCACGTCCGGCAACGACAGGCTCAGGGTACCCCAGTGGGCGTCTGGTAACTTGCTCCGCAAGGGGGCGATGGCTTGCGGCCAGTCAGCGTTCTCTCCGGCCCCTGGCACAATAATCACCACACCTTCAGCTTCGGCACTGTTGGCAGGTTTCCAGAGTGCCAAAAACGAATCGCTGCCAGCCTGCAACTGTTGTTGTTCCTGTGGCGGCACCTGCCGTTCGAGCGCGCTGGCTTCTGCCTGGCTACGCTCGGGCAGGGGGTGGCGTTCAACCGGTTTTTCGTCTGCAGGCGCTGGCGCTTCGGCGGCCTGCACGGGCGGGGCGCTGGTCAATAGTAGCGATAGGCACAATGCTGACAGTGCCGAGTGGTGAGGAAAAAGCATCGTTAATTCCCGGCCAGAAGTGATTCCAGCAGCCTAATGGGTTGGTCGGTATTTGTCAGTGGCGTGAGGAGTGGTTTTCGCGTTCAACTCGTTATCGGCTGTTTGTAGTTTGCCTTGAAGGGTAGGGCGTCGTCTGAGCCCTCTGACCATTCAGCCAATGAATGGCAGACAACATCCTGTGGGCAGCTATTCTTGTGCCAGCCCAACATTAATAAGAGGCCGCGCACATGAGTACTTCCTCATTCAAGATCGCCCACAAACTGCTGACCGGCGCGGGCGCCATTGAACAACTGGCCGCTGAGCTCACGCGCCTGGATGTCGATAACCCGCTGATCGTCACCGATGCCGCGCTGGTCAAGTCCGGCACCGTAGCGTTGGCCCTGGAGCACCTGGGTGATCGCGCCTACGAAATTTTTGATCGTGTGCTGCCTGACCCGGAAATCGCCATCGTCGAAGACTGCATGCGTGCGTATCGCGAGGGTGGGCATGACGGTCTTATTGGCGTGGGCGGCGGCAGTGCCATTGATATTGCCAAGAGCGTGGCAGCCTATGCCGGCTACCACGGCGCGCTGGCGGACTTGTTCGGCGTCGACCAGGTGCCGCGCAAGGGCCCGCCGCTGATCGCCATCCCCACCACGGCCGGCACCGGCTCGGAAGTGACCAATGTGGCGATCCTCTCCGACAAGGCCGCACAGCTGAAAAAAGGCATCGTCAGCGACTACCTGCTGCCGGATGTGGCGCTGATCAGCCCGCAAATGACCCTGACCTGCCCGCGCAGCGTCACTGCCGCCAGTGGTGTGGATGCCTTGGTGCATGCCATCGAATCCTACCTGTCACTGAATGCCTCACCGATTACCGACGCCCTGGCCATCGGTGCGATCAAGTTGATTGCCCGCGCGCTGCCCAAGGCTTACGCCAATCCGGCCAATCTGCAGGCCCGTGACGACATGGCCACCGCCAGCCTCATGGCCGGCATGGCCTTTGGTAACGCTGGGGTCGGCGCCGTGCATGCGCTGGCGTATCCGCTGGGTGGGCGCTTCAATATCGCCCATGGTGTGAGCAATGCGCTGCTGCTGCCCTATGTGATGCATTGGAACAAATTGGCATGTGTTGAACGAATGCAGGATATTGCTCAGGCCATGGGTGTGAACGTGGCCGGCTTGAGTGTCAACGATGCTGCCGACCGTGCCGTGGAGGCCATGACGCGCTTGTGTGCCGCAGTGGAGATCCCGGCGGGGCTGCGCAGTTTCGGAGTGCCCGAGGATGCCATTGCGTCCATGGCCACGGAGGCGGCAGGTATCGAGCGCCTGATGCGCAATAATCCGCGTCAGCTCAGCGCGGCGGATATCGAGAAAATCTACCGAGCGGCTTATTAACCATTGAGATAGGTCACCGTGCGCGCAGCAAAGCATGAGGTATACAATGCGCGCCATCGTGATTTAGCTCAAAAAGGTGCGTCATGCAGCCCTTCGTCATCGCTCCATCGATTCTCTCCGCCGACTTCGCCCGCCTGGGTGAAGAAGTGGACAAAGTGTTGGCCGCCGGCGCCGACTTCGTGCACTTCGATGTCATGGACAATCACTACGTGCCCAACCTGACCATCGGCCCGATGGTCTGCGCCGCGCTGCGCAAGTACGGCATCACCGCACCGATCGACGCGCACCTGATGGTCAGCCCGGTGGACCGCATCATCGGCGACTTCGTTGAGGCCGGCGCGACCTACATCACCTTCCACCCGGAGGCGTCGTTGCATGTCGACCGTACCCTGCAACTGATCCACGAAGGCGGCTGCAAGGCCGGCCTGGTGTTCAATCCGGCCACCCCGCTGAGCGTGCTTGAGTACGTGATGGACAAGGTCGACATGGTCTTGCTGATGAGCGTCAACCCAGGTTTCGGCGGACAGAAGTTCATCCCGGGCACCCTGAACAAGCTGCGCGAAGCTCGCGCACTGATCGATGCGTCCGGCCGCGATATCCGCCTGGAAATCGACGGTGGGGTTAACGTCAACAACATCCGTGAGATCGCTGCTGCTGGCGCTGATACCTTCGTGGCTGGCTCAGCAATCTTCAACGCCCCGGACTACCAGGCCGTCATCGACAAAATGCGCGCCGAACTGGCGCTGGCGCGTCCATGAGCGGCTTTGAGCAGTTGTTCCCCGGCAAACTGCCACGGCTGGTGATGTTCGATCTGGACGGTACCTTGATCGATTCGGTGCCCGACCTGGCGGCGGCGGTGGATGAGATGCTGCTCAAGCTGGGACGCAAGCCGGCGGGGGTCGAATCGGTGCGTGAATGGGTGGGCAACGGTGTGCAGATGCTGGTGCGCCGGGCCCTTGCCAACCATATCGACGCCGAAGGCGTAGATGACGTCGAGGCCGAACACGCCTTGGAGTTGTTCAATGTGGCCTATGAAAATGGCCATGAGCTCACCGTTGTCTACCCCGGTGTGCGTGACACGCTCAAATGGTTGAGCAAGCAGGGTGTGGAAATGGCCTTGATCACCAACAAGCCGGAGCGTTTTGTCGCACCCTTGTTGGACCAGATGAAGATCGGTCGTTATTTCCGCTGGATCATCGGTGGCGACACCTTGCCGCAGAAGAAGCCTGACCCGGCTGCGCTGTTCTTCGTGATGAAAATGGCCAATATCCCGGCGTCCCAATCATTGTTTGTCGGCGATTCGCGCAGCGATGTGCTGGCGGCAAAGGCCGCCGGAGTCAAGTGCGTGGCCCTGAGCTACGGCTACAACCATGGGCGGCCGATTGCAGAAGAATCGCCGGCCCTGGTGATTGACGACCTGCGACTGTTAATCCCCGGTTGCCTGGGAGCGGGCGCTGAGATAACGTTGCCCAACATTGATCCGTCCCCTTCTGGAAACGTCATCGTGGTGGTTACTCGCAAACTCTGGATGAAAGTCATCAAGGCCCTGGCCCGCTGGCGTTGGCGCGCCTGACTGATCCTCGCCGCGCTGCGGCACGTTTGCCTACCTGACCGTTTGTCCCTCATGCCACGAGGCACCCCATGATCCGTGAAGAATTCCTGCGTTTGGCCGCTGCCGGCTATAACCGTATTCCCCTGGCCTGCGAAACCCTGGCCGACTTCGATACGCCACTGTCGATCTACCTGAAACTGGCCGACGAGCCCAATTCCTACCTGCTCGAGTCGGTACAGGGCGGCGAGAAGTGGGGCCGTTACTCGATCATCGGCCTGCCATGCCGCACCGTGTTGCGGGTACACGACCATCATGTGAGCATCACCCATGACGGCGTCGAGATCGAAAGCCATGACGTAGAAGACCCGCTGGCCTTTGTCGAAACCTTCAAGGCACGCTACAACGTGCCAACTATTCCTGGCCTGCCGCGTTTCAACGGTGGCTTGGTGGGGTATTTCGGCTACGACTGCGTGCGTTATGTAGAAAAGCGCCTGGGGAAATGTCCGAATCCGGACCCTTTGGGTGTACCGGACATTTTGCTGATGGTGTCCGACGCGGTGGTGGTGTTCGACAACCTTGCCGGCAAGATGCATGCGATTGTTCTCGCCGACCCTGCCCAAGAGGCCGCCTTCGAGCAAGGCCAGGCCAGCCTTGAAGCGTTGCTGGAAAAACTGCGTCAGCCGATCGCCCCGCGTCGCGGCCTGGACCTCAGCCGACCACCGGCGGCCGACCCGGTGTTCCGTTCCAGCTTTACCCAGGCCGACTACGAGCGTGCGGTCGACACCATCAAGGAATATATCCTTGCCGGTGACTGCATGCAGGTGGTGCCGTCGCAACGTATGTCCATCGACTTCAAGGCTGCGCCGATTGACCTCTACCGGGCGCTGCGTTGCTTCAATCCGACCCCCTACATGTACTTCTTCAATTTTGGCGACTTCCATGTCGTAGGCAGTTCGCCGGAAGTGCTGGTACGTGTCGAAGACAACCTGATCACCGTTCGCCCGATCGCCGGTACTCGCCCGCGCGGCGCGACCGAAGAGGCGGATGTGGCGCTGGAAGAAGACCTGCTCAGCGACGATAAGGAAATCGCCGAGCACCTGATGCTGATCGACCTGGGCCGCAACGACACCGGGCGTGTCTCTGAAATCGGCTCGGTGAAACTGACCGAGAAGATGGTCATCGAGCGCTATTCCAACGTGATGCATATCGTGTCCAACGTCACCGGCGAACTGAAAGCCGGATTGACGGCGATGGATGCGTTGCGGGCGATCTTGCCGGCGGGCACGCTGTCGGGTGCGCCGAAGATCCGCGCCATGGAAATCATCGATGAACTGGAGCCGGTCAAGCGTGGTGTCTATGGCGGTGCCGTGGGGTATTTTGCCTGGAACGGCAATATGGACACTGCGATTGCGATCCGCACCGCGGTGATCAAGGACGGCGAGCTGCATGTGCAGGCCGGAGGAGGGATTGTGGCTGACTCGGTGCCGGCCCTTGAATGGGAAGAAACCCTGAACAAGCGCCGGGCGATGTTCCGTGCCGTGGCGCTGGCGGAGCAAACGCCACAAGACTAAAGCTGAAATAAAAAATGTGGGAGCGGGCTTGCCCGCGATGGCGGTGTGTCACTCGAGATATTCAGTGACTGATCTACCGCCATCGCAGGCAAGCCAGCTCCCACATTTGTTTTGTGCAGTATTTAGAAATCCAGACTGACCCCGACATTGACCCCTTGCTGGGTCAAATTGTCATCCTTCCTGAGGTTATACGCCGCCCGCAACGCCAGGTCCTGAGTCAGCTTGTGGCTGACACCCAGGCTCAAGCGATCGGAATTGCTGCGAGGCGTATACCCGTCCAGCTTGAAGTCGATTCCCTGCACGCTGTTGAGCGAAATATTCACCTTCTGCGTGTCATTTTCGAACTCGTGTTCGTGAGCCACTTCGCCGAACACCTGGGTTTGCGGTGTGATGCGGTAGCTGCCCTGCAGGCCGACGCCAAGACGCTTGGAGTCGCGTTGTTGATCATCGAAGGTCAGTGCGGTGGAGCGACTGTTTTTTTCCGAATAACCATTCACTTCGACGCGTGCATAATCGGCGCTGATGAACGGCGACAGGTGCCAGTCGCTGCCCGGTGCAGCAAGGTCGTAGCCCAGCCGGCCGCTAAAGGCCCAGAGCCAGCCATCGGTATCGCCTTTTTCGGACGCTTCGTTCACGCCCAGGGCGAACTTGCGCTTGAGGCTGTCGAAGTCCAGTTTGCCGCCGGTCACGGCGGCATCGGCCCACCATTGATTTTGCTGGTATTGAGCGAAGGCCGTGCCCATGTAGCTGTTGAGCTTGTAGTCCGAATCGTTGGTGCCAGCTTCCAGTGTCTGTCGATACAGGCCGGCGGCAACCCCTACGCGCCAGTTTTCATCGAGCCGGTAGCTGCCGCCGATATTCAGGTTGTAGCCGCTGCCGTCGCCACTGGCCGAACTGCTCTGGTCGTCGAAATCCAGACGCTGCCCACCGCCGGCCACGATTGCACGCCATTGACCGACGGCTTGCCAGTTGCCGTTGTCTGCTTGCCATTGATTGCGTAGCTCGTCCTGGTGGGCGCGCAATGTGCCTTGGGCCATTTCCGGCAGTAAGGTCAGCTCCCAGGGCGCCGCCAGCAGTGAATAGGCATAGTCGGCAATCAACCGTTGTCCCGCCACCGTGGGGTGGACCGAGTCGTTGTAGATCAGCTTGGTCGGGTCCGGGTTGGTGCCGCCGATGCCATAGGTTGGGTTGGCGGTACAACTGTTTCCGCTGAAACAGGTACCGGTCAGATTCTGCCCCGTGGCCAGGCCGAAGCGCGCTGGATCGGCGAAGGTTTCCTTCAGCAACAACGCGATATTCAAAGGGATAACCTGGGCGTCGACGTACGACAGGCGCTGGACCAATGACTGGTTGAATATAGTGCTCAGGGCCGAGGTTGCGGCCTGCTGCGGGGTGCCATTGATGGCCGGTGTCAACCCAAGGTCGGGCAACATCCACACCATGATGTAACGCGCACCGGCTTGTTGCAGCGCCTGGGCGCTTTCAGCCAGGCGCCCGCCGGCGGCGATGGCTTGTTCGGGGCTCAGTACGCGACCTTGGAGGAAGTCATTGCCGCCGCCGGAGAGAAAGTACAGTGCATTGGGGTCGGCCCGTCCGCCGTTGGCTGGCAGATATCCCTGGCGGCTGCGCAAAACTGTACCCGCACCAGGGTTGCCGGGTGGGATGGCGGCATCTGAAACCGAGGTAATGGAGTCGAGGATATCGTCGGTACGGTAGCCACCGACGGCCCAGTTGTTGCCATCTGGCAACCCCTGGGCTGCGCGAACCGGTGAGGTGGAGGCGTTCAAGTCGTTGGGGGCTACTCCCAGTTTCGCGCCCAACAGGGTCGATGAAACCAGGCCGTATTCACCCTGGAATGTCGGGCCTGTGCGGTTGGTAAAGCGTAGCGTGGAGCCATTCGAGCCATCGGGAAACTGGCCCGCATCGGCCAGGCTGTCACCAAAAACCACCATCGTTGAATACGGTGACGGCGCTGCGAACGCCTGGGCGCATGCCAGTGACAAGAGACAGCTGGCAAGGGGCGCGAAAAATGCTGGTCTGAACATGCAAGGTTCCATTTGGTTGTTTTTGTATCGGAACTCAAACACTAGCAAAACTTCTGGCATTTTCTGTAGGGATATACCGAATTCGCCTACGTTCCCCCCCGTATTTACTACTCCATATTGCACCGCTGGCTAGGCTACGTTACTGTGCCTGAACGTATGAATGAGACCCTCCCCGTGTTGATCATCAGCAAACTCTTGATGCGAGTAGTCAAGGCACACGCCCGTTGGCGTTGGCGCGCCTGACATTTTTCTCCGCCGGCCCGGCCGGACCTGTAACGATTTGCCTTCTTCACCCGTTGTCTGACGCCCCTTGCCGGCTACCCCCGGCAATCGGAACGTGCGTCTGGCAGCGGGTCACTCTCTAGGAAGGCCGTCATTTGAAATCAGTGAATTCAAGAGGCTTGAACCCCACATGTTGCTGATGATTGATAACTACGACTCCTTTACCTACAACGTTGTGCAATACCTTGGCGAGCTCGGTGCCGAGGTCAAGGTCGTGCGCAACGATGAACTGACCGTCGCCGAAATTGCCGCCCTGAATCCGGAGCGTATCGTGGTTTCGCCAGGCCCTTGCACGCCGACCGAAGCGGGCATCTCTCTTGAAGCCATCAGCTATTTCGCCGGCAAGCTGCCGATCCTGGGCGTATGCCTGGGCCATCAGTCCATCGGCCAGGCGTTTGGCGGTGACGTGGTACGGGCGCGCCAAGTCATGCATGGCAAGACCAGCCCGGTGTTCCATAAGGATCTGGGTGTGTTTCATGGCCTGAACCTGCCCGTGACGGTGACCCGTTATCACTCGCTGGTGGTCAAGCGCGAAACCTTGCCCGAATGCCTGGAGTTGACCGCCTGGACCCAGCTGGAGGACGGCTCGGTCGATGAGATCATGGGTCTGCGTCACAAGACACTGAATATCGAAGGGGTGCAGTTTCACCCTGAATCAATCCTGACCGAGCAGGGCTACGAGCTGTTCGCCAACTTTCTCAAGCAGAGCGGCGGCACGCGCTAAGGACTTTTCATGGATATCAAGACTGCCCTGAACCGTATCGTCGGTCATCTGGACCTGAGCACTGCCGAAATGAGCGATGTGATGCGCGAGATCATGACCGGTCAATGTACCGACGCGCAGATCGGCGCCTTTATGATGGCAATGCGCATGAAGAGCGAAAGCATCGATGAAATCGTCGGTGCGGTGTCGGTGATGCGTGAGCTGGCGGACAGGGTCGAACTCAAGACCCTCGACGGCGTTGTCGATGTGGTCGGCACCGGCGGTGACGGTGCGAATATTTTCAACGTGTCGACAGCCTCATCTTTTGTGGTGGCTGCCGCTGGCTGCACCGTCGCCAAGCATGGTAACCGTGCGGTATCCGGCAAGAGCGGCAGTGCCGATTTGCTGGAAGCGGCGGGTATCTACCTGAACCTCACGCCGGTACAAGTAGCACGCTGCATTGACAGCGTTGGCATTGGCTTCATGTTTGCCCAGTCCCATCACGGCGCGATGAAGCACGCTGCCGGCCCACGCAAGGACCTCGGCCTGCGTACCCTGTTCAACATGCTTGGCCCGCTTACGAATCCGGCCGGTGTGAAGCATCAGGTGGTGGGTGTGTTCAGTCAGGCGTTGTGCCGGCCACTGGCCGAAGTCTTGCAGCGTCTGGGCAGCAAGCATGTGCTCGTGGTGCATTCCAAGGATGGCCTGGACGAATTCAGCCTGGCGGCGCCGACCTTTGTCGCAGAGCTGAAGAACGATGAGGTCACTGAGTATTGGGTCGAGCCTGAGGACTTGGGTATGAAGAGTCAGAGCTTGCACGGCTTGGCGGTGGAAAGCCCGGCAGCTTCGCTGGAACTGATTCGTGATGCTCTGGGACGCCGTAAGACCGAAAACGGTCAGAAGGCCGCGGAGATGATTGTTCTGAATGCTGGCGCGGCACTTTACGCAGCCGACCACGCCTATAGTCTTAAGGAAGGTGTCGCCTTGGCCCACGATGCGCTGCACACTGGTCTGGCTCGTGAGAAGCTCGAAGAGCTGGGAGCCTTCACTGCCGTATTCAAGATGGAGAATGAAGGATGAGTGTGCCGACCGTTCTGGAAAAGATCCTGGCCCGAAAGGCCGAAGAGGTGGCCGAGCGCCGCGCCCGCGTTAGCCTGGCCGAGCTGGAGGCGCAGGCGAAGGTCGCCGATGCGCCACGGGGTTTTGCCAATGCCTTGATCGCCCAGGCCAAGCTCAAGCAGCCGGCCGTGATCGCCGAGGTGAAAAAAGCCTCGCCGAGCAAAGGCGTCATTCGCGAAAACTTTGTACCGGCTGAAATCGCCGCCAGCTATGAGAAGGGCGGTGCGACTTGCCTGTCCGTGCTGACCGATATTGATTACTTCCAGGGTTCCGACCTGTTCCTGCAACAGGCTCGTGCTGCATGCAAGTTGCCGGTGATCCGCAAGGACTTCATGGTTGACCCTTACCAGATCGTCGAAGCCCGAGCCTTGGGCGCTGACTGCGTGTTATTGATCGTCTCCGCACTGGATGACGTGAAGATGGCCGAGTTGGCGGCGGTGGCCAAAAGCGTCGGTCTTGACGTACTGGTCGAAGTGCATGACGGCGGCGAGCTTGAGCGCGCACTGAAAACCCTCGACACGCCGCTGGTGGGGGTCAACAACCGTAACCTGCATACGTTTGAAGTCAGCCTGGAAAATACCCTGGATCTGTTGCCGCGTATTCCCCGTGATCGCTTGGTGATTACTGAAAGTGGCATCGTCAATCGTGCCGACGTGGAGCTGATGGAAATCAGCGGCGTCTACTCGTTCCTGGTGGGCGAGACGTTCATGCGTGCCGAGAACCCAGGGGCGGAATTGCAACGCCTGTTCTTCCCAGAGCGTGGCGTGACAGTCAGCGGTTCGACATTAGACTGATCCAAAATGCGCTAAAAATGTGGGAGGGGGCCTGCCCCGATAGCATTCCTTCAGTTGATGATCAGTCGGCTGACGGTTCGCTATCGGGGGCAAGCCCCCTCCCACATTGGGCCTTGTGTTTAATCTGAGAGGTAGGTGTTCGATGACTCAGCCCGTGATCATGACTGTAGAAGCGGGCCTTGCCGCCGAGCAGCAGCTGTTGGCAGCCGTTGGCGCGGGCGAGCAGGACTTCGGGCTGTTGTTCTGGCAGCCCAGCGATCAGGCGCTGGTCATGCCGCGCCGTTTGAGTCGGCTGCCGGCATTTGCGGTGGCCAGCCAAATCTCGGCGGATGCCGGTTGGCCGGTGTTGCTGCGGGAAACTGGGGGTGAACCCGTGCCGCAGTCCGCTGCCACGGTCAATATCGCCTTGGTGTATGCGCCGCCGCGCAGTGAGGGCGACCAAGGCCGCATCGAAACCGGTTACCAGCGCTTGTGCCAGCCGATCTGCGATTTTCTGCTCGAGTTGGGCGGCGATGCCTCCGTTGGCGAAATCGACGGAGCTTTTTGCGATGGTCGGTACAACGTTAATCTCAATGGCCGCAAGATGGTCGGTACCGCCCAGCGTTGGCGCCAAAGTGGCGGTCGTCCGGTGGGCTTGATCCACGGCGCCTTGTTGCTGGATAACGATCGTGAAGAACTGATCAATGCGGTCAACCGCTTCAATCAAGCCTGTGGCCTGGAACAGCGGGTGCGTGCCGAGAGCCATATCGCCCTGCACGAAGCGTTTCCCGCACCGGATGCGATCAGTCGGCTCGACAGGTTGTACCGTCAAATGCTGGCCAGCTTCCTGCCGGGTTAGCGGGTGCCGAATACCACCATCGTCTTGCCTTTGACATGTACCAGGTTGCGCTCTTCCAGGTCCTTGAGCACACGACCGACCATTTCCCGTGAACAGCCGACAATACGCCCGATCTCCTGGCGCGTGACCTTGATCTGCATGCCGTCGGGATGGGTCATGGCGTCGGGCTGTTTGCACAACTCCAGCAGGCAGCGCGCTACGCGACCGGTGACATCGAAGAACGCCAGGTCGCCGACCTTGCGCGTGGTATCACGCAGGCGTTGGGCGATCTGGCCGCTCAGGGCATACAAGATATCCGGATCATGCTGGGCCAGTTCGCGAAATTTCGCATAGCTGATCTCGGCGACTTCGCACTCAACCTTGGTGCGTACCCAAGCACTGCGCTCCTGTTCCTTGCCCGCCTGCTCAAACAACCCCAACTCCCCGAAAAAATCTCCGGTGTTCAGGTACGCGATGATCATTTCGCGGCCGTCTTCATCCTCGATCAGGATGGTGACCGAGCCCTTGATAATGAAAAACAGGGTTTCTGAGCGCTCGCCGGCGCAGATGATGTTGTGCTTGGCCGGATGACGTCGGCGCTGGCAATGCATCAACAGCTTGTCGAGGTTCTTGATCTTGGGTGTGGGAGTAAGAGCAACCATGGTTGTTTCCCGAAAGACTGCGCGGTGTGGTTGGCGTTGTTTTTATTCAGTGGTCTCAATATTGATACGCACTGTAAAATCATGGCAATGCGCCATTGATTTGGCGCCAGCTTACCAGACACATTCTGCCTCGATTAGCGAAATTGCTTGGCAAACGCTGTGATTTATCAAATTCAGCCAGAGCGCTGCGGTTTTGAGGCCCTGTGCTAAGCTGGCGACCCTTTTTTAGCAGTGGAGTCTGGGCGATGAAGGCACGCATCCAATGGGCGGGCGAAGCCATGTTCCTCGGTGAGTCGGGTAGCGGTCATGTGGTGGTCATGGACGGCCCGCCGGAAGCCGGAGGCCGTAACCTTGGGGTGCGCCCGATGGAAATGTTGCTGCTGGGCGTCGGTGGTTGCAGCAATTTCGATGTGGTCAGCATCCTGAAGAAGTCGCGCCAGGCCGTGGAAAGCTGCGAAGCCTTTCTGGAAGCCGAGCGCGCCACTGAGGACCCCAAGGTATTTACCAAGATCCATATGCATTTCGTGGTCAAGGGCCGTGCGCTCAAGGAAGCCCAGGTCAAGCGTGCCATTGAGTTGTCCGCCGAGAAGTACTGCTCGGCGTCGATCATGCTGGGTGCCGCAGGTGTGGTCATCACTCATGATTACGAAATCATCGAGTTGGGCTGACTGCTGGAATCGCAGGCAAGAGAAAGGGCGCTGCGAGCGCCCTTTTTCCGGTTTGAATTTGACGCACTTTTAGATTCTATAGGTGCTTTTGGTCATGACCTTGGCCATCAGGCTCATTCCGAACCTCACCGGTGCTGGAAAACGGAAGCCGCCGGCGTCTAGAGCGCTTTCTGCATGGTGTTCTTCATCGATGCGCATCTGCTCAAGAATCGCCCGGGACTTTTCGTCTTCGGCCGGCAGCTGCTCCAGATGTTCATCCAGGTGCTTGCAGACCTGATGTTCCGTCGCGGCGACAAATCCGAGGCTGACTTTGTCGCTGATCAACCCGGCGGCAGCGCCGATACCAAACGACAAGCCATAAAACAGTGGGTTCAGAACGCTGGGGTGGCTGCCCAACTGGCGGATACGCTGTTCGCACCAGGCCAGATGGTCGATCTCTTCCTCGGCTGCATGCTCCATCGCTGCACGTACCTGCGGCAACTTGGCGGTCAGCGCCTGGCCTTGATACAGCGCCTGGGCACAGACTTCACCCGTATGGTTGATACGCATCAGGCCGGCCACGTGACGGGTATCCGTTTCGCTCAGCTGCGCATCGGGCTGCACGATGGCGGGCGATGGGCGGTAGGGTTGGCCGCTGAATGGCAGCAGTGTGCGCATGGCCATGTCGGCTTGCAGCAACAGACGGTCAATCGGCGAGTAGTGACGTTGGGTAGTCATGCTGACCTCCGGGAAGAATCTCGGCGGCCAGTTTACCGCAAGAGAGGGCGAAGCGTTTGCGCTGAGTCAATTCGACTCCGGCCCTCAGCCTGGCGGCCAGTTCATCTGACGCTGACCGAGCACATGCATATGGATGTGATAAACGGTCTGCCCGCCCAACTCATTGCAATTCATCACGACCCGAAAACCCTCTTCACAACCTAGCTCCAGGGCCAGGCGTTGGGCTGTAAAGAGGATATGGCCGGCCAAGGCCTTATCATCTTCAGTCAGATCATTCAGGGTGCGGACGGGCTTTTTCGGAATAACCAGAAAATGTACCGGCGCCTGCGGGGCGATATCGTGGAAGGCGAGGACTTGATCATCTTCATAGATGATCTTCGCGGGTATTTCTCTGTTGATGATCTTGGTGAACAGAGTATCCACAGCTGTTTCTCCATTATGAAAATGCAGGGTGAGTGTACCCAGGCGATCAGCGCGGGCAATAGGCCTTGTTGATGGCGCCGGCAATCTTGCGGGTCAGCCAACGCGGGCTGAGGCGTGGGCTGAATGCGAGCCAGCGGTTGCGGCGCCCGGGAATGATGATGGCTTTGTTCTTTTCCAGCGCGCGCACAGTGTAGAGCGCGACTTCTTCCGGGCTCATCAGTTGCTGGCTGTGGTCAAGTTTCGCCGTATCCATCTGCGCGGTGCCGAAGAAGGCGGTGCGCGTAGGGCCCGGGCAAAGTACCGAGACCTTGATGCCACACGTCTTCAACTCTTCGCGCAAGCCTTCTGAAAAGTGCAGTACATAGGCTTTGCTGGCGTAGTAGCTGCTCATCCATGGGCCCGGTTGGAAGGCTGCGACCGAAGCAACGTTTAGAATCTGCCCGCCACCGTGCAGCGCCATGGCATTGCCGAGGGCATGGCACATGCGGGTCAGGGCCAGGATGTTGACTTCGATCAGGTCCTGCTCGGTCATCCAGTCCTGGGCCAGGAACGGCCCGCTGGTACCAATGCCGGCGCAGTTGACCAAAAGATCAATCTGTCGCTCGCCCTCTTCAAGCTCCAGCAAAAAACCGGACAAACGCAGCGGCTCGCCCAGGTCGCAGGCACGAAACAGCACCTCGACGCCGAAGCGTTGGGTCAATTCCAATGCAATGCTTTCCAACTGATCACGCTGGCGGGCCACCAGAATCAAGCTGCGGCCGCGTCGAGCCAGGGCTTCGGCCAAAGCCAGGCCGATGCCGCTGGAGGCACCGGTGATCAGAGCGTAACGGGTCATGCCTTTCTCCATCGCAACGCCGCCGACCTGTGACAGTGGCATCACAGGTGGCGGGCGTTTCTTCACTGTTCTGGAGAGTCTACAGGTTCGGCCGCGTCGTCAGCACTTTGCGCTGCGGCTTCATCCACAATCACGCTTTGGTCGACGTCTTCATCGGAGGTGATGGAGCTGCTTTCGTAACTGCTGTCCATATTGGCTTCAAGTTGGTCCAGATAACCGTTCATGCCCAGGGTCAGGCCGATGATGAGCATCAATGGAATAAACGCCAGCCACAGCGAGGCCAGGATTTTCACCGCTGTAGAGTTCGGTGGTGGCGGTGCGCCGTATTGGTTGGCACCCGCGTTCCCCGGCAATACCAGCAACAGGATAGGGAAAACGCTATTGACCAGTGGAACCAGGTTCAGCAAGTACAGCCAGCCAGACCAGCCCAGGTCGTGCAGGCGCTGCACACCGATTTGCACGCTCACCACGACGAGTCCAACAAATAGCGCGAAACCCAGCAGCGAGCCGAGAATGATGGCGATTGTTGGCGAGGCAGTCGCCACCGCGAAGCCGACGGTACTGATGATGCCAGCAGCCACAAGCATCGCGACGGTCAGTGCCAGCGTCCAGGCCAGGTAACGCAGGCGGCCGATGCGCCCGTTTATGGTGAATACCTTGAGGGTGGCGAACTCCGGCAAGTCATCGCCAACCGCAGCGCGTGGCGGGGCATAAGGTGAAGCTTCGGAGCGGGAAAAGTCGGAGCCAGGAGAGCTCGTCTCGTGGGTTTCGGCCAGGCTGAATGCTACGGGTTGTTCGGCTTCGATGCGTGCGTCGACCCCGGCGTTTTTCAATGCCGTCAGATAGGTTTCGGCATCGGGGCGGGAAAGGTCGCGTTTGAGCGCGACCGGGCGGCCGGTAAAGAGTTTTTCAATCGCCTCGACATCACTCTTGAACAGCTCGGCGAGGTTCAGCTTGGCGGTGGTGCTTTCGACACCCGGGAGCAAGGCTCCGTCAAACACAATCTTGAAACGGTTGTCGCTCATGCGGGCATCCTTGTCACTTAATCAGGGAAGGTGTGCAGGCCCGTCCAATCGGCGGGCCGTGCAGTGGGTCAGCGTGGCCAGCGCAGTTGCGCGGCATGCTCGCGTGCTTTGCGGTATTCGGCATCCAGGCGGGCGACGAGTTCATCGACGCTGGGTAAATCATCGATTTCACCGACGCCCTGACCGGCGGACCATACAGTTTTCCACGCTTTGGCCTCATCACTCAATGGTTTGAGTTTGGAGCCGAAATTGACTTCACCTTTGCCTTGCAGCGCGGCGAGGTCGAAACCGGCATTTTCCAGGCTCTGGCGCATAAAGCTCGCAGGTACGCCGGAGACTGCGGGAGTGTGCACGATGTCGGCGGCGCGCGATGTGAGCAGCATCTCTTTATAGGCATCTGGCGCGTGGCTTTCGGTAGTACCGATAAAGCGCGTGCCGAAATACGCCAAGTCGGCTCCCAGCAACTGGGCTGCGAGAATTTCGTGGCCGTGGTTGAGGCAACCGGCCAGCAGCAGGGTTTTGTCGAAGAATTGGCGAATTTCGGCAATCAGCGAGAAGGGACTCCAGGTGCCAGCATGGCCGCCGGCACCAGCGGCTACGGCGATCAGGCCATCGACGCCCGCCTCAGCGGCTTTCTCGGCATGGCGTCGGGTCGTGACGTCATGAAACACCAGGCCGCCGTAGCTGTGGACGGCATCTACCAATTCCTTCACCGCACCGAGGCTGGTAATGACGATAGGCACCTTGTGCTCCACACAGATCGCCAAATCGGCCTCCAGCCGGGGGTTGCTGTTATGCACGATCAGGTTCACGGCATAGGGCGCTGGGTTGTCCAGCTGCGCCAGGCCAGCTTCGATTTCTTCCAGCCAAGCCTTGAAACCGCTGCTCTCGCGTTGGTTGAGCGCCGGGAAGCTCCCAACCACCCCGTTGCGACAGCAGGCCAGGACCAGTTGCGGGTTGGAGATCAGAAACATCGGCGCAGCCACCACGGGCAGGCGCAGACGTTGTTCCAGCAAAGCGGGCAGCGACATTGGAGGTTCCCCGAGTAATTGAAGTTAGAACGGTTTGACCACGACCAAAATTACGATAGCCAGCAATATCAGAACCGGCACCTCATTGAACCAGCGATAAAAGACATGGCTGCGGGTGTTCTCGCCACGGGCGAAGCGTTTCACCTGCGCGCCGCACATATGGTGGTAGCCGATAAGTAGCACGACCAAGGTCAACTTGGCGTGGATCCAGGCACCGGATTGGAAAATGCCTGGATTGAGCGCCAGCATCCAGATGCCGAAGACCAGTGTGGCAACCATCGCCGGCCCCATGATGCCCCGGTACAGTTTGCGCTCCATGACACTGAAGCGTTCTTTGCTGGCGGTGTCTTCGCTTTGAGCGTGGTAGACGAACAGTCGCGGCAGATAGAACAGCCCGGCAAACCAGCAGACGATGCTGACGATGTGGAAGGCTTTTATCCATAGATAGAGCATTTTAGTTATTCCCAGGTTCACGGTAACGAAGATAGTAGTGGCTCATGCGCCCGTACGTCACGTTGACGGTTGTCGCAGAACGATGCGGCCCCTATTATCGACGGCTTTCCAGTGGGTTCGTTGAGGGCAGGTTTATGGTCAAGGTCGGTATTGTCGGCGGCACGGGTTACACCGGTGTCGAATTGCTGCGTCTGTTGGCCCAGCATCCGCAGGCTGAGGTGGTGGTCATCACTTCCCGATCCGAAGCTGGGCTGGCCGTGGCCGATATGTACCCGAACCTGCGAGGCCACTATGACGGCCTGGCGTTCAGCGTGCCGGATATCAAGACCCTGGGCGCCTGCGATGTGGTGTTCTTTGCCACGCCTCACGGTGTTGCCCATGCGTTGGCGGGTGAGTTGTTGGCGGCCGGTACAAAGGTCATCGACCTGTCGGCGGACTTCCGCCTGCAGGATGCCGATGAGTGGGCCAAATGGTACGGCCAGCCCCACGGTGCGCCGCAGTTGCTGGAGGAGGCGGTCTACGGCCTGCCGGAAGTCAATCGTGAGCAGATCAAGCAAGCACGCCTGATTGCGGTACCGGGTTGCTATCCGACTGCTACGCAACTGGGCTTCCTGCCATTGCTGGAAGCTGGTTTGGCGGATGCTTCGCGCCTGATCGCCGACTGCAAGTCGGGTGTCAGCGGGGCGGGGCGCGGCGCGGCGGTAGGTTCTCTGTACTCTGAAACGTCGGAAAGCATGAAAGCCTATGCGGTAAAGGGGCATCGTCACTTGCCAGAAATCCGCCAGGGGCTGCGTCGCGCTGCCGGCAAGGACGTGGGCCTGACCTTCGTGCCACACCTGACTCCGATGATCCGTGGGATTCACTCCACGCTGTATGCGACCGTTACTGACCGCTCGGTAGACCTTCAGGCATTGTTTGAAAAGCGTTATGCCAATGAGCCGTTCGTCGATGTAATGCCGGCGGGCAGCCATCCGGAAACCCGCAGTGTGCGTGGCGCCAATGTGTGCCGTATTGCAGTGCATCGCCCGCAGGATGGCGACCTGGTCGTGGTGCTGTCGGTGATCGACAACCTGGTCAAGGGCGCGTCGGGCCAGGCGGTGCAGAACATGAACATCCTGTTCGGCCTGGATGAGAAGCTGGGTCTCTCCCATGCGGGCATGCTGCCTTAACGCTGATAGGCTGTTGCGCAAAAGGCCCGCTGATCGGGCCTTTTGCGTTTTTAATGGCGGCTGCTCGGATTGATATGCCGTAACAATAGTTGACCGCTTTTCTAGGAGAAGCGGATAATACCGGCCATTACGCATATGACGGCGCTACGCCGGGAGATTATCAGCATGAGCGTTGAGTCCTTCACCCCCACGGCTTTGCAATTTACCCACGGTGCTGCGCACAAGGTGAAGAGCCTGGTCGATGAAGAGGGTAATGATCGCTTGAAGCTGCGCGTATTCGTTACGGGCGGCGGTTGTTCAGGGTTTCAGTACGGTTTTACCTTCGATGAAGATGTGGCCGATGACGACACCATCGTCGAGCGCGAGGGCGTCAGCCTTGTCGTGGACCCGATGAGTTTCCAATACCTGGCAGGTGCCGAGGTGGATTACCAGGAAGGTCTGGAAGGCTCGCGTTTCGTGATCAAGAACCCTAATGCCACCACTACCTGTGGTTGTGGGTCTTCGTTCTCGATCTGATCGGTCACCTCGTCCGCAACAAAAAAACGCCGCCGGGCTTTGATTAAGCCAGGCGGCGTTTTGCTGTCTGGGCTTCAGGCGGGGTAGATCGCGCCGAGTACCCGAAGGCCGCTGGCACCTGTGACACTGGGGCGGTTGGCGGCGATGCCTTCCAGGCAGCAATGAGCCAGCCAGGCGAAGGCCATGGCTTCTACCCAGTCGGGGTCTACGCCGTAGGTGGCTGTGCTGCTGACGTGGGTGGTGGGCAACAGCGCTGTCAATCGATCCATCAGTGTTTTGTTATGGGCGCCGCCGCCGCAGATCAGCAAGGTCTCTGTGGTTGGTTGGGCGCTTTGCAGGGACTCGACGATGGTGAGGGCCGTCAGTTCCAGTAACGTGGCCTGTACGTCCTGGGGTTCAAACACAGGCAAACGGGCAAGGTGCTCCTGCAGCCAGGCGAGGTTGAATACTTCGCGACCTGTACTTTTTGGGCCTTTGGTCAAGAAGAACGGGTCGCTGAGCAATGTGTTGAGTAGCCGGGGCTGGACCTTGCCGCTGGCAGCCCATTGCCCGTCGCGATCAAAGTGTTCGCCGCGCTGCAGGTGAATCCAGGCATCCAGGAGGACGTTGCCCGGGCCGCAGTCGAAGCCGGCGACAGGTTTGTTCGTCTCAATCAGGCTGAGGTTGCTGAACCCGCCAATATTCAACACCGCGCGGTTGCCCGTGTGTTCGCCGAACAAGGCTTCATGAAACGCAGGAACCAAGGGCGCACCCTGGCCGCCAGCGGCAACATCACGGCTGCGGAAGTCGCTGACTACGGTGATGCCAGTCAGCTCAGTGAGCAGGGCGGGGTTGCCGATCTGCACGGTGAAGCCTCGGGCGGGTTCGTGGCGAATCGTCTGGCCATGGCTGCCAATCGCGCGAATGTCTTGAGGCTTCAAGTTGTGCTGATCCAGCAAGGCGTGGATGCCTTGGGCGGCCAGCGTGACCCACTGTTGCTGGGCAATAGCAGACCGGGCGATTTCATCAGGGCCGCTGGCGCACAGGCTCAATAGCTCAGTGCGCAAGGTGTCGGGCATGGGAATGTAGCGGGTGGCGATCAGATTGATCGCCGTGCCTTGTTCAATGAGGGCGATATCCAGGCCGTCGAGGCTGGTCCCGGACATCACACCGATATAGAGCGGCATACCTTAACGCTTCGCCGAAGCCAGCAAGGTGGAGCGCTCTTGATCCATCCGCGCCATCAGCGGTTGGCTCTGTTGCATGAAGCGCGCACGTTCGGCTTTGGCGATCGGGTCGGCCATTGGCAGCTTCTGGCCCAATGGGTCAACGTGTACGCCATTGACCTGGAACTCATAGTGCAAGTGCGGCCCTGTGGACAGGCCAGTAGTGCCGATGTAGCCGATGACTTGGCCCTGTTTCACGTTGCCGCCTGTCTTGACGCCCTTGGCGAACCCTTGCATGTGGCCATACAGCGTTCGGTAGGTATTGCCGTGCTGGATGATCACCGTATTGCCGTAACCGCCGCGACGTCCCGCCAACAGTACTTTGCCGTCGCCAGCTGCCTTGATAGGCGTACCGCGCGGAGCGGCATAGTCGACGCCCTTGTGCGCGCGGATTTTATTCAGAATTGGATGCTTGCGACCCATGGAAAAACGCGAGCTAATACGGGCGAAGTCCACAGGTGTGCGGATGAAGGCCTTGCGCATGCTGTTGCCATCAGCGGTGTAATAGCTGCTATTGCCTTGTTTGTTCGTGTAGCGCACAGCGGTGTAGGTTTTGCCGCGGTTGGTGAAGCGTGCAGAGAGAATGTTGCCTGTGCCTACTACTTTGCCGTTGGCGACTTTTTGCTCGTAGATTACGTCGAATTCGTCACCCTGGCGGATGTCCTGGGCGAAGTCGATGTCGTAGCCAAATACGCTGGCCATGTCCATGGTCATGCTGTGCGAAAGGCCTGCGCGGGCGGCCGATTGCGACAGGGAGCTGTTGATCACGCCGTGTACATAGGCTGAACGCATGACCGGCTTGGTGGTGATGCGGTTGAAGGCAAAGCCTTTGGCGCCTTTGCTCAGGCTGATGCTTTCCAGGTCGCTGATGCTGGTGTGCAGGTTGTTCAACTGCCCGTCGGGCGTCAGTTCGAACTCAAGCTTTTGACCGTGTTTGAGCTGGGTAAATTGCTTGGCTTGCTTATCGCTGGCCAACACCTCGGTGACGGTAGCGGCAGGCAGTCCGACCTTTTCGAACAGCGTTGATAGCGTGTCGCCTCTGCTGACGATGACCTCGCGATGCTGAGGGCTCTTGGCTGCGGCTACCGCAGGTTGGTCCTGGGTGGCTTGTTGGGTGTCTTCGGGCGCGCTTTCGATGTGTGCGAAAGGCGATTCGGTCGAGGTATTTGTGGCTTGTTGGGCGTCGGAAGCGTCTTGATCTTGTGTCAGTTGCTCAACAGGGCTCTCGAGGTCGAGGCTAAGGGATGTTCGTTTGGCTTCTACGTCACTGGAAGGGAATACCAGGAGTGCCAGGCTGAGAAGGGCGGCGATACCACTTGCGGCGAGCAGGTGGGTCTTCGGGTAAAGCGGCGGCGCTTTAGACGGTTCAGTGGTCATAGGTAATTTTGACTTTGAAGATGAAATGGAAAAGATGAATGACATGATGAAGATGAAATAACTGTATAAAATATAACCAAATCATCTGTGGCGCAAGCTCGCGAATGCTGGGCTTGCTGAACGGTGTCCGTGCGCAGGGCAAAACTTGTAATTAGTCCCTGATCTTGTATGGTTGGTTCCCTTTTGAATCTGAGCCTTGCGGGTCTGTTATGAAGTCGGTTGAAGAGCAGCTAGCGCTGATAAAACGTGGTGCGGACGAACTGTTGGTCGAGTCTGAGCTGATCGAAAAGCTCAAGCGCGGCCAGCCCCTGCGTATCAAGGCTGGCTTTGATCCGACCGCGCCGGATCTGCACCTGGGTCACACCGTGCTTATTAATAAGCTGCGTCAGTTCCAGGAGTTGGGTCACCAGGTCATCTTCCTCATTGGTGACTTCACCGGAATGATTGGTGATCCGAGTGGCAAGAGCGCGACGCGCCCGCCGCTGACTCGCGAGCAGGTGCTCGATAATGCCGAGACCTATAAGACACAGGTATTCAAGATCCTTGATCCAGCCAAGACCGAGGTGGCGTTCAACTCCACCTGGATGGATGAGATGGGGCCGGCAGACTTCATTCGCCTGACCTCCCAGTACACTGTGGCGCGCATGCTCGAGCGCGATGACTTCGACAAACGCTACTCCACCAATCAGCCAATCGCGATCCATGAGTTCCTTTACCCGCTTGTTCAGGGGTATGACTCAGTAGCGCTGCGTGCGGATGTTGAGCTGGGCGGCACCGATCAGAAGTTCAACCTGCTGATGGGGCGTGAGCTGCAGCGTGCATATGGTCAGGAGGCTCAGTGCATTCTGACCATGCCGTTGCTTGAGGGGTTGGATGGCGTCAAGAAGATGTCCAAGTCCTTGGGTAACTATGTTGGCATTCAGGAAGCGCCGGGTGTGATGTACGGCAAGCTGGTTTCCATTCCGGATGCTTTGATGTGGCGTTACTTCGAACTGTTGAGCTTCCGCTCGATGGACGAAATTAACGCGCTGCGTGCGGATGTAGAGGCAGGTGCCAATCCTCGCGATGTGAAGATCAAGCTGGCAGAAGAGATTGTTGCGCGCTTCCATGGTGAGGAGGCTGCGGCCAATGCTCACCGCGCTGCGGGTAATCGTATGAAGGATGGCGAGCTGCCTGACGATCTGCCGGAAATTGAGTTGACGGCTGTTGAGGCGATGCCGATTGCGGCTGTTCTTAATAAGGCGGGCCTGGTAAAGAACTCGGCGGTCGCTCGTGATCTCTTGGGGTCGGGCGGCGTGCGTATAGATGGTGAGGTAGTTGATCGCACCTTTATATACGAGCTGGGCGCTACTCATGTGTGCCAGGCAGGAAAGAAAGCATTTGCGCGCATTACGCTCAAATCCGAATAAGACTGAAATTAGGTGTTGACGGCGAATTATATCTGTCTATAATTCGCCCCACTTCCGGCGCAGTCGAAACGTAAAACTCCTTGGTAAACAATGAGTTATGAAGTTTTCGGCAGCAAGTAGCTTCAGTTCATCGAAGCCCAAAGGAAGTTGAAAAAGAGGTGTTGACAGCAGCGTGTAACGCTGTAGAATTCGCCTCCCGCTGATGAGAGATCAGAGGCGCAAGTGGTTGAAGTTGTTGAAGAAATCTTCGAAAGCTTCTGAAAATAATCACTTGACAGCAAATGAGGCTGCTGTAGAATGCGCGCCTCGGTTGAGACGAAAGCTCTTAACCAACCGCTCTTTAACAACTGAATCAAGCAATTCGTGTGGGTGCTTGTGGAGTCAGACTGATAGTCAACAAGATTATCAGCATCACAAGTTACTCCGCGAGAAATCAAAGATGTAACCAACGATTGCTGAGCCAAGTTTAGGGTTTCTTAAAAACCCAAAGATGTTTGAACTGAAGAGTTTGATCATGGCTCAGATTGAACGCTGGCGGCAGGCCTAACACATGCAAGTCGAGCGGTAGAGAGAAGCTTGCTTCTCTTGAGAGCGGCGGACGGGTGAGTAATGCCTAGGAATCTGCCTGGTAGTGGGGGATAACGTTCGGAAACGGACGCTAATACCGCATACGTCCTACGGGAGAAAGCAGGGGACCTTCGGGCCTTGCGCTATCAGATGAGCCTAGGTCGGATTAGCTAGTTGGTGGGGTAATGGCTCACCAAGGCGACGATCCGTAACTGGTCTGAGAGGATGATCAGTCACACTGGAACTGAGACACGGTCCAGACTCCTACGGGAGGCAGCAGTGGGGAATATTGGACAATGGGCGAAAGCCTGATCCAGCCATGCCGCGTGTGTGAAGAAGGTCTTCGGATTGTAAAGCACTTTAAGTTGGGAGGAAGGGTTGTAGATTAATACTCTGCAATTTTGACGTTACCGACAGAATAAGCACCGGCTAACTCTGTGCCAGCAGCCGCGGTAATACAGAGGGTGCAAGCGTTAATCGGAATTACTGGGCGTAAAGCGCGCGTAGGTGGTTTGTTAAGTTGGATGTGAAATCCCCGGGCTCAACCTGGGAACTGCATTCAAAACTGACTGACTAGAGTATGGTAGAGGGTGGTGGAATTTCCTGTGTAGCGGTGAAATGCGTAGATATAGGAAGGAACACCAGTGGCGAAGGCGACCACCTGGACTGATACTGACACTGAGGTGCGAAAGCGTGGGGAGCAAACAGGATTAGATACCCTGGTAGTCCACGCCGTAAACGATGTCAACTAGCCGTTGGGAGCCTTGAGCTCTTAGTGGCGCAGCTAACGCATTAAGTTGACCGCCTGGGGAGTACGGCCGCAAGGTTAAAACTCAAATGAATTGACGGGGGCCCGCACAAGCGGTGGAGCATGTGGTTTAATTCGAAGCAACGCGAAGAACCTTACCAGGCCTTGACATCCAATGAACTTTCTAGAGATAGATTGGTGCCTTCGGGAACATTGAGACAGGTGCTGCATGGCTGTCGTCAGCTCGTGTCGTGAGATGTTGGGTTAAGTCCCGTAACGAGCGCAACCCTTGTCCTTAGTTACCAGCACGTAATGGTGGGCACTCTAAGGAGACTGCCGGTGACAAACCGGAGGAAGGTGGGGATGACGTCAAGTCATCATGGCCCTTACGGCCTGGGCTACACACGTGCTACAATGGTCGGTACAGAGGGTTGCCAAGCCGCGAGGTGGAGCTAATCCCAGAAAACCGATCGTAGTCCGGATCGCAGTCTGCAACTCGACTGCGTGAAGTCGGAATCGCTAGTAATCGCGAATCAGAATGTCGCGGTGAATACGTTCCCGGGCCTTGTACACACCGCCCGTCACACCATGGGAGTGGGTTGCACCAGAAGTAGCTAGTCTAACCTTCGGGAGGACGGTTACCACGGTGTGATTCATGACTGGGGTGAAGTCGTAACAAGGTAGCCGTAGGGGAACCTGCGGCTGGATCACCTCCTTAATCGACGACATCAGCTGCTCCATAAGTTCCCACACGAATTGCTTGATTCATTGAAGAAGACGATAAGAAGCAGCCCGAAATTGGGTCTGTAGCTCAGTTGGTTAGAGCGCACCCCTGATAAGGGTGAGGTCGGCAGTTCGAATCTGCCCAGACCCACCAATTTTGTGTGGGAAACGCCTGTAGAAATACGGGGCCATAGCTCAGCTGGGAGAGCGCCTGCCTTGCACGCAGGAGGTCAACGGTTCGATCCCGTTTGGCTCCACCACTACTGCTTCTGTTTGTATAAAGCTTAGAAATGAGCATTCCATCGCTGTGATGGTGAATGTTGATTTCTAGTCTTTGACTAGTTCGTTCTTTAAAAATTTGGGTATGTGATAGAAAGATAGACTGAACGTTACTTTCACTGGTAACGGATCAGGCTAAGGTAAAATTTGTGAGTTCTCTTAATTGAGAAATTCGAATTTTCGGCGAATGTCGTCTTCACAGTATAACCAGATTGCTTGGGGTTATATGGTCAAGTGAAGAAGCGCATACGGTGGATGCCTTGGCAGTCAGAGGCGATGAAAGACGTGGTAGCCTGCGAAAAGCTTCGGGGAGTCGGCAAACAGACTTTGATCCGGAGATGTCTGAATGGGGGAACCCAGCCATCATAAGATGGTTATCTTGTACTGAATACATAGGTGCAAGAGGCGAACCAGGGGAACTGAAACATCTAAGTACCCTGAGGAAAAGAAATCAACCGAGATTCCCTTAGTAGTGGCGAGCGAACGGGGACTAGCCCTTAAGTGGCTTTGAGATTAGCGGAACGCTCTGGAAAGTGCGGCCATAGTGGGTGATAGCCCTGTACGCGAAAATCTCTTAGTCATGAAATCGAGTAGGACGGAGCACGAGAAACTTTGTCTGAATATGGGGGGACCATCCTCCAAGGCTAAATACTACTGACTGACCGATAGTGAACTAGTACCGTGAGGGAAAGGCGAAAAGAACCCCGGAGAGGGGAGTGAAATAGATCCTGAAACCGTATGCGTACAAGCAGTGGGAGCCCACTTTGTTGGGTGACTGCGTACCTTTTGTATAATGGGTCAGCGACTTATTTTCAGTGGCGAGCTTAACCGAATAGGGGAGGCGTAGCGAAAGCGAGTCTTAATAGGGCGTCTAGTCGCTGGGAATAGACCCGAAACCGGGCGATCTATCCATGGGCAGGTTGAAGGTTGGGTAACACTAACTGGAGGACCGAACCGACTACCGTTGAAAAGTTAGCGGATGACCTGTGGATCGGAGTGAAAGGCTAATCAAGCTCGGAGATAGCTGGTTCTCCTCGAAAGCTATTTAGGTAGCGCCTCATGTATCACTGTAGGGGGTAGAGCACTGTTTCGGCTAGGGGGTCATCCCGACTTACCAAACCGATGCAAACTCCGAATACCTACAAGTGCCGAGCATGGGAGACACACGGCGGGTGCTAACGTCCGTCGTGAAAAGGGAAACAACCCAGACCGTCAGCTAAGGTCCCAAAGTTATGGTTAAGTGGGAAACGATGTGGGAAGGCTTAGACAGCTAGGAGGTTGGCTTAGAAGCAGCCACCCTTTAAAGAAAGCGTAATAGCTCACTAGTCGAGTCGGCCTGCGCGGAAGATGTAACGGGGCTCAAACCATACACCGAAGCTACGGGTATCACGTAAGTGATGCGGTAGAGGAGCGTTCTGTAAGCCTGTGAAGGTGAGTTGAGAAGCTTGCTGGAGGTATCAGAAGTGCGAATGCTGACATGAGTAACGACAATGGGTGTGAAAAACACCCACGCCGAAAGACCAAGGTTTCCTGCGCAACGTTAATCGACGCAGGGTTAGTCGGTCCCTAAGGCGAGGCTGAAAAGCGTAGTCGATGGAAAACAGGTTAATATTCCTGTACTTCTGGTTATTGCGATGGAGGGACGGAGAAGGCTAGGCCAGCTTGGCGTTGGTTGTCCAAGTTTAAGGTGGTAGGCTGGAATCTTAGGTAAATCCGGGATTCTAAGGCCGAGAGCTGATGACGAGTCATCTTTTAGATGACGAAGTGGTTTATGCCATGCTTCCAAGAAAAGCTTCTAAGCTTCAGGTAACCAGGAACCGTACCCCAAACCGACACAGGTGGTTGGGTAGAGAATACCAAGGCGCTTGAGAGAACTCGGGTGAAGGAACTAGGCAAAATGGCACCGTAACTTCGGGAGAAGGTGCGCCGGTGAGGGTGAAGGACTTGCTCCGTAAGCTCATGCCGGTCGAAGATACCAGGCCGCTGCGACTGTTTATTAAAAACACAGCACTCTGCAAACACGAAAGTGGACGTATAGGGTGTGACGCCTGCCCGGTGCCGGAAGGTTAATTGATGGGGTTAGCTAACGCGAAGCTCTTGATCGAAGCCCCGGTAAACGGCGGCCGTAACTATAACGGTCCTAAGGTAGCGAAATTCCTTGTCGGGTAAGTTCCGACCTGCACGAATGGCGTAACGATGGCGGCGCTGTCTCCACCCGAGACTCAGTGAAATTGAAATCGCTGTGAAGATGCAGTGTATCCGCGGCTAGACGGAAAGACCCCGTGAACCTTTACTATAGCTTTGCACTGGACTTTGAATTTGCTTGTGTAGGATAGGTGGGAGGCTTTGAAGCGTGGACGCCAGTCTGCGTGGAGCCAACCTTGAAATACCACCCTGGCAACTTTGAGGTTCTAACTCAGGTCCGTTATCCGGATCGAGGACAGTGTATGGTGGGTAGTTTGACTGGGGCGGTCTCCTCCTAAAGAGTAACGGAGGAGTACGAAGGTGCGCTCAGACCGGTCGGAAATCGGTCGTAGAGTATAAAGGCAAAAGCGCGCTTGACTGCGAGACAGACACGTCGAGCAGGTACGAAAGTAGGTCTTAGTGATCCGGTGGTTCTGTATGGAAGGGCCATCGCTCAACGGATAAAAGGTACTCCGGGGATAACAGGCTGATACCGCCCAAGAGTTCATATCGACGGCGGTGTTTGGCACCTCGATGTCGGCTCATCACATCCTGGGGCTGAAGCCGGTCCCAAGGGTATGGCTGTTCGCCATTTAAAGTGGTACGCGAGCTGGGTTTAGAACGTCGTGAGACAGTTCGGTCCCTATCTGCCGTGGACGTTTGAGATTTGAGAGGGGCTGCTCCTAGTACGAGAGGACCGGAGTGGACGAACCTCTGGTGTTCCGGTTGTCACGCCAGTGGCATTGCCGGGTAGCTATGTTCGGAATAGATAACCGCTGAAAGCATCTAAGCGGGAAACTAGCCTCAAGATGAGATCTCACTGGGACCTTGAGTCCCCTGAAGGGCCGTCGAAGACTACGACGTTGATAGGTTGGGTGTGTAAGCGCTGTGAGGCGTTGAGCTAACCAATACTAATTGCCCGTGAGGCTTGACCATATAACACCCAAGCAATTTGACTACTCTAACGAGCATCAGATTGCGGTGTGTGAAGACGAAAATGAACCGAAAGTTCGACGCTCACAAAACACCGACAGCTGTCACATACCCAATTTGCTGAAGCGAGGCCTGCTGGCCACGACTCAGTACCCGAATTTCTTGACGACCATAGAGCATTGGAACCACCTGATCCCATCCCGAACTCAGTAGTGAAACGATGCATCGCCGATGGTAGTGTGGGGTTTCCCCATGTGAGAGTAGGTCATCGTCAAGATTAAATTCCGAAACCCCAATTGCGAAAGCAGTTGGGGTTTTGTTTTGGGCGCTCGGAAAATCTAAGAAATATCGCTTATGCCTTGAGTGCTAACGAACGGGCTTTCTATGCAATGACTCTATGCATGGCTATCATGCGTGCCTCATTGTGAGGCGATACCTGCATGCTGATGTTGTTGAAACTTCTGAAAGATGGTCGATTCCATTCTGGAGAGGCGCTTGGCGCTGCCCTGGGAATTAGTCGAAGTGCTGTGTGGAAGCAGCTCCAGCATCTTGAAGCCGAGATGAACCTGCCTATTCATAAGGTCCGTGGCCGTGGGTATCAATTGGCTGCGCCGCTGGTGTTTTTGAATGCAGAGGACATTTCTCTGGAGGCGGGTTCTCCAGCCTGGCCGGTTCACATTTACGATTCCGTTGATTCCACCAATGCCGAGGCTTTGCGTCTTGTGGAGTCGGGCTGCGTGCCACCCTTTGTTGTCTTGGCAGAACAACAAACGGCTGGAAGGGGGAGGCGTGGCCGAAAATGGGTCAGTCCATATGCGCAAAATCTTTATTACAGTCTCGTGTTGCGCATCGAAGGCGGCTTGCGACAGTTGGAGGGGTTGAGCCTCGTAGTGGGGTTGGCTGTCATGCGGGCTTTGCGCGAGTCGGGGGTCCAGGGTGCGGCTTTGAAGTGGCCAAACGACGTCTTGGTTGGGAGCAAGAAAATTTCTGGCATCTTGCTCGAGCTAGTCGGGGATCCTGGAGACATCTGTCACGTTGTGCTTGGCATCGGTATCAATGTGAATATGCAGAAGGCTGTTGAGGTCGATCAACAGTGGACGTCGATGCAGCTTGAGACTGGAACCTCTATTGACCGCAACCACCTGGTGGCGCGCCTGGGAGGACAGCTGCAAGTCTATCTTGATCGCCATAAGGCTACTGGTTTTGCCGGATTGCAAGAAGAGTGGGAGCAGCATCACTTGTGGCAGGCCAGGCCTGTATCTCTCATTGCCGGCACCAACCGGATTGAGGGGGTGGTACTGGGCGTGGATCGTCAGGGCGCCTTGCGTTTGAATGTCGATGGAGTTGAGAAAATATATAGCGGCGGTGAGCTAAGCCTGAGGTTGCGTGATGATTCTTGAGCTCGACTGTGGAAACAGCTTCATTAAATGGCGTGTACTTGAGTCGAGTGAGGCAAGCGCATGCGCGGAAGGCATAGCAGGTTCGGATGCATCATTGATTGACAGCTTGGTGGCTCTTCCCGATCTTCTGCTTACGCGTTGCCGATTAGTCAGTGTTCGTGCGCTTGAAGAAACCGACAAGCTGGTAGCTGCGTTGGTGGATGCATTTGGCGTTACCGTTTCATGTGCCGGCCCTGCGCGGGAAATGGCTGGGGTGCGCAACGGCTACGAAGATTTCGAGCGTCTCGGGCTTGATCGTTGGTTGGCGATGCTCGGGGCATTCAAATTGGCGTCAGGTGCATGCCTGGTGCTCGATTTTGGCACCGCGGCGACCGCAGATTTTATCAGTTCAGATGGTGAGCACCTGGGAGGGTTTATTTGCCCAGGCATGCCCCTCATGCGCAATCAGCTGCGTACCCATACGCGCAAGATACGTTATGGCGACGCGGCGGCTGAGAGGGCTCTGGAGCACCTCTCTCCGGGGCGGACCACCGTGGAGGCCGTCGAGCGAGGCTGTACGCTTATGCTTAGAGGGTTTGTGCTGACCCAGCTTGAGTTGGCGCGAAGCTACTGGGGTGACGATTTCACCGTCTTCCTGACAGGGGGGGATGCTGAGTTGGTCTCGGATGCTGCGCCCCAGGCTCAGCTGGTTCCGGACCTTGTATTTGTTGGTCTGGCGATGGCATGTCCTTTGTCTTGAGGTGATTATGCGTTGGCTGTTTTTGCTTTTACTTGTCCTCAATGCTTTCTATTACGTCTGGCATCAGCAAGAAGCTCCGTTGCGTGCCAAGGATGTCACGCCTTTGAGTCTTTATCGTGGAGCGCAGCAAGACATTCGGCTCTTGAGTGAATCTGCAGATGGGATGGCTCGGCGTGATCGAATAAAGCCATCTGATGGGCAAAATACCTGTCTATACATCGGTGGTTTCTCTGATCGGCGCCAAGCCCTATCTGTCGAGCAGCGACTGACGAGCCTGGATATAAAGGTCAAGGTTCAATTGTTGAGTGCGCCTGATGCCTCGGGTTACTGGTTGCGTGTAGCCCCTGAAAGCCGGCGCCTGGCTGATGATCTGCCGTTTGAAAACCTTGCTAAGGAATTCAATGAGTTAAAACATAAAATAATGCTGTGCGAAGGCATTGCAACTCTCGAATAGTTTGCATAGAATGGCGCCCGCTTCGCAGTGAAGACCTTTAAGGGCTACATAGCGAAGCGAAGGTCAACGCAGCTAACCTCATATTTTTAATGAGAAAATGCTTGACAGAAGGCCGGCGTGATGTAGAATGCCGGCTCGCTTAGGAGGGGTTCCCGAGCGGCCAAAGGGATCAGACTGTAAATCTGACGTCTACGACTTCGAAGGTTCGAATCCTTCCCCCTCCACCATTTTAGCGTGAGCTGCAAGCTCCGCGGGTATAGTTTAGTGGTAGAACCTCAGCCTTCCAAGCTGATGATGCGGGTTCGATTCCCGCTACCCGCTCCAAGTTTGCAGGTTGTGCACGGTGTTTTGCTCTTGTAGCTCAGTTGGTAGAGCACACCCTTGGTAAGGGTGAGGTCAGCGGTTCAAATCCGCTCAAGAGCTCCATATAACAAGGCAGATATGAAAATATCTGCCTTTGTTTTAACAGCTGCCTCGGCTTGTTTCGTGTTGTGTCTGGCTTTGGTTGTCGGATGATTTCAAGTCTGTTGGGGTTGGTTGTTGTAAAGTCTTTTTCAGGCCTGCATAATGGTCGGCCTGATTTTGTTTTAGGTCAGTAGCTCAATTGGCAGAGCGACGGTCTCCAAAACCGTAGGTTGGGGGTTCGATTCCCTCCTGACCTGCCAGATTCACGTGGTGTGTCTGGCTTTCTTTTCACAGGATCTTCATAGATGACTCCTAAGGCTGAAGCTCAAAGCTCTCGTTTCGATCTGGTCAAGTGGCTCGCTGTAGTCGCCTTGGTGGTCGTAGGCGTTGTTGGCAATCAGTACTATTCTGCTTCGCCGATCCTGTACCGTGTGCTCGCTTTGCTCGCCCTTGCTGCTGTAGCTGCCTTTGTAGGCCTGCAGACTGCCAAAGGCAAGTCTTTCGCGGTCCTGGTAAAGGAAGCTCGCACCGAAATACGTAAAGTCGTTTGGCCGACTCGCCAAGAAACCACGCAGACCACATTGATTGTCGTGGCTGTTGTTCTGGTTATGGCGTTGCTGTTGTGGGGGCTTGATTCCCTGCTCGGCTGGCTTGTTTCCTTGATTGTTGGCTAAGGGTGTCCCGTGGCTAAGCGTTGGTACGTTGTGCATGCTTACTCGGGTTACGAGAAGCATGTTATGCGCTCTTTGCTAGAGCGCGTAAAGCTTGCAGGCATGGAAGATGGCTTCGGCGAGATTCTGGTCCCCACTGAAGAAGTGGTTGAAATGCGCAATGGCCAGAAGCGCAAAAGCGAACGCAAGTTCTTCCCTGGCTACGTGCTGGTTCAGATGGACATGAATGAAGGTACTTGGCACTTGGTCAAGGACACTCCTCGTGTCATGGGTTTCATTGGCGGTACTGCTGATAAACCTGCTCCGATCACCGACAAAGAGGCGGAAGCAATTCTGCGTCGCGTTGCTGATGGTAGCGACAAGCCCAAGCCGAAGACGTTGTTCGAGCCGGGTGAGGTTGTTCGTGTGACTGATGGCCCATTTGCTGATTTCAATGGCACCGTCGAAGAAGTTAACTACGAAAAGAGCCGGATCCAGGTGGCAGTGCTCATTTTCGGTCGCTCTACTCCGGTAGAGTTGGAGTTCAGCCAGGTCGAGAAGGTCTAGCTGAGCAAGTATCCCAACCCCGCAGCCTTAGGCTGTGGGGTTTTGTCGTCACTGGGATAAACGCGCAAGTAACCGGGGAGCCTTTTGAGGCGTTTGAACCCGTAATTGGAGTGCCTCATGGCCAAGAAGATTACCGCTTACATCAAGCTGCAAGTGAAGGCCGCTCAGGCCAACCCAAGTCCACCCGTCGGTCCAGCTCTGGGTCAACACGGCGTGAACATCATGGAATTCTGCAAGGCCTTCAACGCCCGTACTCAGGGTCTTGAGCCAGGTCTGCCGACTCCTGTGATCATCACTGTATACAGCGATCGTAGCTTCACTTTCGAAACCAAGTCGACCCCGGCTTCGGTTCTGTTGAAGAAGGCTGCTGGTCTGACTAGCGGTTCCGCTCGTCCTAACACCGTTAAGGTTGGCACCGTAACTCGTGCTCAGCTGGAAGAAATCGCGAAAACCAAAAACGCGGATCTGACTGCAGCTGATATGGATGCAGCCGTGCGTACCATCGCCGGTTCTGCTCGTAGCATGGGCCTTAACGTGGAGGGTGTGTAATGGCTAAGCTGACCAAGCGCCAAAAGGCTATCGCCGGCAAGATCGAAGCAGGCAAGTCCTACAACTTTGTAGACGCTGCTGCCCTGCTGACCGAGCTGTCGACTGTCAAGTTCAGCGAGTCTGTTGACGTTGCTGTAAACCTGGGTGTTGACCCACGTAAATCTGACCAGGTCGTTCGTAGCGCTACTGTGCTGCCACACGGTACTGGCAAGACTGTACGTGTTGCCGTCTTCACCCAGGGCCCGGCAGCTGAAGCTGCTCTGGCAGCTGGCGCTGATCGCGTTGGCATGGACGACCTGGCCGCCGAAATGAAAGGCGGCGACCTGAACTACGACGTAGTTATTGCCTCCCCGGATGCAATGCGCGTAGTAGGTCAGTTGGGTCAGATCCTCGGCCCACGTGGTCTGATGCCTAACCCTAAGGTCGGTACCGTAACGCCAGACGTAGCTACCGCGGTTAAAAACGCCAAGGCTGGTCAGGTTCGTTATCGCACCGACAAAAACGGCATCATTCACACCTCCGTTGGCAAAGTCGGCTTCGATGCCGTCAAGCTGAAGGAAAACGTTGAAGCCCTGATCGCTGATCTGAAGCGTATCAAGCCGGCTTCCTCGAAAGGTATCTATGTCAAGCGCGTTACCCTGAGCACCACTATGGGCCCAGGCTTGGTCATCGACCAAGGCTCGCTGGACGTATAAGACACAAGTTGGCGCAAGCGATTGCGCCAATTGAAAGATTGGGGTCCCTGCCTGGCGGGGGCTATCCAAGACCGTAGGCGACGCAAGTCTTAAACCAACAAGCCTACGCAGATGGTGCTCCCGGTTCCTTACCGAATCAGACACCAAAACGACATCCGGCTCCGGCCAGATGAAACGGTAACAAGCAGGAGTTAAACCCGTGGCAATTAATCTCGAAGACAAGAAGGCCATCGTCGCTGAAGTCAACGAGGCTGCCAAAGCTGCTCTGTCCGCTGTCGTGGCTGATGCCCGTGGTGTGACAGTAGGCGCTATGACCGGACTCCGTAAAGAGGCTCGTGAAGCTGGCGTATACGTACGTGTTGTACGTAACACCCTGCTCAAGCGCGCTGTTGCTGACACTGAATACAGTGTTCTCAACGACGTGTTCACTGGCCCGACTCTGATTGCGTTCTCCAAGGATCATCCAGGCGCTGCTGCCCGTTTGTTCAAGGAATTCGCCAAGAGTCAGGATAAGTTCGAGATCAAGGCAGCTGCGTTCGAGGGCAAGTTCCTCGCAGCTAACCAAATCGACGTACTGGCAACACTGCCGACCCGCGACGAAGCCATTTCGCAGCTGATGAGCGTGATTCAAGGCGCTACCAGCAAGCTGGCTCGTACTCTGGCTGCAGTTCGCGAGCAAAAAGAAGCTGCCGCAGCCTAAGGCTGAGCAACCTCTCTCGCGTATTTTTGTTTATTTCGATGGCCGCGTAGGCCGTCCCCCAATTCAGGAAATACAGCAATGTCTATCTCCCAAGACGATATCCTCAACGCCGTAGCTGAAATGTCGGTTCTGCAGGTTGTTGAGCTGATCAAAGCTTTCGAAGAAAAATTCGGCGTTTCCGCTGCCGCTGCTTCCGCTGGCCCAGCTGTTGCTGCTGTTGCTGCTGAAGAGCAAACCGAATTCAACGTCATGCTGCTGGAAGCTGGCGAGAAGAAAGTAAACGTGATCAAGGCAGTACGTGAACTGACCGGTCTGGGCTTGAAAGAAGCCAAGGCTGTAGTTGACGGCGCTCCTGCCCAGGTTCTGGAAGCTGTGTCGAAAGACGCTGCTGACAAAGCCAAAGCTACTCTGGAAGAAGCAGGCGCTAAAGTCGAGCTGAAGTAAGCATCGACCTTGCGTCTCCAGCCCAAGCGTTAAGCTGAAGGCTGATGGCTGGTGGCTCTTGCCACCGGCCTTTTTCCGTTCTTGGCTGTCGACTCGGTCGCCGCCATTAACGCGCTGTAGCCACCCGATGCGGTGGTGCAAACCATGGGGTTTGCAAGATTTTCTGGCTGCTCCCGTCGGGAGGGCCAAACAAGCAGGTGACCAAGCTGGGGAACGCTGATGGCTTACTCATATACTGAGAAAAAACGTATCCGCAAGGACTTTAGCAAGTTGCCGGACGTCATGGATGTCCCGTACCTTCTGGCTATCCAGCTGGATTCGTATCGTGAATTCTTGCAGGCGGGAGCGACCAAAGATCAGTTCCGCGACGTGGGCCTGCATGCGGCCTTCAAATCCGTTTTCCCGATCATCAGCTACTCCGGCAATGCTGCGCTGGAGTACGTCGGTTATCGCCTGGGCGAACCGGCATTTGATGTCAAAGAATGCGTGTTGCGTGGCGTTACGTACGCCGTACCTTTGCGGGTAAAAGTCCGCCTGATCATTTTCGACAAAGAATCGTCGAACAAAGCGATCAAGGACATCAAAGAGCAAGAAGTCTACATGGGCGAAATCCCATTGATGACTGAGAACGGTACCTTCGTTATCAACGGTACCGAGCGTGTAATCGTTTCCCAGCTGCACCGTTCCCCGGGCGTGTTCTTCGACCACGACCGCGGCAAGACGCACAGCTCCGGCAAACTCCTGTACTCCGCGCGGATCATTCCGTACCGCGGTTCGTGGTTGGACTTCGAGTTCGATCCGAAAGACTGCGTGTTCGTGCGTATCGACCGTCGTCGCAAGCTGCCGGCCTCGGTACTGCTGCGTGCGCTCGGCTATACCACCGAGCAAGTGCTGGACGCTTTCTACACCACCAACGTATTCAGCCTGAAGGATGAAACCCTCAAGCTGGAGCTCATCGCTTCGCGTCTGCGTGGTGAAATTGCTGTCCTGGATATCCAGGATGAAAAAGGCAAGGTCATCGTTGAGGCTGGCCGTCGTATCACTGCGCGCCACATCAATCAGATCGAAAAAGCCGGTATCAAGGAGCTGGAAGTACCTCTGGACTATGTCCTGGGGCGTACTACCGCCAAGGTCATCGTTCATCCGGCCACAGGCGAAATCCTGGCCGAGTGCAACACCGAGCTGAACACCGAAATCCTGGCTAAAATCGCCAAGGCCCAGGTCGTTCGCATCGAGACCCTGTACACCAACGACATCGACTGCGGTCCGTTCATCTCCGACACACTGAAGATCGACTCCACCAGCAACCAATTGGAAGCGCTGGTCGAGATCTATCGCATGATGCGTCCTGGCGAGCCACCAACCAAAGACGCTGCCGAAACCCTGTTCAACAACCTGTTCTTCAGCCCTGAGCGCTATGACCTGTCTGCGGTCGGCCGGATGAAGTTCAACCGTCGTATCGGTCGTACCGAAATCGAAGGTTCGGGTGTGCTGTGCAAGGAAGACATCGTTGCGGTCTTGAAGACCCTGGTCGACATCCGTAACGGCAAAGGCATCGTCGATGACATCGACCACCTGGGTAACCGTCGTGTTCGCTGCGTTGGCGAAATGGCCGAGAACCAGTTCCGCGTTGGCCTGGTACGTGTTGAGCGTGCGGTCAAAGAGCGTCTGTCGATGGCAGAAAGCGAAGGCCTGATGCCGCAAGACCTGATCAACGCCAAGCCAGTGGCTGCGGCGGTGAAAGAGTTCTTCGGTTCCAGCCAGCTCTCGCAGTTCATGGACCAGAACAACCCGCTCTCCGAGATTACCCACAAGCGCCGTGTCTCTGCACTGGGCCCGGGCGGTCTGACCCGTGAGCGCGCAGGCTTCGAAGTTCGTGACGTACACCCGACGCACTACGGTCGTGTTTGCCCGATCGAAACGCCGGAAGGTCCGAACATCGGTCTGATCAACTCCTTGGCCGCTTATGCGCGCACCAACCAGTACGGCTTCCTTGAGAGCCCGTACCGTGTGGTGAAAGAGGGTCTGGTCACCGACGAGATCGTATTCCTGTCCGCTATCGAAGAAGCTGATCATGTGATCGCTCAGGCTTCGGCCACGATGAACGACAAGAAAGTCCTGATCGACGAACTGGTAGCTGTTCGTCACTTGAACGAGTTCACCGTCAAGGCGCCGGAAGACGTCACCTTGATGGACGTTTCGCCGAAGCAGGTAGTTTCGGTTGCAGCGTCGCTGATCCCGTTCCTGGAACACGATGACGCCAACCGTGCGTTGATGGGTTCCAACATGCAGCGTCAAGCTGTACCGACCCTGCGCGCCGACAAGCCGCTGGTAGGTACCGGCATGGAGCGCAACGTAGCCCGTGACTCCGGCGTTTGCGTCGTGGCTCGTCGTGGTGGCGTGATCGACTCTGTTGATGCCAGCCGTATCGTGGTTCGTGTTGCCGATGACGAAGTTGAAACCGGTGAAGCTGGTGTCGACATCTACAACCTGACCAAGTACACCCGTTCTAACCAGAACACCTGCATTAACCAGCGTCCGCTGGTGCGTAAGGGTGATCGCGTTCAGCGTAGCGACATCATGGCCGATGGCCCGTCCACCGACATGGGTGAGCTGGCACTGGGTCAGAACATGCGTATCGCGTTCATGGCCTGGAACGGCTACAACTTCGAAGACTCCATCTGTCTGTCGGAGCGCGTTGTTCAGGAAGACCGTTTCACCACGATCCACATTCAGGAGCTGACCTGTGTGGCACGTGACACCAAGCTTGGGCCAGAGGAAATCACTGCGGACATCCCTAACGTGGGTGAAGCTGCACTGAACAAGCTGGACGAAGCCGGTATCGTTTATGTAGGTGCTGAAGTTGGCGCAGGCGACATCCTGGTCGGTAAAGTCACTCCGAAAGGCGAGACCCAGCTGACTCCGGAAGAAAAACTGCTGCGTGCCATCTTCGGTGAAAAAGCCAGCGACGTTAAAGACACCTCCCTGCGTGTACCTACCGGTACCAAGGGTACTGTCATTGACGTACAGGTCTTCACCCGCGACGGCGTTGAGCGTGATGCTCGTGCACTGTCCATCGAGAAGACCCAGCTCGACGAGATCCGCAAGGACCTGAACGAAGAGTTCCGTATCGTTGAAGGCGCGACCTTCGAACGTCTGCGTTCCGCTCTGGTAGGCCACAAGGCTGAAGGCGGCGCAGGTCTGAAGAAAGGTCAGGACATCACCGACGAAATCCTCGACGGTCTTGAGCATGGCCAGTGGTTCAAACTGCGCATGGCTGAAGATGCTCTGAACGAGCAGCTCGAGAAGGCTCAGGCCTATATCGTTGATCGTCGTCGTCTGCTGGACGACAAGTTCGAAGACAAGAAGCGCAAACTGCAGCAGGGCGATGACCTGGCTCCAGGCGTGCTGAAAATCGTCAAGGTTTACCTGGCAATCCGTCGCCGCATCCAGCCGGGCGACAAGATGGCCGGTCGTCACGGTAACAAAGGTGTGGTCTCCGTGATCATGCCGGTTGAAGACATGCCGCACGATGCCAATGGCACCCCGGTCGACGTCGTCCTCAACCCGTTGGGCGTACCTTCGCGTATGAACGTTGGTCAGATCCTTGAAACCCACCTGGGCCTCGCGGCCAAAGGTCTGGGCGAAAAGATCAACCGCATGATCGAAGAGCAGCGCAAGGTCGCAGACCTGCGTAAGTTCCTGCACGAGATCTACAACGAGATCGGCGGTCGCAACGAAGAGCTGGATACCTTCTCCGACCAGGAAATCCTGGACCTGGCGAAGAACCTGCGCGGCGGCGTTCCAATGGCTACCCCGGTGTTCGACGGTGCCAAGGAAAGCGAAATCAAGGCCATGCTCAAGCTGGCAGACTTGCCAGAAAGCGGCCAGATGCAGCTGTTCGACGGCCGTACCGGCAACAAGTTCGAGCGTCCGGTTACTGTTGGCTACATGTACATGCTGAAGCTGAACCACTTGGTAGACGACAAGATGCACGCTCGTTCTACTGGTTCGTACAGCCTGGTTACCCAGCAGCCGCTGGGTGGTAAGGCTCAGTTCGGTGGTCAGCGTTTCGGGGAGATGGAGGTTTGGGCACTGGAAGCATACGGTGCTGCATACACTCTGCAAGAAATGCTCACAGTGAAGTCGGACGATGTGAACGGTCGTACCAAGATGTACAAAAACATCGTGGACGGCGATCACCGTATGGAGCCGGGCATGCCCGAGTCCTTCAACGTGTTGATCAAAGAAATTCGTTCCCTCGGCATCGATATCGATCTGGAAACCGAATAACACGTGACGCGAATCGAGAGCGGAGCCGTTTGGCCCGCTCTCTGCTCCGCCAGGAGGAAAGGCCTTGAAAGACCTACTGAATTTGCTGAAAAACCAGGGTCAAGTCGAAGAGTTCGACGCCATCCGTATTGGGTTGGCATCGCCTGAGATGATCCGTTCGTGGTCGTTCGGTGAAGTTAAAAAGCCGGAAACCATCAACTACCGTACGTTCAAACCTGAACGTGACGGCCTGTTCTGCGCCAAGATCTTTGGCCCGGTAAAGGATTACGAGTGCCTGTGCGGTAAGTACAAGCGCTTGAAGCACCGTGGTGTGATCTGCGAGAAGTGCGGCGTTGAAGTTGCACTGGCCAAGGTTCGTCGTGAGCGCATGGCGCACATCGAACTGGCTTCGCCAGTTGCCCACATCTGGTTCCTGAAATCACTGCCGTCCCGTATCGGCTTGCTGATGGACATGACCCTGCGTGATATCGAACGCGTTCTCTACTTCGAGAGCTATGTCGTTATCGATCCAGGCATGACCACCCTTGAAAAGGGCCAGCTGCTGAACGATGAGCAGTACTTCGAGGCGCTGGAAGAATTCGGTGACGATTTCGATGCCCGCATGGGTGCCGAAGCTGTCCGCGAGCTGCTGCACGCCATCGACCTGGAGCACGAGATTGGTCGTCTGCGCGAAGAAATTCCGCAAACCAACTCCGAAACCAAGATCAAGAAACTGTCCAAGCGCCTGAAGTTGATGGAAGCCTTCCAGGGTTCCGGCAACTTGCCAGAGTGGATGGTACTGACCGTTCTGCCGGTTTTGCCGCCAGACCTGCGTCCGCTGGTGCCGTTGGACGGTGGTCGTTTCGCGACGTCCGACCTTAACGACCTGTACCGCCGCGTGATCAACCGTAACAACCGCTTGAAGCGCCTGCTTGATCTGTCCGCTCCGGACATCATCGTGCGCAACGAAAAGCGTATGTTGCAAGAAGCGGTCGATGCCTTGCTCGACAACGGTCGTCGTGGTCGCGCTATCACCGGTTCCAACAAGCGTCCTTTGAAATCCCTGGCTGACATGATCAAGGGTAAGCAAGGTCGTTTCCGTCAAAACTTGCTCGGTAAGCGCGTTGACTACTCCGGTCGTTCGGTAATTACCGTAGGCCCGACCCTGCGTCTGCACCAGTGCGGTCTGCCCAAGAAGATGGCACTTGAGCTGTTCAAGCCATTCATCTTCGGCAAGCTGGAAATGCGCGGTCTCGCGACCACCATCAAAGCGGCCAAGAAAATGGTCGAGCGCGAACTGCCAGAGGTTTGGGACGTTCTCGCCGAGGTGATCCGCGAACACCCGGTTCTCCTCAACCGTGCACCGACCCTTCACCGTCTGGGTATCCAGGCGTTTGAACCAGTACTGATCGAAGGTAAGGCGATTCAGCTGCACCCGCTGGTCTGTGCTGCGTACAACGCCGACTTCGACGGCGACCAAATGGCCGTGCACGTACCGCTGACACTGGAAGCCCAGTTGGAAGCGCGTGCGTTGATGATGTCGACCAACAACATTCTGTCGCCAGCCAACGGTGAGCCAATCATCGTTCCGTCGCAGGACGTTGTATTGGGTCTGTACTACATGACCCGTGAAGCGATCAACGCCAAGGGCGAAGGTCGTGTGTTCGCTGACCTGCAGGAAGTTGACCGTGTGTTCCGTGCCGGCGAAGCCGCACTGCATGCCAAGGTCAAAGTGCGGATCAACGAAACCGTCAACGACCGTGACGGCGGCAGCGTGAGCAACACCCGTATCGTCGACACCACTGTCGGCCGTGCGCTGTTGTACCAGGTTGTGCCAAAAGGTCTGTCGTACGACGTCGTCAACCTGCCAATGAAGAAAAAGGCGATCTCCAAGCTGATCAACCAGTGCTACCGCGTGGTTGGTTTGAAAGAGACCGTTATCTTCGCTGACCAGTTGATGTACACAGGTTTCGCTTACTCGACTATTTCCGGCGTTTCCATCGGCGTTAACGACTTCGTTATTCCGGATGAAAAAGCTCGCATCATCAGTGCCGCCACTGACGAAGTGAAAGAGATCGAGAGCCAGTACGCCTCCGGCCTGGTAACCCAGGGCGAGAAGTACAACAAAGTGATCGACCTTTGGTCCAAGGCCAACGACGAAGTTTCCAAGGCGATGATGGCCAACCTCTCGAAAGAGAAAGTCATCGACCGTCACGGCGACGAAGTCGACCAGGAATCTTTCAACTCGATGTACATGATGGCCGACTCGGGCGCACGGGGTTCTGCTGCGCAGATCCGTCAGCTCGCCGGTATGCGTGGCCTGATGGCCAAGCCGGACGGTTCCATCATCGAAACGCCGATTACCGCGAACTTCCGTGAAGGTTTGAGCGTACTTCAGTACTTCATCTCCACTCACGGTGCTCGTAAGGGTCTTGCGGATACCGCGTTGAAAACCGCTAACTCCGGTTACCTGACACGTCGTCTGGTAGACGTTGCACAAGATCTGGTTGTAACCGAGATCGATTGCGGCACCGAGCATGGCCTGCTGATGACTCCGCACATTGAAGGCGGTGACGTTGTAGAACCGCTGGGTGAGCGCGTATTGGGTCGTGTGATTGCCCGTGACGTGTTCAAGCCAGGTACTGAGGAAGTTATCGTTCCTGCCGGCACTCTGGTAGATGAAAAGTGGGTCGAGTTCATCGAACTCAACAGCATCGACGAAGTGATCGTTCGCTCGCCGATCAGTTGCGAAACCCGCTACGGCATCTGCGCCAAGTGCTACGGCCGTGACTTGGCTCGTGGTCACCAGGTGAACATCGGTGAAGCGGTCGGCGTTATCGCTGCCCAATCCATCGGTGAGCCGGGTACTCAGCTGACCATGCGTACGTTCCACATTGGTGGTGCGGCAAGCCGGACCTCCGCAGCCGACAGCGTACAGGTGAAGAATGGCGGTACTGTCCGTCTGCACAACCTCAAGCACGTTGAGCGAGTGGATGGCCACCTGGTTGCTGTGTCCCGTTCCGGTGAGCTGGCAATCGCTGATGACTACGGTCGTGAGCGCGAGCGTTACAAGCTGCCGTATGGTGCTGTGATTTCGGTTAAAGAAGGTGACAAGGTCGACGCTGGCGCAATCGTGGCCAAGTGGGATCCGCACACTCACCCAATCGTTACCGAAATGAAAGGTACCGTGACCTACGTGGGCATGGAAGAAGGCATCACGATCAAGCGTCAGACTGACGAATTGACCGGTATGACCAACATTGAAGTACTCGACGCCAAAGATCGTCCAGCTGCCGGTAAAGACATCCGTCCTGCTGTGAAGATGGTCGACGACAACGGCAAGGATCTGTTGCTGCCAGGCACTGACGTAATCGCTCAGTACTTCCTGCCAGCCAACGCCCTGGTCGGTGTAGCGGATGGTGCGAAGATCGCGATCGGTGATGTTATCGCGCGTATCCCGCAAGAAACTTCGAAGACTCGTGACATCACCGGTGGTCTGCCGCGTGTTGCTGACTTGTTCGAAGCTCGTCGTCCGAAAGAAGCGTCGATTCTGGCTGAAGTCAGCGGCACCATCGCGTTCGGTAAAGAGACCAAGGGCAAGCGCCGTCTGGTCATTACCCCGAACGACGGTAGCGATCCGTATGAAGAGCTGATTCCGAAGTGGCGTCACCTGAACGTCTTCGAAGGCGAACAGGTAAACCGCGGCGAAGTTATCTCCGACGGCCCGAGCGATCCACACGACATCCTGCGTCTGCTGGGTGTGAGTGCGCTGGCCAAGTATATCGTCAACGAGATCCAGGACGTTTACCGTCTGCAGGGCGTGAAGATCAACGACAAGCACATCGAGACCATCCTGCGTCAGATGCTGCGTAAAGTTGAAATCGCTGAATCCGGCGATTCCAGTTTCATCAAGGGCGACCAGATGGAACTGACTCACGTACTGGTAGAAAACGAGCGCCTGGCGAACGAAGAGAAATTCGTTTCCAAGTTCACTCGCGTGCTGCTGGGTATCACCAAGGCGTCGTTGTCCACTGAGTCGTTCATCTCGGCGGCCTCCTTCCAGGAGACCACTCGCGTACTGACCGAAGCAGCGGTAACCGGCAAGCGCGATTACCTGCGTGGCCTGAAAGAAAACGTGGTTGTGGGTCGTCTGATCCCAGCCGGTACCGGTTTGGCTTACCACAGCGAGCGCAAGCGTCGCCGTGATGCTGACAAGCCGTTGCGCGTAAGCGCCAGTGAAGTGGAAGCTGCACTGACCGAAGCGCTGAACTCAAGCGGTAACTGAGTTCTGCAGTAGATAAGTCTGGGCCCTGGCAGTCCCATTCGTCGGATCGAGGCATTTTTGCCCTGGTTCGACGAGAGGGGAGGTCGGGGCCTTGCCTTGACTGGGGACAAGATCCTCTTTAGACTCTTGTACCCCTAAATTTGGCGGGAATTCGTTCCTGCCATTTTGCTTTTCTTGCAAGACAATAGCGTCGCAAGACAACAGTGGAGCTAGTAGATGGCAACTATCAACCAGCTGGTACGTCAGCCGCGTAAGCGTATCGTCGAGAAATCCGACGTGCCTGCGCTGCAGAACTGCCCGCAACGTCGTGGCGTATGCACTCGTGTGTATACCACCACGCCGAAAAAACCTAACTCGGCACTGCGTAAAGTATGCCGTGTGCGTCTGACCAATGGTTTCGAGGTTTCCTCGTACATCGGCGGTGAAGGCCACAACCTGCAAGAGCACAGCGTGGTACTGATCCGCGGCGGTCGTGTAAAAGACTTGCCAGGTGTTCGTTACCACACCGTACGCGGCTCCTTGGATACTTCCGGCGTTAAAGGTCGTAACCAGGGTCGTTCGAAGTACGGTACTAAAAAGCCTAAGTAGTAGCGGCTTTTTGTAAACCTGAATCATCTTATTTTCTGAGTCGATAAGAGTAAGGTCGGAGGCGTCCCGAAAGGGCACCGATTCCGAGCGAACCTGAAGACCGTTTGAGGGCTTATCCATGCCAAGAAGACGCGTAGCAGCCAAGCGCGAAGTGCTTGACGATCCAAAATACGGAAGCCAAATCCTGGCCAAGTTCATGAACCACGTGATGGAAAGCGGCAAGAAAGCCGTTGCCGAGCGTATCGTTTATGGCGCGCTGGAAAAGGTTAAAGAACGCAAGAACAGCGACCCCCTGGAAATCTTCGAGAAAGCTCTCGACGCCATCGCTCCGCTGGTCGAAGTGAAGTCGCGCCGTGTAGGCGGTGCTACTTACCAGGTTCCGGTTGAAGTTCGCCCGTCCCGTCGTAACGCTCTGGCAATGCGCTGGTTGGTAGACTTCGCCCGTAAGCGCGGCGAGAAGTCTATGGCTCTGCGTTTGGCCGGCGAATTGTTGGACGCTGCTGAAGGTAAAGGTGCTGCTGTTAAGAAGCGTGAAGACGTGCACCGTATGGCTGAAGCTAACAAAGCTTTCTCGCACTACCGCTTCTAATTTTAGCTTCACTAATTTTGCGAGGGCTTTATGGCTCGTACTACTCCGATTAGCCGCTACCGTAACATCGGTATCGTTGCTCACGTGGATGCTGGTAAAACCACCACCACCGAGCGCGTACTGTTTTACACCGGCAAAAGTCACAAGATGGGCGAGGTGCATGATGGCGCCGCGACCACAGACTGGATGGTTCAGGAGCAGGAGCGTGGTATTACCATTACTTCTGCTGCTATTACCGCCTTCTGGAAAGGTTCCGAGAAGCAGTACAAGGATGAGCACCGCTTCAACGTAATCGATACCCCGGGCCACGTAGACTTCACTATTGAAGTTGAGCGTTCCCTGCGCGTACTCGACGGCGCTGTCGTTGTGTTCTGCGGTACCTCGGGTGTTGAGCCGCAGTCGGAAACCGTATGGCGTCAAGCCAACAAATACGGCGTTCCACGCCTTGTTTACGTAAACAAGATGGACCGTGCCGGTGCGAACTTCCTGCGCGTGATCGGTCAGATCAAGCAGCGCTTGGGTCACACTCCGGTGCCAATCCAGTTGGCTATCGGTTCCGAAGATAACTTCCAGGGGCAGATCGATCTGCTGACCATGGAAGCTGTCTACTGGAACGATGCCGACAAGGGTATGGTCCCTGTTCGCAAGCCTATCCCTGCCGAGCTGCAGGAACTGGCTGACGAATGGCGCAACAACATGGTTGAGGCTGCGGCCGAAGCCAATGAAGAGCTGATGAACAAGTACCTCGAAGGTGAAGAGCTCACCAACGTGGAAATCAAGGCCGCTCTGCGTCAGCGTACTATCGCTGGTGAAATCGTCCTGGCTGTTTGCGGCTCCTCGTTCAAGAACAAGGGTGTTCCCCTGGTTCTCGATGCTGTGATCGACTACCTGCCTGCACCAATCGATATTCCTGCCATCAAGGGTACTGACCCGGATGACGAGACCATCGAGCTGGAGCGTCATGCAGACGACGCAGAACCGTTCTCCGCTCTGGCATTTAAAATTGCCACTGACCCATTCGTGGGTACCTTGACCTTCGTCCGCGTTTACTCGGGCGTGTTGAACTCCGGCGACGGCGTGATCAACTCGGTTAAAGGCAAGAAAGAGCGCGTGGGTCGTATGGTGCAAATGCACGCAAACGCCCGCGAAGAGATCAAGGAAGTACGCGCTGGTGACATCGCGGCCTTGATCGGCATGAAGGACGTCACCACTGGTGAAACCTTGTGCAACGCTGACAAGCCAATCATCCTGGTTCGCATGGACTTCCCGGAGCCGGTTATTTCGGTTGCCGTAGAGCCTAAGACCAAGGATGACCAGGAAAAAATGGGTATCGCTCTGGGTAAGCTTGCTCAGGAAGATCCATCTTTCCGCGTCAAGACTGATGAAGAGACTGGTCAAACGATCATCTCGGGCATGGGCGAGCTTCACCTGGACATCCTGGTTGACCGGATGCGCCGTGAGTTCAACGTCGAAGCCAACATCGGTAAGCCTCAGGTTTCCTATCGTGAGCGCATCACGAAGAACTGTGAAATCGAAGGCAAGTTCGTTCGTCAGTCCGGCGGTCGTGGTCAGTTCGGTCACTGCTGGATCCGTTTTGCCCCTGCTGACGAAGGTCAGGAAGGTCTGCAATTCGTGAACGAAGTAGTAGGTGGTGTTGTTCCTAAGGAATACATCCCTGCTATCCAGAAGGGTATCGAAGAGCAGATGAAGAACGGTGTTGTTGCCGGCTATCCGCTGATCGGCCTGAAAGCAACCGTTTTTGACGGTTCTTACCACGACGTCGACTCCAACGAGATGGCGTTTAAGGTGGCTGCCTCCATGGCAACCAAGCAACTGGCCCAGAAGGGCGGTGGTGAGTTGCTTGAGCCAATCATGGCGGTAGAAGTTGTTACACCTGAAGACTATATGGGTGATGTCATGGGCGACCTTAACCGTCGTCGCGGCATGATCTTGGGTATGGAAGACACGGTTTCCGGCAAAGTGATTCGCGCTGAGGTTCCGTTGGGTGAGATGTTCGGTTATGCGACCGACGTTCGCTCCATGTCCCAGGGTCGCGCAAGCTACTCTATGGAATTCAAAAAATACAACACAGCTCCGGCGCACATCGCTGAAACTGTATCCAAAAAACAAGGCTGATTCAGTCCTTTAGGCAAGGAGTTAATTGTCGTGGCTAAAGAAAAATTTGATCGTTCCCTACCGCACGTCAACGTTGGCACCATCGGTCACGTTGACCACGGTAAAACCACTCTGACTGCTGCTCTGACTCGCGTTTGCTCCGAAGTATTCGGTTCTGCAATCGTTGATTTCGATAAAATCGACAGCGCACCAGAAGAAAAAGCTCGTGGTATCACCATCAACACCGCGCACGTTGAATACAACTCGCTGATCCGTCACTACGCTCACGTTGACTGCCCAGGTCACGCTGACTATGTGAAGAACATGATCACCGGTGCTGCCCAGATGGACGGCGCAATCCTGGTTTGTTCGGCCGCTGATGGTCCGATGCCACAAACCCGTGAGCACATCCTGCTGTCCCGTCAGGTTGGCGTTCCGTACATCGTGGTTTACCTGAACAAGGCTGATCTGGTAGACGACGCTGAGCTGCTGGAACTGGTTGAGATGGAAGTGCGCGATCTGCTGAGCACTTACGACTTCCCAGGTGACGACACTCCGATCATCATCGGTTCTGCTCGTATGGCTCTGGAAGGCAAAGACGATAACGAAATGGGCACCACGTCCGTTCGTAAACTGGTTGAGACTCTGGACAGCTACATCCCAGATCCAGTCCGTGTTATCGACAAGCCGTTCCTGATGCCAATCGAAGACGTATTCTCGATCTCCGGTCGCGGTACTGTTGTAACTGGTCGTATCGAGCGCGGTATCGTCAAGGTTCAAGATCCACTGGAAATCGTTGGTCTGCGTGACACCACCGTCACCACCTGCACCGGTGTTGAAATGTTCCGTAAACTGCTCGACGAAGGTCGTGCTGGCGAGAACTGCGGCGTTCTGCTGCGTGGTACCAAGCGTGACGACGTTGAGCGTGGCCAGGTTCTGGTTAAGCCGGGTTCGGTTAAGCCGCACACCAAGTTCGAAGCTGAAGTGTACGTGCTGAGCAAAGAAGAAGGCGGCCGTCACACTCCGTTCTTCAAAGGCTACCGTCCACAGTTCTACTTCCGTACTACCGACGTAACTGGTAACTGCGAACTGCCGGAAGGCGTAGAAATGGTAATGCCAGGCGACAACATCAAAATGGTTGTCACCCTGATCAAAACCATCGCTATGGAAGACGGTCTGCGTTTCGCAATCCGTGAAGGCGGCCGTACCGTTGGTGCTGGCGTTGTAGCTAAAATCATCGAGTAATTATCTCTTCTGAGATGGCTCGATGTTTTGAAAAGGCCCCCGCTCAGCGGGGGCCTTTTTTATTGGGTTGACACCTATCAGGGCCGTCTATAGAATTGCGCCTCCTTTTAACGGGCGTATTGCGCTCGCTGGGAATAGCAGCCGGAGTCTGAAATCCAATGCAAAATCAGCAAATCCGTATCAGGTTGAAGGCTTTTGACCATCGCCTGATCGACCAATCCACCCAGGAAATCGTGGAAACCGCGAAACGTACTGGTGCTCAAGTGCGTGGTCCAATTCCACTGCCTACCCGTAAAGAGCGGTTTACCGTTCTGGTCTCCCCGCACGTCAACAAAGACGCGCGTGACCAGTACGAGATCCGTACTCATAAGCGCGTACTGGACATTGTCCAGCCAACGGATAAAACCGTTGATGCACTTATGAAGCTCGATCTGGCGGCCGGTGTGGAAGTACAGATCAGCCTCGGCTAAGACTTGGGTCTTAGTCGTGTAACGCTCTGAAATGGGCGGCCATAGCGGGTGAAAGCCCCGTACACTCATGAGGTTTACAACATGACTATTGGTGTAGTCGGTCGTAAATGCGGTATGACCCGTATTTTCACCGAAGAAGGTGTCTCCATTCCGGTCACGGTCATTGAGATCGAACCGAATCGCGTCACCCAGTTCAAAACTGAAGAAACCGATGGCTATCGTGCAGTGCAAGTCACTGTCGGCGAGCGTCGTGCTTCGCGCGTGACTGCTGCTCAAGCAGGTCACTTCGCTAAAGCAAACGTTGCAGCTGGTCGCACCGTCATGGAGTTCCGTCTTGAAGACGGCGACTACAAGGCTGGCGATCTGATCAACGCTGAAATCTTCGCCGCTGGTCAACTGGTTGATGTAACCGGTCAGTCCAAGGGTAAAGGCTTCCAGGGTACGATCAAGCGTTGGAATTTCCGTGGTCAAGACAACACTCACGGTAACTCCGTTTCCCACCGCGTCCCGGGCTCTATTGGCCAGTGCCAGACTCCTGGTCGTGTATTCAAGGGCAAGAAAATGTCCGGTCATATGGGCGCTGAGCGCGTGACCGTGCAGTCCCTCGAAGTAGTGCGCGTCGACGCTGAACGCAATCTGTTGTTGGTCAAGGGTGCTGTTCCTGGCGCTACTGGCGGCAACCTGGTTGTACGTCCAGCGGCCAAGGCTCGCGGTTAAGGGGAAGCTGACATGCAATTAAATGTAAATGACGCTCAAGCGATTGAAGTTTCCGAACTGACATTTGGCGGCGAATTCAACGAGACGCTGGTTCACCAAGCAGTCGTGGCCTACATGGCCGGCGGCCGTCAAGGTAGCAAGCAGCAAAAGACCCGTTCCGACGTTCGTGGTGGCGGTAAGCGCCCTTGGCGTCAGAAAGGTACTGGCCGTGCTCGTGCCGGTACTATCCGTAGCCCAATCTGGCGCGGCGGCGGTACCACTTTCGCAGCTCGTCCTCAGGATCACTCTCAGAAGCTCAACAAGAAGATGTATCGCGCAGCACTGCGCTCCATCCTTGCTGAACTCGTGCGTACTGATCGCCTGGTCGTGGTTCAAGACTTCGCTGTTGAAAGTCCAAAAACCAAAGATCTGCTGGGCAAACTGAACAACATGAGCCTGACCGACGTTTTGATCGTGTCTGAAGCTGTTGATCAGAACCTGTACCTGGCTGCTCGCAACCTGCCACACGTCGATGTACGTGACGTGCAAGGTTCCGATCCAGTTAGTCTGATCGCATACGACAAGGTGTTGATCACCGTGTCGGCCGTGAAGAAATTCGAGGAGCTGCTGGGATGAACCAGGAACGCGTATTTAAAGTTCTGCTTGGCCCGCACGTTTCCGAAAAGGCTACGGTTCTGGCTGACAAGAAAGGCCAGTTCGTTTTCAAGGTTGCAACTGACGCAACCAAGCTGGAAATCAAGAAGGCCGTCGAAAGCCTGTTCAGCGTGAAAGTAGAGCGTGTTACTACCCTGAATGTTCTGGGTAAGAGCAAGCGCACTGCTCGCGGTCTGGGCAAGCGTAATGACTGGAAGAAGGCAGTTATCTCCCTTCAGCCAGGCCAAGATCTCGATTTCAGCAGCAGTGCTGAGTAAGGAAGGGGTGCATCATGGCAATCGTTAAATGCAAACCGACTTCCCCTGGCCGCCGTTTTGTGGTCAAGGTGGTCAACCAGGAGCTGCATAAAGGCGCTCCTCACGCACCGCTGCTCGAGAAGAAATCGAAGACTGGTGGTCGTAACAACAATGGTCGTATTACCACTCGTCACATCGGTGGTGGCCATAAGCAGCATTATCGTCTGGTCGACTTCCGTCGCAACGACAAAGATGGCATCGCTGCCACTGTCGAGCGTATCGAATACGATCCAAACCGTACTGCTCACATCGCTCTGCTGCTGTACGCAGATGGCGAGCGTCGCTACATCATCGCCCCTAAAGGCGTTAGTGCTGGTGACCAGCTGATCGCAGGTGCCCTGGCACCGATCAAGCCGGGCAACGCTCTGCAGCTGCGTAACATTCCAGTTGGTAGCACCGTACACGGCATCGAATTGAAGCCAGGTAAAGGCGCGCAAATCGCTCGTTCCGCTGGTGCTTCGGCTCAGCTGATCGCTCGTGAAGGTGTCTACGTGACCCTGCGTCTGCGTTCTGGTGAGATGCGTAAAGTGCTGGCTGAATGCCGTGCGACCCTGGGTGAAGTCTCGAACTCCGAGCACAGCCTGCGTTCGTTGGGTAAAGCTGGTGCCAAACGCTGGCGTGGCGTTCGCCCAACCGTTCGTGGTGTTGCCATGAACCCGGTTGACCACCCACACGGTGGTGGTGAAGGTCGTACCTCTGGTGGTCGTCATCCGGTATCGCCATGGGGCTTCCCGACTAAGGGCGCGAAGACTCGTGGTAATAAGCGTACCGACAAAATGATCGTCCGTCGTCGCAAGTAAATAGAGGGATACGACAGTGCCACGTTCTCTGAAAAAAGGTCCTTTTATTGATCTTCACCTACTGAAGAAGATCGAAGTGGCGGCGGAAAAGAACGATCGCAAACCAGTTAAAACCTGGTCGCGTCGTTCGATGATCCTGCCACAAATGGTCGGTCTGACCATCGCAGTACACAACGGTCGCCAACACGTCCCAGTTCTCGTTAACGAAGACATGGTCGGCCACAAACTAGGCGAGTTTGCCGGTACCCGCACTTATCGTGGGCACGTGGCAGACAAGAAAGCCAAGCGTTAAGGGGTAAGGAAATGGAAGTAGCCGCTAAGTTGTCGGGCGCTCGAATCTCCGCCCAGAAAGCCCGCTTGGTCGCCGACCAGATCCGCGGGAAGAAGGTGGGCGAAGCGCTCAACCTGTTGGCTTTCAGCAGTAAGAAAGCCGCCGAGATCATGAAGAAAGTGCTGGAGTCGGCCGTAGCCAACGCCGAGCATAACGAAGGCGCAGACGTTGATGACCTGAAGGTCAGCACCGTTTTCGTCAACGAAGGGCGTTCGCTGAAGCGCATCATGCCGCGTGCCAAAGGCCGTGCTGATCGCATCGTCAAGCGGTCTTGCCATATCACTGTCAAGGTTGCTGACAAGTAACGGAGTCGAAGAGATGGGTCAGAAAGTACATCCCATTGGCATTCGCCTGGGAATCGTCAAGGAGCACACCTCCGTCTGGTACGCAGACGGTCGGACTTATGCGGACTATTTGTTCGCTGATCTGAAGGTGCGTGAGTATCTCCAAGACAAACTAAAAAGCGCGTCCGTAAGCCGTATCGATATCCATCGTCCGGCGCAAACTGCACGTATCACCATCCACACCGCTCGTCCAGGTATTGTTATCGGGAAGAAAGGTGAAGATGTTGAGAAACTGCGTCAGGACCTGACCAAGCAAATGGGTGTGCCTGTGCACATCAATATCGAAGAGATCCGTAAGCCGGAGCTCGACGGTATGCTGGTTGCGCAGAGCGTAGCTCAGCAGCTGGAACGCCGCGTAATGTTCCGTCGCGCTATGAAGCGTGCCGTACAGAACGCCATGCGTATTGGTGCCAAAGGCATCAAAATCCAAGTGAGCGGTCGTCTCGGCGGTGCTGAAATCGCACGTACTGAATGGTATCGCGAAGGTCGTGTGCCACTGCACACCCTGCGTGCCGACATCGACTATGCCAACTACGAAGCTCACACCACTTACGGTGTGATCGGTGTAAAGGTTTGGATCTTCAAAGGCGAAGTAATTGGTGGTCGCCAAGAAGAACTGAAACCACAAGCACCAGCGCCTCGTAAAAAAGCTGCTAAGTAAGGGGTACGCCAAATGTTGCAACCTAAGCGTACGAAGTTCCGCAAGCAGATGACAGGCCACAACCGTGGTCTGGCTCAGCGCGGTAGCAAAGTCAGCTTCGGCGAGTTCGCGCTGAAGTCTGTAGCTCGTGGTCGTCTCACCGCTCGTCAGATCGAGTCAGCGCGTCGTGCCCTGACCCGTCACGTAAAACGTGGCGGCAAGATCTGGATCCGTGTATTCCCGGACAAGCCGATCTCCAAAAAACCTCTCGAGGTTCGGATGGGTAAAGGTAAGGGTAACGTGGAATACTGGGTAGCCCAGATTCAGCCAGGCAAAGTCCTGTATGAAATCGAGGGCGTTTCTGAAGAGCTGGCGCGTGAGGCTTTCGCCCTGGCTGCTGCAAAGCTGCCGCTCGCCACCTCCTTTGTTAAACGGACGGTGATGTGATGAAAGCGAATGAACTTCGTGAAAAATCCGCACAGCAGCTGAACGAGCAACTGCTCGGCCTGCTGCGCGACCAGTTCAATCTGCGTATGCAGAAAGCAACTGGCCAGTTGGGGCAGTCTCATCTGCTCTCGCAAGTTAAGCGTGACATCGCTCGCGTGAAGACTGTGCTCAACCAGCAGGCAGGTAAGTGATCATGGCTGAAGCCGAAAAGACTGTCCGTACGCTGACTGGCCGTGTTGTCAGCGACAAGATGGACAAAACCATCACCGTTTTGATCGAGCGCCGCGTTAAGCACCCGATCTACGGTAAATATGTTAAGCGTTCGACTAAGCTGCACGCGCACGACGAAACCAACCAGTGCCACATCGGCGACAAAGTCACTATTCGTGAAACTCGTCCGCTGGCCAAGACCAAGTCTTGGGCGCTGGTTGATATTCTCGAACGCGCTGTGGAAGTCTAAGGACTAGGGGTCGGAGAAATTATATGATTCAGACTCAATCCATGCTCGATGTGGCCGATAACAGCGGCGCTCGCCGTGTTATGTGCATCAAGGTGCTGGGTGGCTCCCATCGTCGTTACGCTGGTATCGGTGACATCATCAAAGTTACCGTGAAGGAAGCAATTCCTCGCGGTAAGGTGAAAAAAGGCCAAGTGATGACTGCTGTCGTAGTCCGCACTCGTCACGGCGTACGTCGTGCAGATGGCTCCATTATCCGCTTTGATGGCAACGCTGCTGTTCTTCTGAACAACAAGCAAGAGCCTATCGGCACCCGTATCTTTGGGCCAGTGACCCGTGAACTTCGTACTGAGAAGTTCATGAAGATCGTCTCGCTCGCCCCAGAAGTGCTGTAAGGAGATCCGACATGCAAAAGATTCGTCGTGACGACGAGATCATCGTGATCGCCGGCAAAGACAAAGGTAAGCGCGGTAAGGTGCTTAAGGTTCTCGCCAATAACCGTCTGGTTATCGGTGGTCTGAACCTGGTCAAGCGTCATACCAAGCCTAACCCGATGTCGGGCGTGCAGGGCGGTATCGTCGAGAAAGAAGCTCCGCTGGACGCTTCTAACGTCGCCATCTTCAACGGCGAAACCAACAAGGCTGACCGCGTTGGTTTCAAAGTAGAAGACGGTAAGAAAATTCGTGTCTTCAAGTCGACCCAAAAAGCGGTTGATGCTTGAACACTGCTAGGTAGATTAGACCATGGCACGACTACAAGAGATTTACCGGAAGGAAATCGCCCCCAAGCTTAAGGAAGAACTTAAGCTCGGGAACGTGATGGAAGTTCCGCGCGTCACCAAAATCACCCTGAACATGGGTTTGGGCGAAGCGATCGGCGACAAAAAAGTCATCGAGCACGCTGTTGCTGACCTGGAAAAGATCACCGGTCAAAAAGTCGTTGTGACTTACGCTCGGAAATCCATCGCTGGCTTTAAAGTCCGTGAAGGTTGGCCGATCGGCGTCAAAGTGACTCTGCGCCGTGAGCGTATGTACGAATTCCTGGATCGTCTGCTGTCGATCTCCCTGCCTCGGGTTCGCGACTTCCGCGGCCTGAATGCCAAGTCCTTCGATGGTCGTGGTAACTACAGCATGGGCGTGAAAGAGCAGATCATCTTCCCGGAAATCGACTACGACAAGATCGATGCTCTCCGCGGTCTGGACATCACCCTGACCACCACTGCCAAGAACGATGATGAAGGTCGCGCCCTGTTGCGTGCTTTCAAATTCCCGTTCCGCAACTGATTGGAGTAGGACCATGGCCAAGATGAGCATGAAAAACCGCGAGCTGAAGCGTCAGCTCACGGTTGCCAAGTACGCCAAGAAGCGTGCAGCACTGAAAGCTATCATCGTTGATCTGAACGCAAGTCCAGAAGCGCGTTGGGAAGCTACAGTTGCTCTGCAGAAGCAGCCACGTGACGCAAGCGCCTCGCGCATGCGTAACCGCTGCCGCCTGACCGGTCGTCCACACGGCGTTTACCGCAAGTTCGGCCTCGGCCGTAACAAACTGCGTGAAGCGGCAATGCGTGGTGACGTACCAGGTCTGGTTAAAGCCAGCTGGTAAGTACGTTCGAAGTCCAGGCGGTTCGGATCGCAAGATACTGACCGCCGGTGACCTTGAATCTGGAACAAGCCCCTTTTGGGGCTTGTTTCATTTCCGGAGTGTGTCTAGAATACCCGGCTCGCCTGAGCCCGTGTTTTCTATGCTCGGAGATTCTCGGCGACATATGTAGCCGCAAGGCTAATTTTTTTGTATTAGGAGCGTCTAGCCCATGAGTATGCAGGACCCGTTAGCGGACATGCTAACTCGTATCCGTAATGCCCAGATGGCTGAAAAGTCCGTCGTAAGCATGCCATCTTCCAAGTTGAAGGTAGCTGTTGCCAAAGTCCTGAAAGACGAAGGCTACATTGCGGGTTATCAGATCAGCAGCGAAATCAAACCTCTGCTGTCCATCGAGCTGAAGTACTTCGAAGGCCGTTCGGTCATCGAGGAAGTGAAGCGCGTTAGCCGTCCAGGCCTGCGTCAGTACAAGTCCGCTGAAGATCTGCCGAAAGTTCGTGGCGGTCTGGGCGTGTCTATCGTCTCCACCAACAAAGGTGTGATGACGGATCGTGCTGCGCGCGCTGCCGGTGTCGGCGGCGAAGTTCTTTGCACTGTGTTCTAAGGGGGGATAAGCATGTCACGCGTCGCTAAGAACCCCGTTAAGCTGCCAGCCGGTGTCGAAGTCAAATTCGCAGGCCAACAGCTTTCGGTGAAGGGTGCCAAGGGCACTCTTGAACTGAACATCCATTCGTCCGTTGAGATCGTTGAAGAAGCTGGTGAGCTGCGTTTCGCTGCTCGCAATGGCGATCAACAAACTCGCGCAATGGCCGGTACCACGCGTGCGTTGGTAAACAACATGGTCCAAGGCGTAAGCCAAGGCTTCGAGCGTAAGCTCCAGCTGGTCGGTGTTGGTTACAAAGCGCAAGCAAAAGGCACGGTTCTGAACCTTGCCCTTGGCTTCTCGCACCCTGTGGATTACGAACTGCCAGCGGGCATCACTGCTGAGACCCCTAGCCAGACCGATATCCTGATCAAGGGCATCGACAAGCAGCTGGTAGGTCAAGTGGCCGCTGAGATCCGCGACTTCCGTCCACCAGAGCCGTACAAAGGCAAAGGTGTGCGCTACGCGGACGAAGTCGTCCGTCGTAAAGAAGCCAAGAAGAAGTAGGGCATAGCAAATGACCGACAAAAAAGTTACTCGACTGCGTCGCGCTCGCAAAGCACGCCTGAAAATGCACGAACTCGAAGTCGTGCGTCTCTGCGTGTTCCGCTCGTCGCAGCACATCTACGCCCAGGTCATCTCGGCCGACGGCAACAAAGTCCTGGCAAGCGCCTCGACTTTGGATAAAGAACTGCGTGATGGTGCCACTGGCAACATCGACGCGGCCACAAAGGTTGGCCAGCTGGTCGCTACGCGTGCTAAGGCCGCTGGCGTCTCGCAAGTGGCTTTCGACCGCTCTGGCTTCAAGTACCACGGTCGCGTGAAAGCGCTGGCTGATGCTGCTCGTGAAGCTGGGCTGGAGTTCTAAGTTATGTCAAATAACGACCAAAAGCGCGACGAAGGCTACATTGAGAAGCTGGTTCAAGTTAACCGCGTAGCCAAAACCGTTAAAGGCGGCCGTATCTTCACTTTCACCGCGTTGACCGTGGTGGGTGATGGTAAAGGGCGTGTTGGCTTCGGCCGTGGCAAGTCACGTGAAGTGCCTGCTGCGATCCAAAAGGCAATGGAAGCTGCTCGTCGCAACATGATCCAAGTTGATCTGAACGGCACCACTCTGCAGTACGCAATGAAGTCCGCCCATGGCGCTTCGAAGGTGTACATGCAGCCTGCTTCTGAAGGTACCGGTATCATCGCTGGCGGCGCTATGCGTGCTGTCCTCGAAGTTGCTGGCGTTCAGAACGTTCTGGCCAAGTGCTACGGCTCGACTAACCCGGTAAACGTGGTTCACGCCACTTTCAAGGGTCTGAAGGCTATGCAATCTCCTGAGTCCATCGCTGCCAAGCGTGGTCTGACTGTCAAGGAGATCTTCTGATCATGGCTACCGTTAAAGTAACGCTGATCAAAAGCATGACCGGCCGCATCCCTAACCACAAACTGTGCGTTAAAGGTTTGGGTCTGCGTCGCATCGGTCACACTGTAGAAGTCCAGGATACTCCCGAGAATCGCGGGATGATCAACAAGGCTTACTACATGCTGCGTGTAGAGGGTTAATCGATGAAACTCAATGATCTGAGTCCAGCGCCGGGTTCCCGTCGCGAAAAGCATCGTCCGGGCCGTGGTATCGGTAGCGGTTTGGGTAAGACTGGTGGCCGTGGCCACAAAGGTCAAACCTCCCGCTCCGGTGGCACCATCGCTCCAGGCTTTGAAGGCGGTCAACAGCCGCTGCATCGTCGCCTGCCTAAGTTCGGTTTCGTATCCCTGAAAGCCATGGACCGCGCAGAAGTGCGTCTGTCCGAGCTGGCCAAAGTGGAAGGCGACATCGTTACTGTGCAGACCCTGAAAGATGCCAACGTGATCAACGTCAACGTACAGCGTGTGAAAATCATGCTGTCCGGTGAAGTGACTCGCGCTGTCACTATCGGCAAGGGAATCGGCGCCACCAAAGGTGCGCGTTCGGCTATCGAAGCAGCTGGCGGCAAGTTCGAGGAATAAATGGCTAAGCAAGGTGCTCTCTCAGCGCTCGGCAAAGGCGGTATGTCTGAACTTTGGGCTCGTCTGCGTTTTCTGTTCCTGGCGATTATCGTCTACCGAATAGGCGCACACATCCCGGTTCCAGGTATCAACCCGGACCGACTCGCAGACCTGTTTCGACAGAATGAGGGGACCATTCTTAGCTTGTTCAACATGTTTTCCGGTGGCGCGCTGGAGCGGATGAGCATCTTTGCACTGGGGATCATGCCGTACATCTCGGCATCGATCATCATGCAACTGATGACAGCCGTCAGCCCGCAACTGGAGCAGTTGAAGAAGGAAGGTGAAGCTGGCCGTCGCAAGATTAGCCAGTACACCCGCTACGGCACTGTCGTCCTCGCCTTGGTTCAAGCTATCGGCATGTCCGTTGGCCTGGCCGGGCAGGGCGTTGCGTTCACTGGTGACTTTGGCTTCCATTTCGTCGCAGTATCCACTTTTGTGGCTGGTGCGATGTTCATGATGTGGCTGGGTGAGCAGATTACTGAGCGTGGTGTTGGCAACGGTATCTCGATGTTGATTTTCGCAGGTATCGTCGCCGGTCTTCCGAGAGCAATCGGGCAGTCTTTCGAGTCTGCGCGTCAGGGTGATATCAATATCTTCGCCTTGGTTGCCATCGGTTTGCTGGCAGTAGCGATTATCGGTTTTGTGGTGTTCATTGAGCGTGGCCAGCGTCGTATTGCTGTTCACTACGCCAAGCGTCAGCAGGGCCGTAAGGTCTTTGCTGCGCAGACCAGCCACTTGCCGCTGAAAGTGAATATGGCCGGCGTTATTCCGGCAATTTTCGCGAGCAGCATCTTGCTGTTTCCGGCTTCGTTGGGTACCTGGTTTGGTCAGTCCGAAAATATGGGCTGGCTGCAGGACCTCTCTCAGTCGATCGCTCCTGGTCAGCCGTTGAATATTCTGCTGTTTAGTGCAGGGATTATTTTCTTCTGCTTCTTCTATACGGCGTTGATGTTCAATCCGAAAGACGTAGCGGAAAACCTGAAGAAGTCCGGTGCCTTTATTCCGGGCATCCGTCCAGGTGAGCAGTCGGCACGCTACATTGATGGCGTTCTGACTCGTTTGACCCTGTTCGGTGCTCTATATATGACGGCCGTGTGCTTGTTGCCCCAGTTCCTGGTGGTTGCAGCAAACGTTCCGTTCTACCTTGGCGGGACCTCGTTGCTGATCGTGGTCGTGGTTGTGATGGACTTCATGTCCCAAGTACAATCGCACCTCGTTTCGCACCAGTACGAATCCCTGATGAAGAAAGCCAACCTGAAGGGTTACGGCAGCGGCATGTTGCGCTGAGTACCCATAAGGTTCGAGGAGTTGGTGATGAAAGTTCGTGCATCGGTGAAAAAGCTGTGCCGTAACTGCAAGATTATTCGCCGCGAAGGTGTTGTTCGAGTAATTTGCAGCGCGGAACCGCGTCACAAACAGCGCCAAGGCTGAGTGTGATCCGCTTGAAGCCCGGCAGCTAGTGCGCTGCCGGGTTGATTATTTGTTATTACAGCGATATTATCTCGCGCCCTATTTCTTGGCTTCCGGGGCGTAGGTAGCTGTCAATTGGAGTCCCACTGAATGGCCCGTATTGCAGGCGTTAACATTCCAGATAACAAGCACACTGTTATCTCGCTGACCTACATCTATGGTGTTGGTCGCACTACTGCGCAGAAAATTTGCGCAGTTGCTGGGGTAAACCCAGCCGCTAAGATCAAGGATCTGAGCGACGAGCAGATTGAACAGCTGCGTGGCGAAGTGGCGAAGTTCACCACTGAAGGTGACCTGCGTCGCGAAATCAACATGAAAATCAAGCGTTTGATGGACCTCGGTTGCTATCGCGGTCTGCGTCATCGTCGTGGTCTTCCAGTACGCGGTCAGCGTACCAAGACTAACGCGCGTACCCGTAAAGGTCCGCGTAAGCCGATCCGCAAGTAATCGCCCCAGCGAATCGACAGGAAAATTATCATGGCAAAACCTGCTGCTCGTCCTCGTAAAAAAGTTAAAAAGACAGTGGTTGATGGCATCGCCCACATCCATGCATCTTTTAACAACACCATCGTGACCATCACCGACCGTCAAGGTAACGCGCTTTCTTGGGCTACCTCCGGTGGTTCGGGTTTCCGCGGTTCCCGCAAGTCCACCCCGTTTGCTGCTCAAGTAGCTGCTGAACGTGCTGGTCAAGCTGCGCTGGAATACGGCCTGAAAAACCTCGACGTTAACGTCAAAGGTCCAGGTCCAGGTCGTGAGTCTGCTGTCCGTGCTTTGAACGGCTGTGGCTATAAGATCGCCAGCATCACCGACGTGACGCCAATCCCGCACAACGGGTGCCGTCCGCCGAAGAAGCGCCGCGTGTAATCCAGGAGATTGTAAAGAATGGCTCGTTACATTGGTCCAAAATGCAAACTCGCTCGTCGCGAGGGCACCGATCTCTTCCTGAAGAGCGGCGTGCGCGCGATCGAATCGAAGTGCAACATTGAAGCAGCACCTGGTATCCACGGCCAACGCCGCGGTCGCCAGTCCGATTACGGCACCCAACTGCGTGAAAAGCAGAAGGTCCGTCGTATCTACGGCGTTCTCGAGCGTCAGTTCAGCGGCTACTACAAAGAAGCTGCTGGCAAGAAAGGTGCAACCGGTGAAAACCTGCTGCAACTGCTCGAATGCCGTCTGGACAACGTTGTATACCGTATGGGCTTTGGTTCGACTCGTGCCGAATCCCGTCAGCTGGTATCGCACAAGTCGATCAGCGTTAACGGTCAGACCGTAAACGTTCCGTCCTACCAGGTTCGTGCTGGTGACGTGGTCGCAGTTCGCGAGAAAGCAAAAAACCAACTTCGCATTGTCCAAGCTCTCGATCTGTGTGCCCAACGTGGCCGCGTAGAATGGGTAGAAGTAGACACTGAGAAGAAGTCGGGCGTTTTCAAGAACGTTCCTGCTCGCAGTGATCTGTCCGCCGACATCAACGAAAGCCTGATTGTCGAGCTCTACTCCAAGTAAGGGCTAGAAAATAGGTGCATCCATGCAGATTTCGGTAAATGAGTTCCTGACACCCCGCCACATTGATGTGCAGGTTGTCAGTCCAACCCGCGCCAAGATCACTCTCGAGCCTCTCGAGCGTGGTTTTGGCCACACCCTGGGCAACGCGCTGCGCCGCATCCTGTTGTCCTCAATGCCCGGCTGTGCAGTAGTCGAGGCCGAGATTGACGGTGTGCTCCACGAGTACAGCGCCATCGAAGGTGTACAGGAAGACGTAATTGAAATCCTGTTGAACCTTAAAGGTCTGGCTATCAAGCTGCACGGCCGTGACGAAGTTACGCTGACCTTGTCGAAGAAGGGTTCGGGGGTGGTTACCGCTGCCGATATTCAGCTGGATCATGATGTCGAGATCGTTAACCCCGATCACGTAATCGCTAACCTGGCGTCTAACGGCGCCCTGAACATGAAGCTCACTGTAGCTCGTGGTCGTGGTTATGAACCGGCCGACTCGCGTCAGAGCGATGAAGACGAAAGCCGCAGCATTGGTCGCTTGCAGCTTGACTCTTCGTTCAGCCCGGTTCGCCGTATCGCATACGTGGTGGAAAACGCCCGTGTCGAGCAGCGTACTAACCTGGACAAGCTGGTTATTGATCTGGAAACCAACGGTACCCTGGATCCTGAAGAGGCTATTCGCCGCGCTGCAACCATTCTGCAACAGCAGTTGGCTGCGTTCGTCGACCTCAAGGGTGACAGCGAGCCAGTGGTAATCGAGCAAGAAGACGAGATCGATCCGATCCTGCTTCGCCCGGTTGACGATCTGGAACTGACTGTACGTTCGGCTAACTGCCTTAAGGCGGAAAACATTTACTACATCGGCGACCTGATTCAGCGTACCGAAGTAGAACTGTTGAAGACTCCGAACCTGGGCAAGAAATCCTTGACTGAAATCAAGGACGTTCTGGCCTCCCGCGGTCTGTCCCTCGGCATGCGCCTCGACAACTGGCCGCCTGCAAGTCTTAAGAAGGACGACAAGGCGACTGCCTGATCGTCGTAATCACCGAACGTGAGTTTGGTAAGGAATGAACCATGCGTCATCGTAAAAGTGGTCGTCACCTGAGCCGTACCAGCTCGCACCGCAAGGCCATGTTCCAAAACATGGCGGTGTCGCTGTTCGAGCACGAGCTGATCAAAACTACACTGCCGAAAGCTAAAGAACTGCGTCGCGTTGCTGAGCCGCTGATCACTTTGGCCAAGACAGACAGCCTGGCTAACCGCCGTCTGGCTTTCGACCGTACTCGTTCGAAAGCTATCGTTGGTAAGCTCTTCAACGACCTGGGCAAGCGTTACGCTACCCGTGAGGGTGGCTACCTGCGCATCCTCAAGTGCGGTTTCCGCGCTGGCGACAACGCGCCTATGGCGTATGTCGAGTTGGTTGATCGTGCTACTGCTGGCGAAGCTGTATCCGCCGAGTAAGACGACAAGCTGTAACGAAGAACCGGGCCTAGTGCCCGGTTTTTTGTGCGCGCAAGAAAAGCTCAATAGATACAAGCTTTCACTCATCGGCGCTGGGTACTATGGCTACTGGAGGGTTATTAGTTATTTTCTATTGATGCGTACGATTTAATGAATTTGTACACGTCATGTTGATGATCAATACTCCCTCCAAGCCGATTAGCCGGCAGTTTCAAGCCCGACCTGAGGAAGATTGCGCATGAGCCAGAATAAAGTCCTTACCACCGCCAGCGGCGCCCCTGTCGCAGACAACCAGAACTCGCGTTCCGCCGGCCCTCGCGGCCCGTTGCTGCTCGACGATTTTCACCTGATCGAGAAGCTCGCTCACTTCAACCGTGAAAACATCCCTGAGCGTCGTGTGCACGCCAAAGGTTCGGGTGCCTACGGTACGTTCACTGTGACAAAAGACATCACCCAGTACACCAGCGCCAAGCTGTTCGAATCGGTTGGTAAGCAAACGCCGACCTTCCTGCGGTTCTCCACTGTAGGTGGTGAGCGCGGTTCGGCTGACACCGAGCGAGATCCACGTGGCTTCGCCTTGAAGTTCTACACCGAAGAAGGCAACTGGGACATCGTGGGTAACAACACCCCGGTGTTTTTCATCCGCGACCCATTGAAATTCCCGGACTTTATCCACACCCAGAAACGCCTGCCGCAAAGCAACCTGAAAAGCGCGCAGATGATGTGGGACTTCTGGTCGCACTCTCCTGAGGCGCTGCACCAGGTCACCATCCTGTTTTCGGACCGCGGTATTCCAGATGGCTATCGCCACATGCATGGCTTCGGTAGCCACACGTACAGCCTGATCAATGCCAAGGGCGAACGTCATTGGGTGAAATGGCACTACAAGACCAAGCAAGGTATCAAGAACCTGGCGCCAGCCGAGGCTGCCCGACTTGCAGGGACTGATCCTGACTATGCCCAGCGTGATCTGTTCGGGGCGATTGAGCGCGGTGACTTCCCGAAATGGCGCGTCTGCATCCAGATCATGACTGAGGCCCAGGCGAATGCTCATTACGAGAACCCGTTTGACGTGACCAAGACCTGGTCGCAAAAAGAGTTCCCGTTGATTGAGGTGGGTGAGCTGGAGCTCAACCGCAATCCGCAGAACTACTTCGCTGAAGTAGAACAGGCTGCATTCGGCCCAAGCAACATGGTTCCAGGTGTAGGTCTGTCGCCGGACCGCATGCTGCAAGGTCGGGTTTTCGCTTACGCAGATGCCCACCGCTACCGTGTCGGCACCAACCACCAGCAATTGCCGGTGAATGCGCCACGCAACCCGGTGAACAGCTACCAGCGTGACGGTTCGATGGCCTTCGGCAGTAACGGTGGTGCGGCGCCCAACTACGAGCCAAACAGCTACGCCGATGCACCCAAGCAAGCTGCGCAATATGCCGAACCTGCACTTGCCCTGAGCGGCGCCGCGGATCGTTACGATCATCGTGAAGACACCGACTACTACAGCCATGCGGGTGCGTTGTTCCGCCTGATGAACGATGAGCAAAAAGCTCTGCTTACCAGCAACATTGCCGGTGCGATGGCGGGGGTTTCCAGCGATGTGGTCCAGCGTCAATTGCAGCATTTCTACAAGGCCGACCCGGCTTATGGAGAAGCAATCGCAAAGGCACTGGGTGTATCGCTTAACTGACTCTAAACGATAAGCAGAACCGCCCTCATTTGGGCGGTTTTTGCGTTATTTCAGCTACTTTTCTCCGGAAATCTTCACTTTTCTGCCGTTGATCCCGTGACCTTAAAGTCATCATGGTTCAAACTACAGCCTTTCAAGTAGGGAGATGTAGGGCGATGCAAGGTCACCCCGACGTAATCGATTACCTCAACACGTTGCTGACGGGCGAACTGGCAGCTCGTGACCAATATTTCATCCACTCGCGTATGTACGAAGACTGGGGCTTTACCGAGCTTTACGAACGTATCAACCATGAGATGGAAGAAGAGGCACAGCATGCTGACGCGCTGATGCGCCGTATCCTGATGCTCGAAGGCACGCCACGCATGCGTCCCGATGACCTGGATGTGGGCACAACGGTGCCTGACATGCTCGCTGCCGACCTGCGCCTCGAATACAAGGTCCGTGCGGCCCTGTGCAAGGGCATCGAGCTGTGTGAGCAGCACAACGACTATGTCACCCGGGAAATACTGCGTGTCCAGTTGAATGACACCGAAGAAGATCACACCTATTGGCTGGAAAAGCAGTTGGGCCTGATCAAGTTGATTGGCCTGGAGAATTACCTGCAATCGCAGTTCTAACTTCCGGCTACAAAAAAGCCCCTGTCACCGCAACGTGACAGGGGCTTTTCATTGGGACCTGAAAATCAGGCCCGGTCGCGCGCCAACAACGGCTTCAAGTAATAACCCGTGTGTGACTGCGACATCTCGGAGACTTGCTCCGGTGTGCCCACGGCGATGATCTGGCCGCCCTTGGAGCCACCTTCCGGCCCCAGGTCCACCAACCAGTCAGCGGTCTTGATTACATCGAGGTTGTGCTCGATCACCACCACGGTATTGCCGTGGTCGCGAAGGCGGTGCAGTACGTCAAGCAATTGCTGGATATCCGCGAAGTGCAGGCCGGTGGTCGGCTCATCGAGGATGTACAGGGTCTTGCCGGTATCTCGCTTGGACAGCTCGCGAGACAACTTGACCCGCTGCGCCTCGCCCCCCGATAAGGTGGTCGCCGATTGCCCCAGCTTGATATACGACAGGCCTACATCCATCAACGTCTGCAGCTTACGCGCCAGTGCCGGTACCGCGTCGAAGAATACCCGGGCTTCCTCGATGGTCATCTCGAGGGTTTCGTGGATGCTTTTGCCCTTGTACTTGATCTCCAGGGTTTCGCGGTTGTAGCGCTTGCTCTTGCACACGTCGCACGGTACGTAGATGTCCGGCAGGAAGTGCATCTCTACCTTGATCAGGCCGTCGCCCTGGCATGCTTCACAGCGCCCGCCCTTGACGTTGAACGAGAACCGGCCAGGCCCATATCCCCGCGAGCGGGATTCTGGAACGCCAGCAAACAGCTCGCGAATTGGCGTAAACAATCCGGTGTAGGTCGCCGGGTTGGAGCGCGGTGTGCGGCCGATCGGACTCTGGTCAATATCGACCACCTTGTCCAGGTGTTCCAGGCCCTTGATGCTGTCATGGGCAGCCGCTTCCAGGGTGGTCGCGCCGTTCAGGGCGGTGGCACTCAATGGGAACAACGTGTTGTTGATCAGCGTCGACTTGCCCGAGCCGGAAACACCGGTCACGCAGGTCAGCAGGCCCAGCGGAATCTCCAGGTCGACATTGCGCAGGTTGTTCCCGCGCGCGCCTTTGAGATGCAGCGCCATTTTCTTGTTACGCGGAGTACGCTTGGCAGGTACTTCGATCTTCACCCGGCCAGACAAATACTTGCCGGTCAACGAGTCGGGGTGGGCCATTACTTCGGCAGGCGTACCCTCGGCAACGATATGTCCACCATGCACGCCAGCACCCGGGCCGATATCGACCACATAATCTGCCAGGCGGATAGCGTCTTCGTCGTGCTCGACCACAATCACGGTGTTGCCGATATCCCGCAGGTGTTTCAGCGTACCCAGCAGGCGATCGTTATCCCGCTGGTGCAATCCAATCGACGGCTCATCGAGGATATACAGAACGCCTACCAGGCCCGCACCAATCTGGCTGGCCAAGCGGATCCGCTGTGCTTCACCACCCGACAAGGTATCGGCGCTGCGATCCAGCGACAGGTAGTCCAGGCCGACGTTGACCAGGAACTGCAACCGCTCGCGAATCTCCTTGAGGATTTTGTCGGCAATCTCCCCGCGACGCCCGGTCAGCTTAAGCACACCAAAGTATTCGCATGCATCGCCAATCGGCAGGTTGGTCACCGCCGGCAGGGTTTTCTCGCCTACCCACACATGTCGTGCTTCACGGCGCAGGCGCGTGCCCCGGCAATCCGGGCAAGGCTGGGTGCTGAGGAATTTAGCCAGTTCTTCACGCACGCTCGCCGATTCGGTTTCGCGGTAGCGGCGCTCCAGGTTCGGCACGATGCCTTCGAACGGGTGCGAGCGCTTGACGATATCGCCGCGGTCGTTCAGGTATTTGAAGTCGACATTCTGCGAACCGCTGCCATTGAGGATGACCTTCTGCTGGTCTGCCGGCAGTTGGTTGAACGGCACTTCCAGGCTGAACTTGTAGTGGGAAGCCAATGACCCCAGCATCTGGAAATAGTAGACGTTACGCCTGTCCCAGCCACGTATCGCCCCCTCGGCCAGGGTCAGGTCGCCATTGACCAGGCGCTTGATATCGAAAAACTGCTTCACGCCCAGGCCATCGCACGTCGGGCAGGCGCCGGCCGGGTTGTTGAAGGAAAACAGCTTGGGTTCCAGCTCGCTGATGGCATGGCCACAGATCGGGCAGGCGAAGCGCGCGGAGAAGATGATCTCTTCGCCCGGCTCGTCATCCATGGGGGCCACCAGGGCAATGCCATCGGCCAGCTTCAGCGCGGTCTCGAAGGATTCCGCCAACCGCTGCTGCAAGTCGGCGCGCACCTTGAAACGGTCGACCACCACATCGATCGAATGCTTTTTCTGCTTGTCGAGCTTCGGCGCTTCATCCAGCTCATACAGCTTGCCGTTGATGCGTGCGCGTACGAAGCCTTGGGCCCGCAGCTCTTCGAAGACCGAAAGGTGTTCGCCTTTGCGCTCGCGGATAACGGGCGCCAGCAGCATCAGCTTGGCGCCTTCCGGCTGGGCCAGCACCAGGTCGACCATCTGGCTGACGGTCTGGGCTTCCAGAGGAATGTCGTGGTCCGGGCAACGCGGAATACCAACCCGCGCGTACAGCAGGCGCAGGTAGTCGTAGATCTCGGTAATGGTGCCCACGGTGGAACGTGGGTTGTGGGAGGTCGACTTCTGCTCGATGGAGATCGCCGGCGACAGCCCTTCGATGGTGTCGACGTCGGGCTTTTCCATCATCGACAGGAACTGCCGGGCATAGGCCGACAGCGATTCCACATAACGACGCTGACCTTCGGCATACAGCGTGTCGAACGCCAGGGACGACTTGCCGGAGCCGGACAAACCGGTGATGACGATCAGTTTGTCCCGGGGCAGGGTCAGGTCGATGTTCTTCAGGTTGTGGGTTCTAGCCCCACGAATCAGGATCTTGTCCAAGATGGCCTCGCACGGCGGGCGTAAATAATGCCGGAGTATACGGCTAAAGACTGGATGAATATACACTGTCAAAAGGCCGCTTGCAGCCTTACATGAAAGCTGCGCGGCAAAGCGCCGCATATACCCTCTCAATCGATGGGACTGGTAGAATCGCCGCCGGTTCACACGAGGTTTTTCCATGCACGATCCCCACAGCGAACGCATGAGTAGCGGCGAGACCCGAGCGGCAAGCGGTCTGGCCCTGGTGTTCGCCTTCCGTATGCTGGGCATGTTTATGGTGTTGCCGGTACTGGCGACCTATGGAATGGATCTCGCAGGCGCGACCCCCGCTTTGATCGGCCTGGCGATTGGCGCCTATGGCCTGACCCAGGCGATTTTCCAGATTCCGTTCGGGATCATTTCCGACCGCATTGGCCGTCGCCCGGTGATTTATCTCGGGTTGATCGTGTTCGCCTTGGGCAGCGTGCTCGCGGCCCAGTCCGATTCGATCTGGGGCGTGATCGCCGGGCGCATCCTGCAGGGTGCGGGCGCGATTTCCGCTGCGGTCATGGCCTTGCTGTCGGACCTGACCCGTGAACAGCACCGCACCAAGGCCATGGCCATGATCGGCATGACCATCGGCCTGTCGTTTGCCGTGGCCATGGTGGTCGGCCCTTTGCTGACCCGTGCGTTTGGCTTGCACGGGTTGTTCCTGGCCACCGGTGGCATGGCATTGTTCGGTATCGTGATAGTGGCCTTTATGGTGCCGCGCTCTACTGGCACGCTGGCCCATCGTGAATCCGGTGTCGCCCGCCAGGCGTTGCTGCCCACGCTCAAACACCCAGACCTGCTGCGCCTGGATTTGGGTATCTTTGTGTTGCACGCCATGTTGATGTGCAGCTTCGTCGCCTTGCCCCTGGCCCTGGTGCAAAAAGCCGGCCTGCCCAAAGAACAGCATTGGTGGGTGTACCTTACCGCGCTGCTGATTTCGTTCTTCGCCATGATCCCGTTCATCATCTATGGCGAGAAAAAACGCAAAATGAAACGAGTTCTGCTCGGCGCCGTCGCGACGCTGATGCTCACTGAGCTATTCTTCTGGCAGTTCGGCGACAGCCTGCGGGCGCTGGTCACCGGCACGGTGGTATTTTTCACCGCGTTCAACCTGCTGGAGGCTTCATTGCCTTCGCTGATCAGTAAAGTTTCACCGGCCGGCGGCAAGGGCACGGCGATGGGGGTGTATTCCACCAGCCAGTTCCTGGGTTCCGCACTGGGCGGCATCATGGGTGGCTGGATGTTCCAGCATGGCGGTTTGTCGGTTGTTTTCCTGGGATGCGCCGGGCTGGCTGCACTTTGGCTGGCCTTTGCTGTTACCATGCGCGAACCTCCCTATGTGACGAGTCTGCGCTTGCCGTTATCGCCCGACGCGATGCGCGAAGCAGGCCTGGCCGAGCGCCTGAAGACCGTCACCGGGGTTACCGATGCCGTGGTTGTCGCTGAAGAAGCCGCCATCTACATCAAACTAGATACCGAATTATTGGATCGCGCGACGCTCGAGCAACTGGTCAACCCAGTGCCGACAGCGCGCCCAGCTTAGGAGAACGTTATGGCCCGTGGGGTTAACAAAGTCATATTGGTCGGTACGTGCGGCCAGGATCCCGAAGTTCGCTACTTGCCTAACGGTAACGCCGTGACCAACCTGAGTCTGGCGACCAGCGAGCAGTGGACCGACAAGCAGACCGGCCAGAAAGTCGAGAAGACCGAATGGCACCGCGTGTCGATGTTCGGCAAGGTTGCGGAGATCGCCGGTGAGTACCTGCGCAAAGGTTCGCAGGTATACATCGAAGGCAAGCTGCAAACCCGCGAGTGGGAAAAAGACGGTATCAAGCGCTACACCACCGAAATCGTGGTCGACATGCAAGGCACCATGCAACTGCTGGGCGGCCGTCCACAGGGCGACCAACAGGGCCAGGGCGGCATGTCCAACTCGGCACCGCGTCCACAGCAGTCGCGTCCGCAGCCAGCCCAGCAGCCACAGCGTGAATCGCGCCCAGCGCCACAACAGGCTGCGCCGCAACCGGCCCAGGATTTCGACAGTTTTGATGACGATATTCCGTTCTAACCTACATAAAAGCGACTCGCTGCAAAAGAACGCGCTGCCTAAGGCCGCGCGTTTTTTTTGTGTACTGCTGCCGACTACAATTGCGCAAAGCGCAACATATCTTGATTGGCTCGCTCCTTGTGCGTGTCGGTCAACCCATGAGGGGCGCCTGTGTATACCAGCAGTTGGGCGTGTGGGATCAAGCGCTTGCTCTCCAGGGCCGAAGCTTGGATCGGTACAATTTGATCGTCGCCTCCATGGATGATCAGCGTGGGGATGTTGAAGTACTTCAGATCATCCCTGAAGTCGGTTTCCGAAAAAGCCTCGATACTGTCAAACGTATTTTTGTGCCCTCCCATTACGCCTTGCATCCAGAACGAATTGATCAAGCCTGGCGACGGCTCGACCCCTGTTCGGTTGAATCCGAAGAATGGTCCGCTTGCGAGGTCAAGATAGAGCTGCGAACGGTTGGCAATGGAGTCGGCGCGCAGGCCGTCGAAAACATCTATCGGCGTCCCCTGCGGATTACTGGGGGTTTTTAACATCAGGGGCGTCACGGCGCAGATCAACCCTGCCTTGGCCACGCGTGCAGTGCCGTGCCGTGCGATATAGCGTGCCACTTCCCCGCCCCCGGTGGAGAAGCCGAAGAGAATCACGGCGGTCAGATCCAAGTGCTCGATCAGTTGCGCCAAGTCATCTGCGTAGTGATCCATGTCATTGCCGGCCCACGGTTGGCTTGATCGGCCATGCCCGCGGCGGTCATGCGCAATGGCACGAAAACCATGGTTGGCGAAGTGCAGCATTTGAGACTCCCAACTGTCGCTGTTCAGCGGCCAGCCGTGGCAAAACACAACGGGCTGACCACTGCCCCAGTCCTTGTAGTAAAGGTCGTTACCTTCGCGGGTTTTCAAATAGGCCATGGCTCAGCTCCATTGACGTGTGGATAATTTTTGGCTGATGGAGGCCAGAAAAATCGTCCGTGGACACTACGCTGGCGTTAAGTTGATGACCCTAAGAAGACTCAACCTGTTTGGGTCGATAATAATTCTAGTCTGTACAGGCGAGGCGTGTGGCGACAGCGCCGAGTTTTCCGCTCACGGACAGGCTTTTAACAGGGGTGGCGATCAATTCGGCTATTTGTTCTCATGGCTCTCAAGTTTTAGGCTGTCGTTCATCTCTAGAACAAGGAAAATTGCGATGACTTGGTCTGCCAAGCAATACACGCTGTTCGAACAGCAACGCACTCGCCCCGTCCGTGATCTGGTCGCGGCCATTCCCACTGCTGACGTGCGCACAGCCGTTGACTTGGGGTGCGGCCCGGGCAACTCCACTGAAGTGCTGGCCAAACGCTTCCCGGAGGCGCAGGTGATCGGCATGGACAGCTCCGATGACATGTTGGCTGACGCCCGCAAGCGCCTGCCGGCGCTGAACTTCGAGCTGGCAGATATCGGTGCCTGGAGTCCGGCACAGAGTTTCGATGTGATCCTGGCCAATGCCTCGCTGCAATGGCTGCCCGACCACGCCACGCTCTACCCGCACTTGATCAACCAACTGAACCCAGGCGGTACGCTGGCGGTGCAAACACCGGATAACCTTGACGAGCCTGCTCACCGGCTGGCCCGCGAAGTCGCGGCCGACGGCCCATGGTCCGCGAAGATCGGCGCGGTCAAACACAATGAGCGGCACACCGCCAGCTACTACTACGAACTGCTGAGTAAGCATTGCAGTGCCGTAGATGTGTGGCGCACCACTTATCAGCACCCGCTGGCGGATCACGCGGCGGTAGTGGAGTGGTTCAAGGCATCGGCATTGCGGCCCTTTCTCGCGCCGTTGAGCAGTGAAGAAAAAACCGCTTTCCTGCAGGCGTACAAGGCGCGAATCACCCAGGCCTATCCGGCCCTGGCCGATGGCACTGTATTGCTGCCGTTCCCGCGGCTGTTCATCATTGCTACACGCTAGAGCCATCGATCCGGGTGGCGGTCACGCGGCCGCCGCTTGCGCCTTCAAGAATTCATCCGTTGACACCACGCCCGCATAGCCGAAGGCCAGGGCTGCCATGTATGCGCCTTGTACTTGAGCCGCTGGGATGACCTGCCCGTTGAACTCCTGATCGCGAGTGGCACACGCGTCATGGATCACCGTGACTTTGTAGCCCAGGTCCGCCGCCGCCCGCACCACGGCATCCACGCACATATGGCTCATGCTGCCGACTACCACCACATCGGTGATGCTGCGCTGTTCCAACAAGGTGCGTAGGTTGGTTTGGCGAAACGCATTCACAAAGTGCTTGAGCACGACCGGTTCATCGCCCTCGTTCAACACCTTGGCATGCAAATGCGCGCCTTCGGAGCCCGGTGTAAAGAACGGTGCGTCGTCGCCTTCGAATTCATGCCGCACATGAATCACTGCATCGCCGGCCTGGCGAAACGCCTGTAGCACTTGCGCCGCCTTGTCCGCCGCGGCTTCCACGCCGTCGAGGGGCCACTTGCCTTGTGGGAAGTAGTCGTTCTGGATATCGATTAGGATGAGCGCCTGCTTGGCCATGTGTATCGCCTCGTGATGGGTTGATGGGCCTAGTATCTTAGCTGGCGATCAGGCCGAGGATTGGCTGCACCGACAATAACAGGGGGAAAACTGACAATGACCGTGGAACGCGGGACCGTCGAGCTGGGGGTGTTGATCTACCAGGGCGCGCAACTGGCGGCGGTGCATGGCCTGACGGACCTGTTCGGGGTGGCTAATCGCATCGCCGCCGAGCATCGAACCGGGCAACTTCCGCTGTTGCGGGTCAGCCACTGGCAGGTGGATGCCCACGGTACGCCTGCGCGCGGGTTTGACAGCCACCCAGGTCCGGACCAATCGATGATGGCCGTGCTGGTGCCCCCGTCGATTGGTGAATTCACCGAAGATCAGGCGCCGCCCGCGCTGCTGGAGTGGATCCGCCAGCAGCATGCCGCCGGTACGGTGCTTGGCGGCGTGTGCATCGGCTCGATCATGCTGGCGCGCAGCGGGCTTTTGGACGGGCGCAGCGCCACCACCCACTGGTCATCCGCGAAAACCTTCGCGGCCCGTTACCCGGCGGTGCGCCTGGAAGCGGATAAACCCATTGTCGATGACGGCGACCTGATCACCACCGCTGGGCTGATGGCCTGGTCCGAGCTGGGCCTGCGCCTGGTCGACCGGCTGATGGGCCCCAGCATCGCGGCCGACACGGCGCGGTTTCTGGTGATCGAACACCGCGACAGCGCCAGCCAGTGCGGCAGTAACTTTGCGCCGATTCTCAGGCATGGCGACAGCGCAATCCTCAAAGTCCAGCATTGGTTGCAAGCCAGTGGCGCGGTGGATGTCGGCGTGGCGGCAATGGCACGGGAGGCGAACCTTGAGGAGCGCACGTTCCTGCGACGGTTTCGCACTGCGACCGGGTTGAAACCCACCGAATACTGCCAGCATCTGCGGGTAGGCAAGGCGCGACAGATGCTGGAGTTCACCAACGGCACGATCGACCACATCGCCTGGACCGTGGGCTATCAGGATCCCAGCGCCTTTCGTGCGATCTTCAAGAAGATTACCGGCCTGGCCCCCAGCGATTACCGCAACCGGTTTGGTGTTTGAATCGTGCAGAACGCCGTGTGGTGTAACGCAGGTCGTGCAGAATAAGACAGGCTAACGGCCATCACTTTCGGCGCAACTGATTGATTTAAAGACTATCCCTGCCAGCCGCGCGTTGGCCTGATCCATGCAGCCTTTGTGCTACACATAAGGGCGGGATAACCAAGGGGAACGCATGACCCCAACGAATCGCAAGAAACTGGTGGTCGCACACTCCACGCGAGAGGGCGCGCCGCAGCATGAAGTTGAAACCAACCGCGCCTTGGCCCGCTGGCTGGCGCAGATACTCGGACTCAAATTCGGTGGCAGTTACGATCCCGATTTGCACGCCGGGCGTGAACTGTATCTTTTGCCCACGCAAACGCTGGTTGGGCCCGCTCAAGCGCATCAGCTTAATATCAAAGGGCCCGAAGACTTGTGGGGCGGTTATGTCGACCACGATTTTATCTGCACCAAAGCCATCAGCCATGGCCTGCTGGGCCCTGAGGCAAAAGCGCCTGAAGGTTGGTCGCCGCTGTTCTGCGAGCGAGTGCGCGACGTCGTGTTGGATGGCTTGACTGTGTTCAGCCTCGAGAACGCCAGGCCCGCCGCTACTCGTCTGCTCTACAGCGGACCTATTCGCCTCAAGCCCGTGCATGCCTGCGCAGGACGTGGCCAGGAAGTTATCCACAGCCTCGATGAATTCGACGCGGTCTTGGCACGTCCAGAAGCGAGCAAGATGTTCAGCGAGGGCGTGGTGCTGGAACAGGACCTGCACGACGTAGTCACCCACAGTGTGGGCCAGAGCTTTATCGGCGCTCACGTATTCAGCTACTGCGGCGAGCAGTACCTGACCCAGGACGGGCAGGGCGAAGAGGTTTACGGCGGCTCCAACCTCTTGGTCGTGCGCGGTTACTACGAAGACCTGCTCAACCTGGACTTGCCAGAGGATGTGCGTGAAGCCATCGAGCAGGCTCGGGTGTTCGACAACGCTGCCGACGAAGCCTACCCAGGCTTCTACGCCTCGCGGCGCAACTACGACATTGCCCAAGGCCTGGACAGCGATGGGCAGCGCCGCAGTGGTGTACTCGAACAATCCTGGCGCATGGGTGGGGCAAGCAGCGCGGAGGTCGCGGCGCTGCAGAGCTTTATCAACAACCCAGGCCTCAAGGCCATTCGTGTGTCCTCGGTGGAAACCTACGTGGATCAAGCGCTGCCGGCGGATGCCATCGAGGTATACCGAGGCCCGGCCGAAAACAGCGAATTTCTTCTCAAATACGTGACGGTCAAACCTTATGACGGCTAAAAGCGAGAGCATCACCATCGATATAGACGACGAACAGATGAGCGGAACATTCCTCAGTCCAAAATCCAAAGTGCCCGGCGTGTTGTTCGTGCACGGTTGGGGCGGCAGCCAGGAGCGCGACCTGGAGCGAGCCAAAGGCATTGCCGGGCTGGGCTGCGTATGCCTGACCTTCGACTTGCGCGGCCACGCCGGCACCGGCATTCCGTTATCCCGCGTTACCCGTGAAGACAACCTGCGCGACCTGATAGCGGCCTACGACCGCCTGCTGTCTCACCCGGCTATCGACACCTCGGCGGTGGCGGTGGTTGGCACCAGCTATGGCGGCTACCTGGCGGCCATCCTCACCTCGTTACGCCCAGTGCGTTGGCTGGCGCTGCGGGTGCCCGCACTGTACCGCGACCAGGAATGGCTCAAGCCCAAGCGCGACCTGGATAAAGCCGACTTGATGGATTACCGCGGCACCCTCGTGCATGCCGAGACCAACCGTGCCCTGCATGCCTGCGCACAATTTACTGGCGATGTGCTGATCGTCGAATCGGAAACCGACGATCATGTGCCCCACGCCACCATCATGAGCTATCGTGCGGCCTGCCAGCAGACTCACTCCCTGACCCACCGCATCATCGATGGTGCCGACCATTCCCTGAGTGACCCGGTGTCGCAACAGGCCTACACCTCGATCCTGGTGGACTGGATTACCGAGATGGTGGTGGGCGAGCGGTTAAGCATCATTCAATCCCGCTGACGCGCTAAGCGGGTGTTTTCTTCACTCGCAGGGCCTTGGCCTTGGCTTCCACGCCCAGGTACATCACCAACGCAATCAACAGCGGGCAGATGAAATAAATCGCCCGATATGCGATCAGCCCTGCCAACAAACTCCCTCGTGACGCTTCATGTTGCAGCAGGCCAATGAACACGGCCTCCAACACCCCAAGCCCGGCAGGTATATGGGTGACCACTCCAGCAATTGCGCTGATCAGCAGCACCCCCAACACCAGCGGGTAATCCAGCTTGGCCGGCAGCAAGGTAAAGATCACCGCTGCCATCAGCGACCAGTTCAAGGCGCCCAGGGCCAGTTGCAGGCAGGCCATGCGCAGCGACGGCAGGTTGATCTCGATGCCACGGATCGACCATGCGCGTTTTTTTGAAAACCGGCACGCCGCCAGATACCCAAGGCTTGCGATTACCAACAGCACGCCGACACCTTGCAAAGCGCCAGTGCTGAGCTTCCAGCCGGGCGGCATGGTGACCAGTCCGCTGCTGAACACCACCCCGGCCAGTGCCATATAGCCAAACCAATTGGTGGCCAGGCTCAGGCCGAGGATCTTGGCGATATTGCTGGTGCTCACTCCCAGTCGGGAGTACAACCGATAGCGCATGGCGATGCCGCCTACCCAGGCGCTGAGGTTGAGGTTGAACGCGTAACTGATGATGCCCACCGGCAGGATCTGTTTCCAGCGCAACGGCTGGCGAATGTAGGTGCGGCCGATCAGATCGAAACAGGCATAGACGATAAAACTGCATAAGGTCAGGGTGCCGGCGATTAGCAACGTGCGCAGCTTGAAGTCGCCCAGGGTCTGGAACACTTCGCTCCAGTCGATACGCCGGGCGAGCAGGGTGAACAGCACGATCAGCAGCAGGAAGAACGCAATCGTCAGCGGTTTCTTCCAGCGCTTGAACCGCGAACCGCTGGTTTCAGGCGTCATGGGGCCTACTCTCAAAAGGTTTCAAGCGCGGCTTGTGCGCCGGTAACCAGCCGGTCAGCGCAGGGAAGTGGCGCATCACATGGAACACCAAAAAGCCCACGGTCAGGCGCCACAGCCACAGGCGCGGCTTGCGCTTGGCAGGCATGGTCTGGCAATGATTCCTGGCAAGTGCCTCCAGGCGTTCGTACAACTGCTGATTGAATGCCCGGTCACGAATCAGCACATTGGCTTCCAGGTTCAGCGCGAGGCTCAGTGGGTCGAGGTTGCTGGAGCCCACGGTGCTCCATTCGTCGTCCACCAGCGCAACCTTGCCGTGCAACGGGCGTTGGCAATACTCGTGAATCACCACGCCATCCTTGAGCAAATAGTCGTAGAGCATGCGCGCCGCCAGCTTGGCCAGCAGCACATCGGGCTGGCCCTGCATGATCAATTGCACATGCACGCCACGGCGCGCCGCGTTACGAATCTCGCGCAGCAGGCGATAACCAGGGAAGAAGTAGGCGTTGGCGATCACTACTCGCTGGCGGGCTTGGCTCAGGGCGTGGATATACGCCTCTTCGATGTCGTCGCGATGCTGGATATTGTCGCGATAAATCAGGCGCACCAAGCCGTCACCTTGCTCGTTGGTCCAGGGCGAAGGCCGCTGCTGACGCCGTCGCCAGCCACGACGGGTGCGCACCTGGCGACCACTTTGGGCCAGGGCAAAGTGGTGCAGGTCAGCCACCGCAGGGCCGATCACCTGTACTGAGTAATCCTGCTTGGCCTCGGGGCCGAAGTCCGCCAAGTGGTCGGCGGAAAAATTGATCCCGCCGATAAACGCCACGTTGGCGTCGACTACCACAATCTTGCGGTGCAGGCGGCGGAACCAGTTGGTGCGAATGCCCAGGGTCTTGGAGGCTGGGTCAAACATCTGCACCGCAACCCCGGCTTCGGCCAATTCGCCAAGAAAGGCCGGGCTCAGTTCGCCACAACCAAATCCATCGAGGCTCACCACTACTTTCACCCCGCGCTGCGCCGCTTCGATAAGGATGCCTTGCAGCTCATGGCCAACCTTGTCCTCAAACAGGATGAAGGTCTCCAACAGGATTTCGCGCTGGGCGCCGCGCAAGGCGTCGAACACGGCGGGAAAGTACGCCTCGCCATTCTCCAGCAACTCCACACGGTTGCCGCTCTGCCAGCCGTAATCCAGGTCGCGAGCTTTGCTGTCGTCCGGCGGCTGGTCGGTGGCGATATGCTCTAGCGCAACGTTCATAGCTCAATCTCCACCGACAGGGGCACATGATCCGACAGGTGAGACCAGGGCCGCGTGGTGAGCACGCGAGGATTATGGATCGTCAGGTTGCGCACATAGATGCGATCCAGAGGCAGCAATGGCAGGCGCGCCGGGAAGGTGCGCGCCGGCTTGCCATGGGCATGGACAAACACCTCATGGAGGCCGCTTTGGCTCAGGTCGGCCTTTTGGCGCCAGTCGTTGAAATCGCCGGCGACCACCAACGGCGCATCGGCCGGGATCTCGAGGATGCGCTGCTCCAGCAAACGCAATTGCTGCTGGCGATGTACCTCGCGCAAGCCCAGGTGGATGCAGATCGCATGTATCTCGCGCTCGCCACCCGGCAAGCGCAGCACGCAATGCAGCAGGCCACGGTTTTCGTGGCCGCTTTGGGAAATATCGAGGTTGTCGTAGCGGATGATCTGGAATTTCGACAGCAGTGCATTGCCATGGTCGCCATGGGGGTAGACCGCATTGCGACCATAGGCAAACTGCGGCCAGATGCTGTCGGCGAGGAATTCGTATTGCGGCATTTTCGGCCAGTCGCTATAGCGCTGGGGATGACGTTCGTGGGTGCCGTGGATTTCCTGCAGGAACACCATGTCGGCGCCCACGCTGCGCACTGCCTCGCGCAGCTCGGGCAAGATGAAGCGCCGATTCAGGGCCGTGAAGCCCTTATGAATATTGACCGTCAGCACGGTGAAGCGGGTGATGGCGGTGGTCGGTGTGATCGGGATCAATTCGGGCTGGGTCATGGCAATACTCCGGGTTCCGGCAACTTGCCGGGCTCGGTGGCCAGGTGCTTGTCCAGTTCGAAACGCTGCAGCAATTGGCGTGCATCGAAGGGCGCGCGAACCTTGATGTCGTTGTCGAAAAAACAGAACACGTCGCGCCGTTTACGGGCGCGAGGCTTATGCTGGGGAGCGACGAGGTGCGCGTCCGCAGGTTGCTTGCCATGGGCCCAGCGCTCGATGCGATCGCCCCAGCGCTTGAGCGCTTCGGCGCTATAGCCGCTGGCATACAACTGCTTGTCGCCGTGCAAGCGCAAGTACATGAAGTTGGCGGTGACGTCTTCGATATACGGCCACTTGCCGGCGGTGTCCGCAACCACCAGAGCGACGCCGTGCTTGTCCAGCATCTGCACAAATTCCGGCACCGCAAAACTCTTGTGGCGAATCTCCACCGCGTGGCGCAACGGCTTCTTGGCATAGGCTTTCATGCTGGCCTTGCCGTTCATGCGCGACTCATGTTGGCGGGCGAGGGCGGCGGCCTGATAGGTGTCGGTGGGGAGTTCGGCTAGGAAGGTTTCGAACAGCGCGGCGTCGAACTTGAAGCTGGGCGGGAACTGCCAAAGGATAGGGCCGAGTTTTTCCTTCAGCTCCAATACCCCGGAGGCAAAGAAATTCGCCATCGGCTTGTGCACCTCCCGCAGGCGCAGGATATGGGTGATATAGCGCGGCGCCTTGACACTGAACACGAAGCCCTCAGGCGTATCGGCATACCATTCGGCATAGCGCTTGGGGGTTTGCAGCGCGTAGAACGAGCCGTTGATTTCGATGCTGTTGACGGCACGTGACGCAAACTGCAGCTCGCGTTTCTGGGTCAGCCCCTCGGGGTAGAAGTCCCCGCGCCAGGGCGTGTAGCGCCAGCCGGAAATGCCGATATGAATCGCCGTCATGCTTGCTCCCGTAAATGATGGGTGGATTGACCTCCGTTATGGGATGACTGCGATATTTGCCTGAAAGTTTCCACATTCCTACAGACGGTACGGGGTACCAAATGTGGGAGGGGGCAAGTCCCTCCCACCGTTTTAAATCACATGCCCAAAAAGCGCAGGGAACGATCCAAGGCCAAACCCGTCAGTTCCTTACACACCCTGCTGAAGGAGCCCGTTGTTTTGCTGAATCTAAAGACTGCATTACTGCTCGCCGCGCTGTTGCTGTGCGGCAACGGTGCACTGCAAGCCGCGGCCACTGCGCCTGCCGCCGAAACGCCGGCCAAGCCGGAGCTGTTGGTGGAGGGCGGGCTGCTCGGGGCCATCAGTTCCAGTATTGATGACGTGCAGGACAAGCTCGACCTCAACCAGAACCTCGTCGACGCCTGGCGCCTGCGTGCCGACCGGGCGGCGGATGAAGTGGGGCGCCTGGTCGACCAGACCGCCGCGCGCTCGCCGTGGAGTGTGGCCGGCGATTTTCTGCTGTTGTCCGGAGTGTGGATCGGTGCCTTTGCCGTGTTGACGTTACTGGGGCACTGGGTCGTGCAGCGCTCCAGCCGCCGCTCGTTCGTCGCAAGGCGCCAGCGCTTGCAAGGCTTGCTCGGCTACATAGTGCCCTACACGATTCCAGCGTTGATCTGCCTGCCGCTGACCCTCTATGTGAGCCACTTCTTGGCCGCTTCGGTGGGCCGTGCGCTGGCGCTGTGTTTTGCCTATGCCACCAGCAGCGGCATCTTTTCGACCTCGATGCTGCTGTGCGTCATTGTGATGTTTAACGTCGGGCACAAACGGCCCGCCGTGCAGATTATTCGTGACTACTGCCCCAAGCCGCTGTTCCTGATCGGCTTCCTTGCCGCCCTCAGCGACGCGTTGACCAGCCCGCAGATCGCTCGTCAACTGGGCGGCAATATCACCAGCAGTATTGCGGTATTTACCGGCCTGTTTGCCGCAGTAATTTTTGGTGTGCTGGTGGTGCGTCTGCGCCGTCCGGTGGCCCATTTGATCCGTAACCGGCCGTTGGCCCAACGCCTCAAACATCCGGCCTTGCAGCAATCGCTGCGGGTGTTTTCCGGGCTTTGGTACTGGCCGATCCTGTTGATGGTGCTGGTGTCGGCGGTCAACCTGATTGGCGCCGGCGACGACAACCAAAAGGCCCTGCGTTGCGCACTGCTCACCACGCTGCTGCTGATCGGCACAGTGTTTCTCAGCACCGTGCTGCAACACCTGTTCAAGTCCCGCAGCCAAGTGTCGATCCAACGCAGCAGCGCCTACAAGGAACGCTTCCTCAGTTTGCTGCACGCGATCCTGCGTATCGTCATGGCCATTGCCTTTATCGAAATCCTCGGGCGTATCTGGGGCGTATCGCTATTCGAATTCGCCCAGCGCAACTCAGTGGGCCGGGCCATCAGCGATTCCCTCAGCAGCATCGGCCTGATCCTGTTGGTGACCTGGCTGTTCTGGGTGGTACTCGATACGGCGATCCAGGAAGCCCTCAAGCCGCCGGTGAATAAACGCTCCAGCCGCCAGCCCAGCACCCGGGTGAAAACCATCCTGCCGCTGCTGCGCAATGCGGTGAAGATTATCCTGGTGGTGATTTGCGCGATCACCACCATGGCTAACCTGGGCATCAACGTCGCGCCGTTGCTGGCGGGTGCCGGGGTGGTGGGCCTGGCCATCGGTTTCGGCTCCCAGCAGTTGGTGCAGGACGTGATTACCGGCCTGTTCATCATCATCGAAGACACCCTGTCCATCGGCGACTGGGTAGTGCTCGACTCCGGCCACGCCGGCACCGTCGAAGGCCTGACCATCCGCACCCTGCGCCTGCGCGACGGCAAGGGTTTTGTGCATTCGGTGCCGTTCGGCCAGATCAAGGCGGTTACCAACCAGTCACGGCAGTTCGCCTATGCCTTCTTCTCGGTGCAATTCACCTACGACACCGATGTGGACAAGGCCGTGGAGCTGATCCGCGAAGCGGGCCAGTCGATTCGCGACGACGTGTTCCTCAAGTACAACCTGCAAGGGCCGCTGGAAGTATTTGGCGTGGACAAGATGGACCTCAATGGCGTGGTGCTTACCGCACAGTTCCGTACGGTGTCGGGTGGGCAATATGCGGTCAGTCGGGCGTTTAACCAGCGGTTGAAAAAACTGGTGGATAACTGTGATGAGGTGCACTTTGCGCAGACTTATCCACAGCAGGTGTTGTTGCCTAAGCGTGTGGCGCAGGTGGAAGAGCCGGACGCGCTGGTGCTGACCGAGCAGCCCAGGTCTCAATGATGAGGGTGGCTGTTCTAGCCCCATCGGGAGCAAGCCCCCCACATTTAGATTTGTGAACACATTTCAAGTGTGGGAGGGGGCTTGCCCCCGATGAGGCCCTGAAGGTCAGCGCCTGATCAACTTCTCCTGCACCGCCTGCTGCTCCACCTCCAGCAACACCTGCTGCTTGCCGGCGACCATCACCGCCGCCGGCACCCCATCACGATAAACGACCCGATTACCGCTTACCGCTGGCACCTTGGCTCCCGGCAGCAGCGTGCCGACAAGATTCAACGGATCGGCCCCACACACCGCAATCAAACTCCCATCATGGGGCCGCCGCCTCACCTCGCGCAGCAACGGTATCGCCTCCGGCAATGCAAACTGTTCCCCCGCCAACCCACTGACAAACCGCCCGCCACGAATTTCGCCCCGCGCCTCCAACCGATGGAAAGTGCGCAGCAGCTCGCGCCAACTTGGCAACCAGTCCGCCTCACGCTCCAGCAGCCGCCAGAACACCACACCATAACGGCGCAGCAGGGTCATTGCCACATGCTCCAGGGTCTCGGCCGAATGCGCGCCGGCGGCGGTCGCCGAGCGGCGAACCAGGGCCCAACGCCCGGCATCGTCCATACCGCCGACAAACGCCCCGCGCCCACGTCGACTGCTGCGCGCCTGGCGTTTGCTGGCGGGGGTGGTCAAGGCGCGCAGGCCGGCGAAGCTGTCAGCATTCACCAGGCCGGCGCCTACCAGTTCCTGCAAGGCTGTCTCCAGCTCGCTGCGCAGCAAATGGGCCTCGTGCACCAGTTCATCGAAAAACAGCGCGCCATGCTCGCGCAGGGCCAGGTAGACCTTCTGCGCCTTGGGCGACAAGGTGGTGCTGTCGGTAGGCTCGGTCAGCCCGCTCCACAACGCTACCTGGCTACGGGGGAGCAAAACCACCGGGGTGCTGCGCAACGCCATGGCGCCGGCCCTGTTGCTCAGGCGCGTCCAGACCAGTTTGCCGCTGCGGCACAGGTCATCGAGCCAGGTCGATGAGTAATCCTTGATGCGGGCGCTGAGCAAGTCTGTGTCCCAGGCCGACGTGGCGGCGGCATAGCCTTCGAATTGGCCGACAATCTGCGGCAACACCGCGCTGCCCTGGCCGCGGGTGCTGTCGGACAGGTGCTGCCAATCGAACAGAAAGCGCATGAAATCCTGCAATGCCACCGGCTCGATTTCCCGGCGCAGGCGCTTGACCGTGTAGCGATGAATGCGCGCCAGCAAATGACGTTCGCACCATTGTTCTTCACCCACGCCGGGGCTGAAGTGGCCGCGCAGCACGTAGCCTTCCTGTTCCAGGCGTGCCAGGGCCTGGGTAATCGACACCACCGGTAAGGCCAGGGGCGCTGCGATCTCGGCCAGGGTCAGCGGGCCAAAACCACTCAGGCGCGCACGCAGCACTTCCACCAGCGCTTCATCGAAGGACCAGGGCTCATCGAACCCCGGCAGCAACGGCAGATCGTTGGGATACAGCACCTGCAAACAACTCAAGCGCTCCACGGCGACCCACATTCCGTTAGACAACTGATAGGCCCGCCCGGCCTTGCGCAATGCCTGCAACCATTGGGCCCATTGCGGCGTAACTTCGCTCGCTGCGATGCAGGCCAGGCTCATCAGCGCCTCATGCATTTCATCCAGGCCATTGGGCGCCGGCCAGGCTTCATCGCGTACACCAGCGATGGCGTCGGCATCCAAGGCGCCCAGGTCGTCAGTGCTCTGCGGGTCGCTCCAGCGGCGGTTGAGCACGGCCTGGGTGCGGCGCTCCTCCAGGGGCGCGTCGTCGAGGAAGGTATAGGGTTTGGCACTGAGGATTTCTGCGGCCATGGGCGAGGGCGCGGGCAGGTCGCGGCTGATCAACCGCACGTCGCCGCGCTCCATGCGCCGCAGCAGCGCCAGCCAGGCGTCGCTGTCCATGGCTTCGTGCAGGCAGTCGTCGAGGGTTTGCTCTACCAACGGGTGGTTGGGAATTTCGCGTTCGCCGGCAAGGTTTTCCAGGCAGGCGATCTGGTCGGGAAACACGCTGGCGATCAGGTCTTCGCTCTTCATCCGCTGGATTTGCGGCGCCACCTTGCGCCCGCCGGTATAACGCGGCAGCGCCAGGGCCACGCCGGCATTCCAGCGCCAGCGCACGCCGAACAGTGGCGCATCCAGCACGGCCTGGATCAGGATGTGCTCGGCACTGTTGCTGTTGAGATAACGCCACACCTCATCCAGCGCGAAGCTGTGACTGGTGGACAACGACAGCACGATGGCATTTTCACTGGCCGCCGCTTGCAGCTCGAAATTGAAGGTACGGCAAAAGCGCTTGCGCAAGGCCAGGCCCCAGGCGCGGTTGATGCGGCTGCCAAACGGCGTGTGGATGATCAGTTGGGTGCCGCCGGATGCATCGAAGAACCGTTCCATGATCAATGTGTCTTGGGACGGCAGGGCGCTCAGGGCCTGGCGCGACCGAGCGAGGTAGTCCAACAGTTGGTCGGCGCTGGCGGCATTGAGGCCCAGGGTGCCGGTAAGCCAGTCGAGGGCCGGTTGCAGGTCGCCGGGCGTGGCGCCGAGCAAGCTGTCCAACTGCCCTTGCAAGCGGGCCACGGCCACCGATAACTCGTTGCTGCGTCCAGGGGCTTCACCCAGCCAGAACGGAATGGTCGGAGGTTGGCCCTGGGCATCCTCGACCCGCACCTTGCCGGCTTCGACCCGCAGGATTCGATAGGAGGTATTGCCGAGCTGGAAGATATCCCCGGCGATGCTTTCCACCGCAAAGTCTTCGTTGACGCTGCCGATATTCAGGCTTTGCGGCTCCAGCAACACGCTGTAGTCGGCATTGTCGGGGATCGTGCCGCCGCTGGTTACCGCCGTGAGCCTGGCGCCACGGCGCCCGCGCAGGGTGTGGGTCACGGCGTCGCGGTGCAGGTAGGCGCTGCGCATGCCCTGGCGGCCGTTGTAGCCCTCGCTGAGCATCTGCAAAAGGGCCTGGTAGTGGCGTTCATCCAGTTCGGCGTAGGGCGCGGCGCGGTGGATAAGCGCCAGCAGCGCCTGTTCCGGCCATTCCTGGGCGCTGACCTCGGCGATGATCTGCTGGGCCAGTACATCGAGCGGTGCCACGGGAATATGCAAGGTATCCAGCTCGCCACGTCGCACGCAGTCGAGCAGCGCGGCGCACTCAATCAGGTCGTCGCGGGTGGTGGCAAACAGGCGCCCCTTGGGCGTGCCGCCGACCTGGTGCCCGGAACGGCCAACCCGTTGCAGAAAACCGTTGATCGAACCCGGCGAGCCGATCTGGCAGACCAGGTCCACTTCACCAATATCAATCCCTAGCTCCAGGGACGCCGTGGCGATCAACACTTGCAGTTCGCCGGCCTTGAGGCGCTGTTCGGCGTCCAGGCGCATCTCCTTGGCCAGGCTGCCATGGTGAGCGGCCACGGCGGTCTTGCCCAGGCGCTCGCTCAAATGCCGGGCCAGGCGTTCGGCCAGGCGCCGGGTGTTGACGAATACCAGGGTGGTGCGGTGTTCGCGGGCCAATTGCGCGAGGCGATCGTAGACCAGCGCCCACACATCGTTGGCCATCACCGCCGAGAGGGGCACCGGCGGTACTTCGATCGCCAGGTCGCGGGGACGGGCGTGGCCGATATCGACGATGGCGCAATCACGTTCGGTGCCGACTAAAAAGCGTGCGACGGCTTCGATGGGTTTTTGCGTGGCCGACAAGCCGATCCGGGTCAATGGCTCGGCACACAGCCCTTGCAGGCGCTCCAGGCTCAAGGCCAAGTGGCTGCCGCGCTTGCCGGCGGCGATGGCGTGGATCTCATCGACGATCACCGTACGTGTGCTGGCGAGCATGTGCCGGCCGGAATCCGAGCCGAGCAGCACGTAGAGCGATTCCGGAGTGGTTACCAGGATATGCGGTGCGCGTTTGCGCATCTGGGCGCGGTCTTTTTGCGGGGTGTCGCCGGTGCGCACAGCGGTGCGGATTACCAGCGGCGGCAGCCCCAGCTTCTCCAGATGTTCGGTAATGCCGGCCAGCGGGTTTTGCAGGTTGATCTGGATATCGTTGGATAGCGCCTTGAGCGGCGACACATACACCACCAGGGTTTGGTCCGGCAGTTCGCCGCCGTTGGCCAGGCCTTGGTGCACCAGGTCGTCCAGCACCGCCAGGAAGGCCGTCAGCGTTTTGCCGGAACCGGTGGGCGCGGCGACCAGTGTCGAGCGGCGCTGGCGGATCAACGGCCACGCCTGGGCCTGGGCGTTGGTCACCGAAGGAAAGGTACTACGGAACCAAGTGCTGACGGCGGGGTGAAAGCCGTGCAAACCCTTGTCCGTTGATTCGGGAAGGTTCATTCACCCTATATGCAACCGGCGGGGCCAAGTTGCAACCCCGCACTTTATCCGTGACGGTTGCGCTACAAACCCGCAAAATGCAACGATTCTGGCAACTACCTACGGCAAGGCGCACATGCCTGTCGATAATAACCATCGTTCCAAACAGACCGGGCCTGCTCAATCTATGCGAATGCGCCTTATGTTACTGGGCGGCGGGAATGCCCTCGGGCAGGCGCTGATTCGCCTCGGTGCAGAGGAAGACATCGGTTTCCTCGCACCCAAACCGCCCCAAGACGGCTGGGATGCCGCAAGCCTCACCCAATTGCTCGACGACACCCGTCCCGATGCGTTGATCAACCTCGCCTACTATTTCGACTGGTTCCAGGCCGAAGCCGTAAGCGAAACCCGCCTGGCCGGCCAGGAATTCGCCATCGAGCGCCTGGCCGAACTGTGTCAGCACCACAGCATCACCCTGCTGCAACCGTCCAGCTATCGTGTGTTCGATGGCTCTCGCGCCACCGCCTACAGCGAAAAAGACGAGCCGGTGCCCCTGGGCCTGCGCGGCCAGGCGTTGTGGCGTATCGAACAAAGCGTGCGCGCCACTTGCCCACAGCATGTGCTGTTGCGCTTTGGCTGGTTGCTGGATGACAGCGTTGACGGCACTCTCGGGCGTTTCCTGGCCCGGGCCGAGAAACCCGATGAGTTACTGATGGCGGACGACCGTCGCGGCAACCCGACGCCGGTGGACGATGCCGCACGGGTGATCATCTCGGTGCTCAAGCAACTCGATTGCGCGGCGCCGTTGTGGGGCACCTACCACTATGCCGGGCATGAAGCGACCACGCCATTGGCCCTGGGCCAGGCGATCCTGACCGAGGCGCGCAACTTCCACGCGCTGGCCATTGAATCCCCCACCGCCCAGGCCCACGCGGCGCGGCCGGATGCCGCAGAAGAACCGCAGCACGCGGTGTTGGCATGCAAGAAGATCCTCCACACCTTCGGCATCAAGCCCAGGGCGTGGCGGGCAGGGTTGCCGGCGTTGCTGGACCGCTTCTATCGCCATAGCTGACACCACACAAAACCAAAATGTGGGAGGGGGCTTGCCCCCGATAGCAGAGTGTCAGTCAACAGATTCATGGACTGATCCACCGCTATCGGGAGCAAGCCCCCTCCCACATTGGTTGTGTGGTGTTCGTGAAATATCGCTTAGAACTTGTAGCCGATACCCACCATGTAAACCATTGGGTCCACGTCCACATTGACCTTGGCGCGAGTGCCCTGGCCCAGCGCATTGTTATCCACAGTCGCCTTGGTGCTGATGTCGATGTAGCGCGCCTGGGCGTTGATCATCCATTTGTCGTTGATCATGTAGTCGGCGCCGATCTGTGCGGCCCAGCCCCAGGAGTTTTCGGCCTTGAAGTTGCTGAAACCGGCTTGTTCGGCACGACCGCCAACGTGTTCGTCGTAGATCCAGGTGTAGTTGATACCGGCACCCACGTAGGGCTGGAACGCCGACTTGTTGTCCAGCGGGTAGTACACGACGCTCAGGGTCGGCGGCAGGTGTTTGAGCGAGCCGAGCTTGCCGTTGGCGGCGCCCAGGGCGGTGTTCTTGAGTTTCACGTCATGCTCGAACGGCGTGGCGGCCAGCAGTTCGATACCCACGTGGTCGGTGATCATGTAGGCGAAGTTCAAGCCCAACTGGGTGTCGCTGCTCATGGTCGCCTTGCCGCCCAGGTTGGTGCCGGCCAGTGGGCCCTGGTCAACCTTGACTTTGCCGCTGTCGGCGTCCGGGTTCACGGTGATTGCACCGGCACGCACCAGGATATCGCCCGCTTGGTGAGCGTGTGCGACCGGTGCGACGAGGGCGAGCGCGAAGAGGGACGCGCCGAGCAGAGACTTGTTCATGGGAGCTCCAGAGGACGTTTAGAAGTTGTACGTCCAATGGTAAAGATCGTTCCGACTGGTCTTTTGACTCAGCTCAATGAAAGGGTGATCAGCGCTACTCCTGCAGCTCATACATGTAAATCTTCTCGGCATCCATCTGGTAACCGGCGTCGGCCAGCTCGCTTGACGACGGCTTGACCTGCATCGCGCCTTCGATCCAGTACGGCTGATACAGCTCATCGAGCTTCACGCCGACTTCGCTTTTGACATGCACGATCTGGTTCGACGGCGGTGGCGGCACATGAATGCATGCGCCGAAATACGGCACCAGCAGGAACTCGGTGGTACGACCTTCCTCACTGACCTCCAGCGGCACGATATACCCCGGCAGGCGGATATGTTGGCCGTCGAGACCTTGTACCACCGGGGCATTGGGCAGGTCCTGCTTGGCCGCGGGCGCAGCTTCCACGGACAAGGCGTCGGCCATGTTCGACAGGTCGTGCAGCGGTTTCATATTGGGGATTTCCGGCGGTGCGTCCGGCGGGATCATCTCCTGCCAGGACAAGTCCCTGGGCTGCTCATCCGCCCACACGGGCACGCTCACCAGCAGCAACAGGGCAAACAGGGCACGACGCATCGAAGCCTTCCTCATAAACGAATGGACAGGCCATCGGCCAAAGATTGTCGATAGGCACGCCACGCGGGCACGCTGCCCATCAACAGCGCTGCCGCGAGGATACCCGCCAGCAGGGTCCATTCATATTCGCTCGGCCAGGACATCGGCAGGTCCAACCCGTAGTTGGCCTGCAAGTAACCCCGTGACGCGGCGATGCACAGGTACAGCAACCCTACGCCTGCCACCACGCCGGCCAATGCCAGGGCGAAGGCTTCGAAGATCAACAGGGTTGCGATATGCCACGGGCGCGCGCCCACCGAACGCAGGATCGCCATCTCGCGGCGGCGTTCGTTGAGGCTGGTGAGAATAGCCGTGAGCATGCCGATCAAACCGGTCAGCACCACGAACAGCGAGATCACGAACAAGGCTTTCTCGGCGGTGCCCATCATGCTCCACAGCTCTTGCAGGGCCACGCCCGGCAGGATCGCCAGCATCGGCTCGCCACGGAACTCATTGATCTCCCTTTGCAGGGCGAAGGTGGAAATCTTGTTGTTCAGGCCGAGCATGAACGCGGTGATGGCTTGTGGAGTCAGGTCCATATTGCGCGCCTGGTCGGCGCTGACGCGGCCTTTGCCCTGGGCCGGCACGCCGTTGTGCCAGTCGATATGGATCGCTTCCATGCCGCCCAGGCTGATATGCAGCGTGCGATCCACCGGAGTGCCGGTGCGCTTGAGGATGCCGACCACGGTGAAGGGTTTGTCGTCGTGCTTGACCAGGCTGACCACCGCCACGCCGTGGGCCAGCACCAGCTTGTCACCGAGCTTGTAATGCAAGGCGTCGGCGACTTCGGCGCCGAGCACCACTTCGAACGGGTCGGTGGCGAAAGCGCGGCCGCTGGCCAGTTCGAGGTTTTGCTTGCGCCCGTACTGGTAGTGCTCGAAGTAGGATTCGTTGGTGCCCATCACCCGGTAGCCGCGATGGGAGTCGCCGAGGGAAATCGGAATCGCCCATTTCACCTGGGGGTTGGCGGCGAAGTGTTCGTAGCTGTCCCAACGAATGTTGTTGGTGGCGTTTCCGATGCGGAACACCGAGTACAGCAGCAGGTTCACTGAGCCCGAACGTGCACCGACGATCAGGTCGGTGCCGCTGATGGTGCTGGCGAAACTGTTGCGTGCCTCGACGCGCACGCGCTCCACGGCGAGCAACAAGCACACGGAAAGCGCGATGGCGAAGGCGGTGAGGATCGCGGTAAAGCGGCGGTTAGCCAGGCTGGCCATGGCTAGACGAAACAGATACATCTCAAACCTCTGCGGGCGTGGCGGCGCGATTGAGTTCGGCCAGCGACAGGTTGCGGTCGAACAGCGACGCCAGGCTCTGATCGTGGCTGACAAACAACAGGCTGGCGCCAGCGTCGCGGCATTCAGCGAACAGCAACTGGATGAAGGCTTCGCGGGCGTCGTAGTCCAGGGCCGAGGTGGGTTCGTCGGCGATCACCAGCTCCGGTTGGCCGATCAACGCACGGGCCGCGGCGACCCGTTGTTGCTGGCCGATGGACAGCGAGTCGGCGCGCCGCTCAAGCAGATCCTTGTCCTTCAAACCCAGGTGCGCAAGCAAGGTCGCGGCCGCCTGGTCGACACTGCCGTGGCGCTGCCGGGCCCGCTGTGCGCGCAGCTTGGAAAAGTGGCAAGGCAGCTCGACGTTTTCACGCACCGACAGGAAGGGCAGCAGGTTGAATTGCTGGAAGATGTAGCCGGTGTGGTCCACACGGAAACGATCACGGGCGCCGGCCGAGAGTTCGGTCAATTCCTGGCCGAGCAGGCGGATGCTGCCCTGGCTGGGTTTCTGCACGCCACCCAAGAGCCCCAGCAGCGTGGTCTTGCCACTGCCGCTCGGGCCCTTGAGAAACAGGGTTTCCCCGGGCTCCAGGCGGAACGCGGGAATGTCCAGCAACTGCGGGTGACCGGGCCAGTTGAAGCCCAGGTTGGACAGTTCGATCAATGGGTGGGTCATGTGAACTCAGAACTTCAGGGTGGCTGCGGTGGCCGTCGCGTCAACACCTTGCTGACCGCTTGGGCCGATCAGTTGTACCTGAATTTTCGTGGTCGCAGGGAAGGTCTTGAACACTTGGCTCAGGTCGAGGTTGCCCAGGGCTGTCGGCGTGGCGCAGGTGAACTGATAGTGGGCGTGGATCTCGCTGTGGTCGTGATGGTGCTCGTGGGCGGCAGCGCCTTTGCCGTCGGTGGCGTGCTCATCATCGTCATGCTCGGCTTCGGGCTTGTCACCGAACAGCGGGCTGTTGAGTTCCTGGCTGCTGACCTTGCAGCCTGCGGCCTTGGGCAGGTTGAACAGTGCCTGCGGGTTCTCCAGCTGCTTGCGCGCTGCGGCGACCTTGGCTTTGTCGGCGGCGCTGGTCGCCGCATGCTCGAACCCCACCAGGTTCATGGCCGGGCTGTCCAGCTCAAGCTCCAGGGCCTGGCCGTCCAGAACCGCGTTGAGGCGAGCGACGCCGTGTTCGTGGGCGCCAAGACTGCCATGCTCGTGGTCATGATCTTCGTGAGCATGTGCGGCGGCCAGTGGCAGCAGGGCAAACGGCAAAGCGAGCAGCAAACGGCGCATGGGACGGCTCCAAGACGAAAGTTATGTTATGTGATCTTATAACAATAAGTTTGAGAGTTTGACCGCCCGCTTGGCGTTGCGCAAGCGGCATGGGAGCATGCCCATCAGAAAAATGCAGGAGTAAGGACGATGTTGCGAATTCGTGGAACCGTCGGCGACCTGCCGGTGGATTTGACCCTGGAACTGGATGACGGTGATTGGGCGCGGCTGGGCGCACAGTTACAGGCCGCTCCAACGCCAAGTGCGCCAACGCCGACGCCAGTCAAACAGAACGAGGATCTGTGGCAGCACGCCCAGGATCTGCTGCGCAAGGCCGGGCAACTCAATGGTCTGGAATTGCTCGATCAACTGGAAGGGTTGGCTGGCGATGCCGGGGCAGGCAAGCGCCTGCTGGTCCGCCTGCGCCACAGCGCCAAGGTCAAGGTGAGCAGCGGCGGTGATACGCCGCTGTACAGTTGGATCGGTGATTAGTACAGCGCAGCAAACAACTTGCGACGGTACGCCGTGACCAGCGGGTGATCATTGCCCAACAGTTCGAACACCTGCAGCAAGGTCTTGTGGGGCAAGCCTTCGCTGTAGCTGCGGTTGCGGATAAACAGCTTGAGCAGGCCTTCCAGCGCCCCATCGTATTGCTGGCGCGCCAGTTGCTGGATCGCCAGCTGATAGGCCGCTTCATCGTCCTGCGGGTTTTGCGCCAGGCGGCTTTTCAGGTCGGCAGCATCCGGCAAGTCCGCAGCCTGGCGCAGGAAGGTGATTTGCGCCTTGGCCCCGGCCAGGGCAGCCTTGTGGTCGTCGCCCTTCACCGCGTCGAGCACGGCCTGGGCTTCGCCCAACTCACCGCGTTCGGCCAGGCAGCGTGCGTACAGGATCAGTGCCGCGGCGTTGGTATTGTCCTCGCCCAACAGCGCCACCAGCAGCGCTTCGGCCTCGCTGATACGTCCTTCGCTGAACAACGCCTGGGCCTGTTCCAGCGGATCCGCCGCAGCTGGTGGTGGCATCTGCACATGGGGCTCCAGCATCGCCCGCACTGCCGACTCCGGTTGTGCACCGGCAAACCCGTCCACCGGCTGGCCATCCTTGAACAGCACCACCGTCGGCAGGCTTTGAATGCCAAAGCGCGCGACGATGTCCTGCTCGGCCTCGCAGTCGACCTTGGCCAGCAGCAACTGGCCCTGATAACTCTCGGCAATCTGCGCCAGCATCGGCATCAGTGCCTTGCACGGCGCACACCACTCGGCCCAGAAGTCCACCAGCACGGGTTTTTCAAAAGAATTCTGAATCACCGCCTGGTCGAAGTTGGCGGTGGTGACGTCGAAGATGTACGGCGTAGGCTCACTCATGGGGCGTCTCGAATAAAGCGGGAATGGGGCAACTATAAGGGCTGGCGCCGGGAATGGTACAGGCTCACCTTGCGAAACTCCCAAGGCTCGGCCAGGTCAGGCAGGGTCAGCGCGTCCAGGATCTCCAGCCGTTGATAATGCGGGTGACGGAAGTCCCGTACCCGCGAATCCGCCACCAGCGCTTCGCGGCCACGGCTGAGGAATTGATCCAGCAGCGGCAGGTTGGCGCGGTCGTAAAGCACGTCGGCTACCAGGATCAGGTCGAAGCGGTCGGCTTCGGCGAAAAAGTCCGCCGAATAGCCCAGCTCTACTTCGTTGAGTTCGGCGTTTGCGCGGCAAGAGGCCAGGGCCAGCGGGTCGAGATCACAGGCCACCACTTCGAGGGCGCCGGCTTTTACGGCGGCAATCCCGGCCACGCCGGAGCCGGCGCCGAAATCCAGCACGCGTTTGCCGACGACCCACTCGGGGTGCGCCGTCAGGTAACGCGCCAATGCCAGGCCGCTGGCCCAGCAAAAGCTCCAGTAGGGCGGCTCATGCAGGATGCGCCGGGTTTCTTCCTGGCTGAAGGCACGGTCCATGTTGTCGGCGTCGAGCAGCCACAACGACAAGTCAGTGCCCGGGAGCGGGCAGGGCACCAATTGCGCGTCGCCGATCAACTCGCTCAGGGCTCTTTGCAGGTGCAGCGGTGGCGTCATGGCGCCTTGACGAGTTGCAGGGGGCCGGTGGTCTGGGTGATCGCCTGGGTGACGCGCACCGCAGGCAGGTGCAGGATCAACTGGCCGGACTGGCTGGCGCGGCCACGCAATTCAACCCGCGCACCGGCCGGGAAGGCTTCAGGGTTGAAGCGCAGGCGGAAGGCCAAGGGCTTGCCATTGCCGCTCAGCACGCTGCTGGCGAGCAGTTGCTGCGGGCGCGAACGGTCATCGATCACCAGCAGTGCCATTTCGACTTCGGCGCCGGCGGGCACGTTGGTCAGGCTGCCGCTGATTTCCCGTTGATAGGCGGGCAGGGGGCCGAGGTCTTCAATGCCCGGGACTTTTTTCTCTTGCGCCGGTGTCGGTTGAGGCGCGGCCGGCTTGGGGGCTTCGCTGCTGCAGGCGACCAGGAAACTGAACAGGGTGAGTAGAACAAATGGTCGTAACTGCATGTACGGCTCCAGAAAGGACAAAATCCGTGGCTTAAAAATATGAAACATATAGGCCTGCCTATATACCGTAAAGGCTATGGCTTGTCTTGCCACGGGGATGCGCTACCATGGCCCTCCCATTTTTTGTTGCCTGCCAACCATGCACTGTCCCTTCTGCGGTGCCAACGACACCAAGGTCATTGACTCGCGTCTGGTCGCCGAGGGCGATCAAGTGCGTCGTCGGCGCGAATGCCTGGCCTGTGGTGAACGTTTCACCACCTTCGAAACCGCCGAACTGGTATTGCCCCGTCTGATCAAGTCCGACGGCAGCCGCCAGCCTTTCGACGAAGAAAAACTGCGCGCCGGTATGCAGCGCGCCCTGGAAAAACGCCCGGTAAGTGTCGAGCGCCTGGAAGCGGCGCTGGTGCACATCAAGCACAAGCTGCGTGCGACCGGCGAGCGCGAGGTCAAGAGCCTGGTCGTCGGCGAGCTGGTGATGGGCGAGCTGCAAAAGCTCGACGAAGTCGCCTATATTCGTTTTGCCTCGGTGTATCGACGTTTCCAGGACCTCAATGAGTTCCGCGAAGAAATCGACCGCCTGGCCCGTGAGCCGGTGAAGAAATGAACCCACCCAGCGCTGAACAGGCGGTCCTTGACGCCCATTACATGGCCCGCGCCCTCGAATTGGCGCGCAAGGGCCTGTACACCACTCACCCCAACCCGCGGGTAGGCTGCGTGATTGTGCGTGACGGGCAGATTGTCGGCGAAGGCTGGCACGAGCGCACCGGCGAGCCCCACGCCGAGCCGAATGCCTTGCGCGCCGCCGGTGACAAGGCCCGTGGCGCGACGGTGTACGTCACCCTTGAACCGTGCAGCCACCATGGCCATACGCCGCCCTGCGCCGATGCGCTGGTGACGGCTGGCGTGGCGCGGGTGGTCGCAGGCATGCAGGACCCCAACCCGGAAGTGGCCGGGCGCGGTATGCAGCGCCTGGCCCAGGCCGGTATCGAAGTGCGCAGCGGCGTATTGGAAGCTGAGGCGCGGGCGCTAAACCCGGGCTTTCTCAAGCGCATGGAGCACGGCCTGCCGTTTGTGCGGGTCAAGTTGGCCATGAGCCTGGACGGCCGCACCGCGATGGCCAGCGGCGAAAGCCAATGGATCACCGGCCCCGCTGCCCGCGCCGCCGTCCAGCGCCTGCGTGCCGAGGCCAGTGTGGTGTTGACCGGTGCCGACACGGTGCTGGCCGATGATGCCCGCTTGACCGTACGTGCCGCTGAGCTGGGTCTGGATGAAGCCACCACGGCCCTGGCCATGTCGCGCCCACCGTTGCGCGTGTTGATCGATGGCCGGCTGCGGGTGCCGCTCAACGCCCCCTTCTTCAAGGCAGGACCGGCACTGGTCATCACCTGCGTCACCGCGCAAAACCAATACCCCCGTGGCCCCGAGTGCCTGGTGGTGCCGGGCGTGGACGGTCAGGTTGACCTGCGTTCTGCTCTGGTGGCGTTGGCCGCACGTGGCGTCAACGAGGTGCTGGTGGAAGCCGGTCCGAGCCTGGCGGGTGCGTTTGCCCAGCAGGGCCTGGTGGATGAATACGTGATTTTCATCGCCGGCAAATTCCTCGGCTCCGCCGCCCGGCCGCTGCTGGATTGGCCGCTTGAAAAACTGGCCGACGCCCCTCGACTCAAGATCACTGAAATGCGTGCTGTAGGCGACGACTGGCGAGTCACTGCCATTCCCGTCCCGGCAGCGAGCGTATAATTCCCGGCCTGCGCTTGAGCGCCCGCCCTCGTTTTCAGGAGAACGACATGTTCACCGGCATTATCGAAGCCATTGGCAGCATCCGTGCAATGACCCCCAAAGGTGGCGACGTCCGCCTGCTGGTTGAAACCGGCAAGCTGGACCTGGGCGACGTCAAGCTGGGCGACAGCATTGCCGTCAGCGGCGTGTGCCTGACCGTTGTCGACCTGCCGGGCAACGGCTTTGCCGCCGACGTCAGCCGGGAAACCCTGGACTGCACCGCGATGAACGACCTCAAGGCCGGCAGCCCGGTCAACCTGGAAAAAGCCCTGACGCCTACCACGCGCCTGGGCGGTCACCTGGTCAGCGGCCATGTCGACGGTGTCGGCGAAGTGGTGGCCCGCAGCGAAAATGCGCGTGCCGTGGAATTCCGTATCCGCGCTCCCAAAGAGCTGGCCAAGTACATCGCCCACAAAGGCTCGATCACCGTCGACGGCACCAGCCTGACCGTGAACGCCGTCAATGGCGCCGAATTTGAACTGACCATCATTCCCCACACCTTGAGCGAAACCATCATGGCGTCATACCAGCCAGGTCGCCGGGTGAATCTCGAAGTCGACTTGCTTGCCCGTTACCTGGAGCGCCTGCTGCTGGGCGAAAAGGCCGCAGAGCCTGCATCCGGGAACATCACTGAAAGTTTTCTGGCCGCTAACGGCTACCTGAAATCCTGACCAAGGGGGTGCCGCGTGGCGCTCAATAGCATCGAAGAACTGGTTGAAGACATCCGCCAAGGCAAGATGGTCATCCTTATGGATGACGAAGACCGCGAGAACGAAGGCGATATCATCATGGCCGCCGAGGCGTGCCTGCCTGAGCACATCAACTTCATGGCCAAGCACGCCCGCGGGCTGATCTGCATGCCCATGAGCCGCGAACGCTGCGAATTGCTCAAGCTGCCACTGATGGCGCCGCGCAATGGCTCGGGTTTCGGCACCAAGTTCACCGTATCGATTGAAGCCACCACGGGTGTCACCACCGGTATTTCCGCCGCTGACCGTGCCCGCACCGTGCAAGCCGCTGCCGCGAAAGACGCCAAGGCCGAAGACATCGTCAGCCCGGGCCATATCTTCCCGCTGATGGCCCAGCCCGGTGGCACACTGGCACGCGCCGGCCACACCGAAGCCGCCTGCGACCTGGCGCGCATGGCCGGTTTCGAGCCGAGCGGGGTGATCTGCGAAGTGATGAACGACGACGGCACCATGGCCCGTCGTACTGAGCTTGAAGCCTTTGCCGCCGAACACAACCTCAAGATCGGCACCATCGCCGACCTGATTCACTACCGCATGATCCACGAACGTACCGTTCAGCGGATTGCCGAGCAGCCGCTGGACAGCGAACTGGGCCAATTCAATTTGGTGACCTACCGTGATTCAGTGGAAGGCGACGTACACATGGCCCTGACCCTGGGCAATATTTGCGCCGAAGAACCGACCCTGGTGCGGGTGCACAATATGGACCCCCTGCGCGACCTGCTGATGGTCAAGCAACCGGGTCGTTGGAGCCTGCGCGCCGCCATGGCTGCGGTCTCCGAGGCGGGCAGCGGTGTGGTGTTGTTGCTCGGTCACCCATTGGACGGCGATGTCTTGCTGGCGCATATCCGCGAAACCGCTGACGCCGTGCCGGTGAAAAAACCGACCACCTACAGCATCGTCGGTGCCGGTTCGCAGATCCTGCGCGACCTCGGTGTACGCAAAATGCGCCTGATGAGCGCACCGATGAAATTTAATGCGATATCCGGATTCGACCTGGAAGTTGTAGAATACGTGCCCTCCGAATAAAGGCTGGCGATTTCTGCCCCTTGTTCGCGGTTAAATCATCACTGAGGGACGCACTTTTCGCGTCCCGGCTCTTTAAGAGATTTGTCGAATGACCCTGAAGACCATCGAAGGTACCTTCATCGCCCCCAAAGGCCGCTATGCCCTGGTGGTTGGCCGCTTCAACAGCTTCGTGGTTGAAAGCCTGGTAAGCGGTGCCGTTGACGCCCTGGTTCGCCACGGTGTGAGCGAGAGCGACATCACCCTTATCCGTGCCCCTGGCGCCTTCGAAATTCCACTGGTTGCGCAAAAAGTTGCTCAACAGGGCGAGTACGCGGCGATCATCGCCCTGGGCGCGGTCATTCGTGGCGGTACCCCGCATTTCGAATACGTGGCTGGCGAATGCACCAAGGGCCTGGCCCAGGTGTCCATGGAGTTCGGCGTGCCGGTTGCCTTTGGCGTGCTGACCGTTGACTCCATCGAACAAGCCATCGAGCGCTCCGGCACCAAGGCCGGCAACAAAGGCGCTGAAGCTGCCTTGTCCGCGCTGGAAATGGTCAGCCTGCTGTCGCAGTTGGAGGCCAAGTGATTTCCGACGAGAGCGATCGTTTCAACCCGCGCGACGAGCGTCCGGCCGATGCCGGCAAGCCCTCGAAAAGTGAAAAGCGCCGTGCGGCCCGTCAGCTCGCCACCCAGGCGCTGTACCAGCGTCACATGGCCGGCACTTCGCTGAACGAGATCGAAGCGCAATTTCGCGTCGATAACGACTTCACCTTTGCTGACCAGAGCTACTTCCACGATATCCTGCACGGTGTTCCGGCCAACCAGGCCGAGATCGATGCTGCGCTGTCGCCATGCCTGGACCTGACCCTCGAAGAGCTGGACCCGGTTGAGCTGGCGGTACTGCGCCTGTCTACCTGGGAGCTGCTCAAGCGCGTTGACGTACCGTACCGCGTGGTAATCAACGAAGGCATCGAACTGGCGAAAGTCTACGGTTCGACCGACGGCCACAAGTTCGTCAATGGCGTGCTCGACAAACTGGCCCCGCGCTTGCGCGAAGCCGAAGTGAAGGAGCACAAGCGCTAACCTGCGCTTGAGTTCCCGAATGGGCGAGTTCGAGCTGATCAGCAGGTTCTTCGCCGCTGCGCCCTGTGCGCAAGGCGGCGAAGGCATTGCCTTGGGGATCGGCGACGACTGCGCCTTGCTGGCGCTCCCCGCCGGGGAGCAGTTGGCTGTCTCTACCGATACGCTGGTGGCCGGTGTGCATTTTGCCGACCCGTGTGATCCCTTCCTGCTCGGCCAGCGCTCGCTGGCCGTGGCAGTGAGCGACCTGGCTGCCATGGGCGCCAACCCCCTCGCATTCACCCTTGCCCTGACCACACCGAGCGTCGATATCGACTGGCTGCAACGCTATGCCCAAGGCTTGAACGCCATGGCGCAAAGCTGCGGCGTGGGCTTGGTGGGCGGCGATACCACCCGCGGGCCGTTGAGCCTGACCCTGACCGTGTTTGGCAGTGTGCCGGCCGGGCAGGCGTTGACGCGCAGCGGTGCACGGCCGGGTGACCTGCTATGTGTCGGCGGTGAGCTTGGCAATGCCGCCGGCGCTTTGCCGCTGGTATTGGGCCAGCGCACGGCGGATGCGGCAATCACCGAGCCGCTGCTGGCCCATTACTGGTCGCCGCAACCGCAGTTGGCCCTGGGGCTGGCGCTGCGGGGCAAGGCGACTGCGGCGATGGACATCTCCGACGGGCTTCTGGCCGATTGTGGGCATATCGCCAAGGCCTCGGCGGTCCGCCTGGTGGTCGAACGTCACAGGTTGCCGTTGTCCACGGCCTTGCTGGCATTTGTCGGCGAAGACCAGGCCCGTGTGGCGGCATTGAGCGGCGGCGATGACTACGTGCTGGCGTTCACTTTGCCAGCGTCTCAGTTGTTGCCGTTGCAGGCGGACAACTGGCCAGTGCATGTGATCGGTCGGGTCGAAGCCGGGCAGGGCGTGACGCTGCTCGATGCCAACGGCCAGGACGTCACCCCGGCGGTGCGCGGCTACCAGCATTTTCGCCGGGCGCCCTAAGCTGGCGTCCTGCTACCCTTAATAGGTTTACTCCAGGAGAGGCCGTCACTATGGCTGTGCGCCGCTGGCTGCTGACCGTGCTGTGTGCCTTTGCCTTCATGGCCCAGGCGGAACAGATGCCTGTGCCTGGCAGGATCGTGCTGGCCAGTGAGCAGTGGAACGACTACACCAACCAAGATGGCAGCGGCCTGGCCTGGGACCTGTTGCGTCAGATTTTCGAGCCCGCTGGTATCACCTTGCAAACCCGCAGCGTGCCCTATACCCGCTCGGTCGGCCTGACGCAGCGCGGCGAGGTGGATGGTTATGTCGGCAGCTATCGCAATGAGGCCAGCGCAGTGTTGTATCCCCGATGGAACTTCGACGCCGACCACATTTACGCCCTCGGGCTGGCAACAGCGCCAACGCCGACGTTGGCGACGCTGGGCGACTACCGCCTCGCCTGGGTGCGGGGCTACAAGTACGAGCAATACCTGCCCTGCGTGCGTCGCTTCAACCAGATCGAGCGGCGCAGCGGTATCCTGCCGATGCTGCAACACGGCCGCGCCGATTTTTATATCGACGCCCTCACTGAAGCCAAGTACGTGCTCAGCCAATCCCAGGACCCGGCGCTGTTCAAACTCACGCATATCGCCGAGTTGCCGCTTTACATTGGCTTCGCCGATTCCGAGCGCGGGCGGGCGTTGATGGCGGTGTATGACCAGCGCCTGACCAGTCTGGTCAAGACGGGCGAGTTGAAAGGGATTTTCGCACGCTGGAACCAGCCCTATCCGTTCTAGTTCACTGTAGGAGCGAGCTTGCTCGCGAAAAAACCCCATAGGCGCCGCGTTGCTTCAGAATGCCTGCGTTAACGTCGACGACTTTCGCGAGCAAGCTCGCGCCTACATAGAATCAATCCGAAGGCCAATCGAACCTATTGATCTTTATCAGCGATAATTCAGCTTAAGCGTCTGTAGGAACGTACTGTTACAATGGCCGTCTCTGTGAAATCTGAAATCAGGAGCACACGGTGCCCGTCGTTTTCGTCGCTGCTTCCAAGCTGCCTACCCCCTTTGCCACGTTCACCATGCACGGCTTCCTCGAAGAAGCCACCGGGCGCGAGCACGTTGTGCTCAGCCTCGGCGACATCACCGATGGCGCGCCGGTGCTGGGGCGTGTGCATTCCGAGTGCCTGACCGGCGATGCGCTGTTCAGCCAGCGCTGTGACTGCGGCTCGCAACTGGAAGCGGCAATGCAAGCCATCGCCCGTGAAGGCCGTGGTGTGCTGCTGTACCTGCGTCAGGAGGGCCGCGGCATTGGCCTGCTGAACAAGATCCGTGCCTACGAACTGCAAGATGGCGGCGCCGACACCGTGGAAGCCAACGAACGCCTGGGCTTCGCCGCTGACCAGCGTGACTACGCGATCTGCCTGCCGATGCTCGAGCACCTGGGTGTCAAATCCCTGCGCTTGATGACCAACAACCCGCGCAAGGTCAAGGCCTTGACCGAGATGGGCATCACCGTGGCCGAGCGCGTGCCGCTGCATACCGGGCACAACCCGCACAACAAGCTCTACCTGGCCACCAAGGCCAGCAAGCTCGACCACATGATGGGCAACGAGCACCAGGGCGAGGTCGACCGCGCGTGACCCGAGGCCAGGTAAAGCGGCGACTGTCTTTCAACTGGTGGCAGTACCTGGCCCTGGCGTTGCTCCCATTGTTTGTGATCAACCTGGTATTTGGCCGCGCCGAATCCCTGCTTCCCGTGCTGGCCATGCCGTTTTTCATTGCTGGCGTGGGCTCGATGTTTCTCAGCCTGCGTTATTTCCATGGTTATAAACATGCGCTGATCGCTACCTCCAAAGCCCTCGATACCCCTGAGGAACCCGCTGCCTGGATCACCCTGGCGGCGCGTCGGCGCACGGCCTTGCTGGTGGCCGCGCTGCCGGCCTGGATCGGTGCGCTGGCGGTGTTTGTCGGGCTGGAAGCGGTGCCGCTGTTTCTGCTGGCAATGTCGACCATGGTGCTGTTTTACCTCTACCGCATTCCGCGTCAACTGGGATGAGCCGTTACTGGCTGGCACTGCTGCTGGTATTCAGTGTTCAGGCGGTGGCGACCGAGCGAGTGGTCAGCCTGGCGCCGTCACTGTCTGAAATCGTGGTTGAACTGGGCGCTGCCGACCTGCTGGTGGGCGTACTCGATGGCGGCGAACGGCCGGCAGCGTTGGCGAAAGTGCCGTCGGTCGGGCATTACGGCCAGTTGGACATGGAGCGCCTGCTCAGCCTCAAGCCTGACTTGATCCTGCTGTGGCCTGGCAGTGTTGGCCCGGCCCAGCGCGAGCAATTGCAGCGCCTGAATATCCCGGTGTACGTCGCCGAACCCCATAACCTTGAACAGCTGACCACCCAGGTCCAGGCCATTGCCGAGCAATTGGGCCGCGCGCAGGCTGGTCGAGTGTTGGCCGATAAGCTGAGTAAACGCCTCGCCGAACTGCGACAGCGCTATCGGCGCACCGAACCTTTGCAAGTGTTTTATCAAGTGTGGAACCAGCCGCTGTATACCGTGGGCGGTGGGCAGATCATCAGCGATGCGCTGGGGGTATGCGGGGCGCGCAATGTGTTTGATGATCTTAAGCTGCCGGCCCCGCAGGTCAGTGTGGAGTCGGTGTTGCAGCGTAATCCCGAGGTGATACTGGTGGGTGACCAGGCGCAGATGGATGCGTGGAAAGCATGGCCGACGATGGCGGCACGCCTCTTGTTAGTGCCGGACAAGGGATTGGAACGGCCCAGTGGGCAGATGTTGGAGGCGGTGGCGCGGTTGTGTCAGGTGTTATCACCTGACCTGTGACACCGCTATCACAGGCAAGCCAGCTCCCACAGGGGAATGCATTTCAAATGTGGGAGCGGGCTTGCTCGCGAAGAGGCCGGCTCAGACAATTCAGATCTCAGGTGTCCAAGTAACCCCAAACATCCACACCCGGCCTTCTTCGCGATAATTCTGACTTTCCTCGAGGTAGCTGTACTTCGCCCGCGAATAGGACTTGTCCAGCACGTTATCGACCTTCAATGACAATGATACTTCCCGGTTTAATGCCCAACTGCTGCGCAGCCCCAGCAAGGCGTAGCCGCCCATACGATCGCGGTTGGCTTCGTCGTCGTAGCTGCTGCTGATCGCCTGCCAGCTCGCGCCGATGCCCACCTCGTCGAACTGCCGATCCAGGTCCAGGTTCAATGTACGCCGTGCGCGACGCGCCAGGGTATGCCCGCTTTCACGGTCACGCGGGTCGATGATCGAGAGGCCCAGGTTGCCCTGCCAGCCAAACAGCTCCTGCTTGAGCGCTGCTTCAAGGCCGTTGATGCGCGCTGACGCCACGTTTTGCGGCTTGCCGGCGTCGAGGATGATCGCGTCGCTCAGGTCGGTGCGGTACAGCGAGGCTTCGAGGCGCGTGCTGTCTGTCAGTTGGCTGCGCCATTGCAGCTCATAGCTCTTCGATGTCTCGGGCTGCAGGTTAGGGTTGCTGTATTGCGTGAGGGGGTAATAGAGATCGTTGAAAGTCGGTGCACGGAAGCCTTCGCTGTAGCTCAAGAGCAGGTCATTGTCAGAGTTGACCGGCACGGTGAGCGTGCCGCTCCAGCTATTCTGACCGCCGAACTGCTGGTTCTGGTCGCGACGCAGCCCAAGCTCGGTGGAAAACCACTCGCTGTGGAAGCGGTGCTGCACAAAGGCGGCGCGGTTCCAGCGGCTGTTTTCGGTAAAGGTGGTGGAGCCGTGTAAGCGGTCTTCATACCAGTCGCCACCGACGATCAGGTTGTTCTGCTCATTCAGGGTCAGGTCGTTCTGCCAGTTGACCGAATCGCGATAGGTATTGAACACGCTGAAATCATCACTGAGCGTATCGCGCTTGGTGTCACGGTTTTCGCTGTGGCCCAATTCCAGGCGCGACTGCCAGGTCTCATTGAGCTTGGCATCGACATAACCGCTGGCGCTGCTCACCGTGTAGTCAGTGTAGGGTTTCTGACCAACGCTTTGCTCGGTGACGCTGTCGTAGCGGCCAAAGCTATTGTCATATTCCGACTTGCCGCGGTTATCCAGTAGATTGAAACCTACCTCCAGCTCATCGCTGAACGAATGGCTGAGATTCAGGCTGATGGACTGGTTGCGGTAGGCATCATGGTCGCCGTCGCTGGGGAACGACGCGTGGCTCGAGTTGATGCCAGCGGTTTCATCCAGGCTCGCCCCCAGATTGAAGCGCGTGTGTTCATCGCCACCCGATAGCCCCAGGCTGCGCTCCCATGTCTGGTTACTGCCAAATCCAAGCTTCATCCTTGGTTGCAGGCCTTGCTCGGCGTTGCGCCGGGTAAAAATCTGGATTACTCCGCCAATCGCGTCACTGCCGTAAATGACCGAACGTGAACCGCGCAGCACTTCTACGCGCTCAATCTGATCGACGTTCAGGTATTGCAGGCCACTGTCACCGGTGGTGGTGTTGGCAATGCGCTGGCCGTCCACCAGTACCAGGCTTTGTGCGGCCTTTGTGCCACGAATGAAGATCCCCGGCAAACTGCCACGCCCACCGGTCGGCGCAACCTGCACACCAGGCACGCGGCTGAGCAGGTCGGTGACGCTGGTGGGCTGCAGGCGGTCGATGTCGGCGCGGGTGAACACAGTGTTGGCAGCGCTGCTGTCGTTGCGCGCCTGCACCTGGCGGTTGGCGCTGATAACCACGTCGGAAAGCTTAAGCGCCTGGTCGCGGGTGTCGGCGAGCAGGTCGGCGCAAGGTAGAAGCAGTAGGGCAAGGCACAGGCGGCGGTTCATGGGCTGTCCATAGCGTTTGAAGGTGACACAAAATAAATGTGGGAGGGGGCTTGCCCCCGATAGCGGTGTGTCAGTCTCAGTATTTTTAACTGATCCACCACTATCGGGAGCAAGCCCCCTCCCACATTTAGTCCCGGTTTCTACAGGGCCAGCATTGCCATGCGCTCGCGAACCGAGGCTTCGATGCCGGCCTCATCCAGCCCGCACTCAGCCAGCATCTGCGCCGGCTTGGCGTGCTCGACGTACAGATCCGGCAGGCCCAGGTGCAGCACCGACTTGAGGATATTCTCCCGCGCCAGGAATTCGCTGACCGCCGCCCCTGCGCCGCCCATGATCGCGTTTTCTTCAACCGTCACCAGCAGCTCATGGTTAGCTGCGATCTCGCGCACCAGCGCTTCATCCAGCGGTTTGACGAAACGCATGTCGACCACAGTGGCGTCGATCTTCTCGGCGACTTTCAGCGCTTCGGCCAGTTGCACGCCAAATACCAAAAATGCGGTTTTGCTGCCTTGGCGGCGCACGATGCCTTTACCGATCTCAATCGGTTCCAGGTCTTTCTCGATCATCGCGTTCGGGCCATTGCCCCGCGGGTAACGTACGGCGGCCGGGCCGTTGTACAGGTGGCCGGTGCTGAGCATCTTGCGCAGTTCGTTCTCGTCGCTCGGCGTCATCACCAGCATGCCGGGGATGCAGCGCAGGTAGGACAGGTCGAAACTACCGGCATGGGTCGGGCCGTCTTCGCCCACCAGGCCGGCGCGGTCGATGGCGAACAGCACATCGAGGTTCTGCACCGCCACATCGTGAACAAGCTGGTCATAACCGCGCTGCAGGAAGGTGGAGTAGATCGCCACCACCGGCTTGGCGCCCTCGCAGGCCATGCCGGCGGCGAAGGTGACGGCGTGCTGCTCGGCAATCGCCACGTCGAAGTAACGCAGCGGGAAACGCTCGCTGAACGCCACCAGGTCGGAGCCTTCCTTCATCGCCGGGGTGATGCCCACCAGGCGCGGGTCGGCGGCGGCCATGTCGCACAGCCATTCGCCGAACACACCGGAATACTTCGGCCCGCTGGCTTTTTTAGGCGCAGCGGCGGGGGCGTCCAGGGGCTCAAGCTTGGTGATCGCGTGGTAGCCAATCGGGTCGACTTCCGCCGGGGCGAAGCCTTTGCCTTTTTTGGTGACGATATGCAGGAACTGCGGGCCCTTGAGGTCACGCATGTTACGCAAGGTGGCGATCAGGGTCGGCAGGTCGTGGCCGTCGATAGGGCCGATGTAGTTCCAGCCCAGCTCTTCGAACAGGGTGCCGGGCACCAGCATGCCCTTGGCGTATTCTTCGGTACGACGGGCAATTTCCCACGCGCCAGGCAGGCGCGAGAGCACTTTCTTGCTGCCTTCGCGCATGCTGGCGTAGGTGCGGCTGGAAAGGATCTTCGCCAGGTAATTGGACAGCCCCCCGACATTGCGCGAGATCGACATGTCGTTGTCGTTGAGGATCACCAACATGTTGGCGTCCACTTCCGGCGCGTGGTTGAGCGCTTCAAAGGCCATGCCGGCGGTCAGCGCACCATCGCCGATCACGGCAATGGCTTTGCGCTCGCTGCCTTGCAGGCGGGCGGCAATCGCCATGCCCAGCGCTGCACTGATGGAGGTGCTGGAGTGGCCAACGCCAAAGGTGTCGTACTCGCTCTCCGAACGTCGCGGGAAGGCGGCCAGGCCGTCCTTCTGGCGCAGGCTGGCCATGCGCTCGCGCCGGCCGGTGAGAATCTTGTGCGGATACGCCTGATGGCCCACGTCCCACACCAGCCGGTCATCCGGGGTGTCGAACACGTAATGCAGGGCGATGGTCAGCTCGATCACGCCCAGCCCGGCACCGAAATGCCCACCGGTCTGGCCGACCGTGTAGAGCAATTCCAGGCGCAACTCATCGGCCAGGGTTTCCAGCTCGGCTTCACCCAGTCGACGCAGGCCGTCCGGCGTGGCAGCGCGGTCGAGCAAGGGCGTGGACGGGCGTTTGCGGGGAATCTCTTGAAACGTCGTGGGCATCAGGCGAATCGTTATAGGTATAGAAGAGGCGGCAGTTTACCTCAAGCCGTGCAAACTGCCCACGCAGAGCGCCGAACTTGGCCGATATGCGGCGCAAATGGCCGGGGTTGTCAGTGGCGACGCTCGACGATATACCGCGCCAGGTCCCGCAGGGGCTCGGCCGCCGCGTCGAAAGGTCGCAGGGCATCCAGGGCCTGGTCACGCAGTTCAATGGCATATGCCTTGGCGGCTTCCAGCCCAAGCAACGCAGGGTATGTCGGCTTGTCCCGTGCAATATCGGCGCCTTGGCGCTTGCCCAGGGTCGCCGTGTCACTTTCTACGTCGAGAATGTCGTCCTGTACCTGGAACGCCAGGCCGATAGCCCGGGAATAGGTTTGCAGGGCCGCCAACTGCGCGGCTTGGGCACGGCCACTGGCCAAGGCGCCCAGGTGCACAGCGGCTTCAATCAGCGCGCCGGTCTTGTGGCGATGCATGTGTTCGAGGGCTTTTTGATCCAGCTTGAGGCTGACCGAACCCATATCGATGGCTTGCCCGCCGACCATGCCGGCTGGGCCTGCGGCCTGGGCCAAGGTGGTTACCATGCGCAGGCGGATCTCGGCGTTGACGCTGCTCAAGCGCGGGTCCAGCAATGCGCTGAACGCCAGGCTCTGCAAGCCGTCACCGGCCAGGATCGCATAGGCTTCATCAAAGGCTTTGTGGGTGGTGGGCTGGCCGCGACGCAGATCGTCGTCGTCCATTGCCGGTAAATCGTCATGTACCAGGGAGTAGGCGTGGATCAGCTCCACCGCGCACGCGGCACCATTGGCTTCTTCGGCAGGCGCACCCAGGGCTTCACAGGCCGCATAGGCCAGCAACGGGCGCACACGCTTGCCGCCATTCATCACGCTGTAGCGCATGGCTTCATAGAGGCGCGCCATTTCCGGGCTTGGCGCAACAAACAAGGGCTCCAGCGCGGCATTCACCCGGGCTTGGCTACTGGCCTGGTACGCGTCGATCATTCCGGCTGTTCCGCATCGAAAGGTTCTTCGGCCAACTCCCCATCGCGCTCCAGCAACACCTGGACCTTCTGCTCCGCCTGCGCCAACGCGCTCTGGCAGTCGCGGGTCAGGCCGATGCCCTGCTCAAACGCCGTCAACGAGTCCTCCAGCGACAACTCGCCGTTCTCCAGCCGCTCGACCAGGGTTTGCAGGTCGGCGAGGGATTGTTCGAAATCCAGTGCAACTTTTTTGCGGGCCATGGCGGCAATTCCGGTAGACGGTAAACCGGCGCGACACTAGCAGACATGGGGGATGGGGGCAAATGAGTAGGGGGCTACTCGTGGGTGGGATTGATCTGATAACGCGTGCTGCGGCCGCCTCCGGGGAGGCGTGTCAGGCAGTTTTTTTCCAGTAGGTCGGCAGTGGCGTGTTGCCAGGTTCAGCGTGGGTGATCCATGGAGGAATGCATGGGTGGGGCGAGCCGAATAGAGGGGGTTATTCGGCTCATTTGGTGAGCCGATTGTGCGAGCTATTTCGCATGTCAGTGAAAACAGGCGTCGATTCTTTCAACTTTTAGTTTGATAAAATGGTCGTTGCATTCGGGATGGTCGTAATGTACGCCCTCGACATTAAGAGATGTGAAAGACATTAAGATTTCATTGTGCAGGTCTCCGTACAGTACATATGAATAACCGCGATTTGTATGTTTTATCAGTGTGTTAGTTTCGCCAGTTCGTTCAATTTCGTAGTTTTCTGAAAGATTTAATGTGAGTTCCACGTCATACGTCTTACCCACTTCAAGCTCATAGGGGCAATAGCTGGCGAAGCAGTTTATAGTCGTCCCTTCGATGATCAAAGTTACGTCTTCTTCTATATGTTCGTTGAGCGCTACAACTTTTGCTTTTTTATAGTTATTGGTTGTAAGGTCTGATGGTTTTGTCAGTGGCGTCGCCATTTATCATCCTCCAGAAGTCTTTCCCACTTTTGGTATGTAAGGTGGTTATGTTGCCATCTGCATTCGTACCCGCGAATGCAAATTTCGCTTGGCCCGTTCTATTCGTTCCCATGAGTAAAACATATCCTGTTGTCGATTTGCTTTTGTAGAGGTAATTGACAGGAATGCCTTCGCTCACGACATGTCGTGCCGTGAGTAAATATTCATTGGGGGTCTCTACTCCGAATTCTGGCCCGTGCTTTTCGTAATGCTCGTTTAGTTTTTGCTTGCTGGCAAACTCCGTTGGACGGGTTGTTACGGTTGGCTGGTTTGGTTCGCCTGTATTTACCTTAGCTGTATCTGCCGGCTCTTCAACGTCTGCTTGCGATTTGCATCCGTCCTCCCCAAGACACTTACTCAAGCCTAGCGGATCCACCCACCCTGTCGGATTGGGCACGTACTGGTACCCATTGACCCCACCCGCCAACTTCACCGGGTCCGGCGTCAGGTAACGACCGATATCCGGATTGTAGTAGCGATGACGGTTGTAGTGCAGCCCGCTTTCCTGATCGAAGTACTGCCCCTGAAAACGCAGTGGATTGTCGATCTTGCCCACGTCGAGCCGGGCGATCTGGCCGTAGGCGCGGTAGTGGGCGGACCAGACGATTTCGCCTTCGGTGTCGGTTAGTTCCTGCGGTGTGCCGAGGTGGTCGAGTTGGTAGTGGTAGGGCGTTGTGGCTTTTGGGCCGAAGCCTTCCAGCAGTGCCAGTGGGCGGAAGCTGTCGGGCTCGTAGATGTAGCTGCGGTGGCGGTCCGCGTGATGCTCGGCAATCAGCTTGTCGCCTTGCCAGAAAAACTCGGTGGTCTTGCCATCTACGGTCTTGCTGATGCGCCGCCCAAAGGGGTCATAGCGGTAACTGGCGGTTTCGCCGTTGGGCTTCGTCACGCTGATCAGCCGATGCTGGCAGTCGTAGCGGTATTCAGTGACGAGTTGCTGGCCTTTGCCGCGCCGCTCGCGGATGAGGTTGCCGAAGGCGTCGTAGTCGTAGTGGCGGTCGCCCTGGATCACCAGGCGGTTCGCCGCGACGATGTCCGGCCCTGGGCGGTCTTGCATGAGCAGGTTGCCGGCCGGGTTGTGGGCGAAGCGTTCCTGGACGTCCTGCGAATGGTCGGCGCGGGTCAGGCGGGCGAGGGGGTCGTAGTGGTAGCGATGTTCGCCTTTGCGGGTGTCGAGCAGGCGGGTGAGGTTGCCGGATTTGTCGTAGTCGTATTGGCGCTGGTAAAGGTAGTTTTGTTGTTGGGTGATGGCGTGGGCGTGCAGACGATTCTGGTCGTCGTAGTGGTAGTGGCTGAGCAGTTGGCCTTGTTGGCGTTGGTGTTCACGCCCGGCGCGGAAGAGGTGTGAAGTGAGCACTTCGCCGTTGAGCTCGACGGTGGCGAGGTGACCGCCTTTGTCGTGGTTGAAGGTGAGGCGGTTATTGTCCGGCAGGCGCAGGTTTTGTAGCTGGCCGCAGGCGTCGTAGCCGTAGCGCAAGGTGCCCCAGCCTTGGTGCTCGGCGACGAGGCGGTTTTGCTGGTCGTATTCGTAGGCCAGGGCCCAGTGGCCGTCCTCGACGCTGAGGAGGTTGCCTTGGCGGTCGTAGGCATAATCGATCGCGCTGCCATCGGGCAGGTTTTTTCGGACAAGGCGCCCGGCGTGGTCGCGCTCGTAGCGGGTGATGAGCTGACTGTTGTCGTCGCCGTATTCGGTCTTTTCCTGCAGGTTGCCGTTGAGGTCGTAGGCATAGGCGGTGCGCTGGCCGTCGAAGCCGGTTTCCTGTTGGAGCAGGCCGTTGGGGTGATAGGTGAGCTGGTAGGTTTCGCCGACTTCGTTTTCGATCTCGGTGAGCAACAGCCGGGCGTTGTCGTAGCGGTAGTGGACCTGGGTGCCGTCGGCGTTGAGGCGGCGGCTGATCAGGTGCAGGCCGTCGGCGTATTCGTAGTGGGTGACGTGGCCGAGTTCATCGCGCTCGGCGATGATTTTGCCGTAGGGGTTGTAGCTGAATTCCCGAGTGGCGCCGCCTGGCAAGACGAGGCGAATCAAGCGCCCGACGCTGTCCCACTGATACTGGGTTAGCGCGCCATATTCATCCTCACACGCTACTTGCCGCCCTAGATCGTCATAGCGATAGCGCTTGATCCGGCCATTGGGCAATTGTTCCTCAAGCAACTGCCCACGCTCATTCCACACCAGCCGATGACAACTGTGATCGGGGTACCAAACTCCGGTTAACTGCCCGCGTTTGTTGTAGCTATAGTCCGTGACCTGCCCGTCAGGATCAGTTCTGCGCGTAACATCGCCCTGGCTATTACGCTCATATTTCCAGACCGCCTCGCCACGCCTGACAACCCGTACGAAACCATTGTCATGCTCGTAGGACGTCGGCTCGTCATCCCCCGGAAACAGCGCCACCAAGCGTCCGGCTTCGTCGTACTGATAGGCGGTCACCGCGCCCAGCGGGTCCTGCTCGACAGTTAGCCGGCCTTGGTCATCGTAGGATTTGAAGTGCTGGGCGCCGTCGGGATCGATGCGCTGTACCAACCGCGCCCGGTCGTCGTGGACATAAACTTCCTGGCTACCATCGGCGTTGTGCACGGTGACACGGCCGTCATCCCCCCAGGCATACCGCGTGTCCATCTGCGAAAAACTCGCCCAATGCCGGACACAGCGTGCCGCCTTGCCAGAGCCTTCCCACGCCCAGAAGAAACTCGCCCCACCGGCCAACTGCCGCTCGACAATGACGTGCTGATCGTCGTACCGATAACGCTCGCTTTCCCCTACGGCATTGGTCGCGCAAACCAGTCGTCCGTCTTCGTCATAGGCGTAGGAAACGACGTTCTGCTCGGTCTCCCAGACGTAGGGCCCACGGTCTTTGGCGCGATGAACCTGGTAGTCCACCGCGACGATGCGATCCAGCTCATAGCGCAGCAACAGTGAGCGACCAGCTCCGTTATCCAACCGCTCAATTCGCCCGGAATGATCACGGCAAATGCGCAGGCGGTTGTCATACGCATCACTGATCGAGACCAGCACACCATCACGAAAGTGATAAAACCGCGACGCCTGGGCCAGCACTAACTCATCAGGTGCCGAGCCCAGGTAGATCGCCGCTTCGGCCAGGCTGTTGGTGATCGCCGGTCGAGAATCTGTGGGCAACGGAAACTGCGTACGGCGATTCTCATGGTCGGTCCACACCACCGACTCGCCCGACACAACAAGCCTGTGCGCCAGCGCGTGACTCCAGCCAAACCCCAACCCACAATCCACTTCCACCGCACTGGTGCGATACAAGCGTGTCCACTCAAACGGCAAGATCCCGTCCAGCGCACCATCGGTGAGGGTCAGCAATTCCTCCCCGGTGACCATCGACACCGGGCAGCCATGAGTGACCGTCTTGTCCGCAGGCGCCGCCGCATCCCCCTTGGGATTCGACGCCACGACAGGCACATCATCCACACGCTCTTTCTGCTTCAGCACTGCGTTCTGCCGCGCCTTCCAGCGCATCTGCATCGTGCCTTGCTTCAGCCCGCCGACCACCCCGCGAACCGCCACCGCTTTGTAGCGGTCCACCGCCTGCATGAACTTCGTGAGAATCGCCAGCACGCCCTTCACAAAGCCCACTGCCGCCGCAAGAATCTGCTTGCCGTACTTGACCAGGCGCATGCTCAAATACGCCACGCCCGCCGCTGGCAACGCGATGGTCAACACTGCGCCGATCACCAGATCAATCAGCAGCGACACCATAAATCTGGCGGCTGCCTGCGCAACTTCACTGGGCGGTAACGCGTCCAGCCAGATCATGGCGGTGCGCAGTAACAGGTACAGCGCCGCTTCATCACTGGCCAGCAGCATCGCCTGCTCCATGACCCTGGGCGCATCGGTGGCGATCTGCGCCAACTTGGCCGCCTCGCTGCCCAGTTGCTCGACGTACTTCAACGGGTCTTCAAGCATCGCCTGCACCAGCTTGAGGCTGTCCCACACGTCATGGATCGCCGCCCAGCTGCCTGCCAGCACGCCGCTGCCAATCGCGCTGGCAGTAGAGCTTTCCCAGTGGGGTTTGAAGCTTTTCCACTGCGACCGAAGCCACTGTTCCAAGTCCGCCGTCAGCCCGGCATAGGAGGTAAACAAGGCGTCCACTTGCTGCGCTGAAACACCACCCTGAACCCGCACCTGATAGCGCCCGCCGGCGGCGCAGTAGTGCGAACCCTTGCCGTGCTTATCGAGCATCACCCGCGTGGAACTGCCGTCATCCAGGCCAATCACCTCAACCGGGATATCGCCAATCGGCACGTCATACGCTGATTCGAATTTGCTCTCGATCTTCAGCACGCCACCCACCGGGCAGCGGGCCACGGTAGAAAAATCCGCGTCGCTAAGGCTTACCGAACGCTGGGAATCCCCAACCCGCAACACCCGGTCCATGCCCAGCAACGACGGCATATCCGCTGCATGGCTGACCGAATTCAGCGCACGCGAATACCAGGCACCCATCTGCTGGCGGTACTCCACCAGGCTTTGATGGAAGCCATCCAGCTCGTGTTCGATAGCGGCGATGTGGGCAGCGTGGGTCATCCATGACGTCTCGACAGAAGGCAAGGCGTCGGAGTCTGCCGCAGCGAAAAGCGGCTGGATGAACGGTTTGGAAAATCAGATTGCCCTTACAAGGGGCCCGTAAAAGTCAGCGCCAACTCATGCGTAAAGGCTGCGTCAAATGGCGACGCTGCTGATTGACGAACAGTGCCCTTGTGCGTCTTTCAGTTGGGTTTCAAACTCAATCAAGCCCGCCTGCATCCGTTGCAACACGGCGATCTGCGCGGCCAGTGCGCGCTTTTTGTTGGCGATGGCTTGGTCCGCCCGGTCCCAGGGAAGGGCGTCACCGTCGTACCCCAGCAAAATCTCCTGCAACTCCTTGAGTTTGAACCCCAGCTGCTGGGCGCATTTGATAAAGGTCAATCGCTCCACGCTCTGCGCCGTATAAACGCGGTAGCCGCCCTGGCGTTGAGGCTCGGGCATCAATCCAATCGCCTCATAGTGACGAATCGCCTTGATGGTCGTGCCGGACAACTGCGCGGCTTTGCCGATGTACATGAAAATTCCCTTTCTCAAATAATGCGCCGGCCTGTTTCAGCCACTTGGCCCGCTGCGTCAGCGTAGCGCCCAGCACCGGCCCGAACAGCAGGGTCTTGCTCGGCGTGATGCCGCACAGCGCCAGCGTGGTGCGACGCATCTGGTGGATGGCCGGCATGCGGTAGACCCAGCGGTAATACCACGCCGGCGTGTCCAGGGTCACTAGCAAGTGCGCGGTTCGGCCCTTTAGCAGCTTGTCAGGGAATGCCTTGCCTGCGCGGTATTTGAAGGCGAAGCCGGGTAGGAAAACACGGTCGATGAAGCCTTTCATCAAGGCCGGGATACCACCCCACCAAACAGGGAAAACCCATGTGAGGTGCTCGGCCCAAAGGATGTCGGCTTGGGCGCTGAGCAGGTCGGGCTCCAGCGCTTGGACCTGGGTATAACCGTGGTGAAGGATGGGGTCGAACCTGAGGTCACCCAGACGTAGGACGCGTACGTCGTGACCCGCCGTTTTCGCGGCGTGGATATAGGTCTGCGCGAGGGCTGAACAAAAACTATCGGTGGACGGGTGGCCGAGAATGACCAGGATGCGCTGACTCATGCAGAAGGCTCCTGAAAGGGGCGTTCAGGGTAGGGTGTGCCGTATAGGGGAGAGTCAAGGGCCACAGCCAGTGCCAGCAGGACCGTTCCGTAAGGTGCGCAGGACCCTTCCTGGAGTATTCATGAACCCTTGTGACGGCACGATGGCCTGACTAGCCTGCTGAAAACACAAGAGTAAAAAGGCATGAGCGAAACCGCTATCGGGCTGTCCGCGCCTCCCGAGGGCTACAGCGATTGGCTGACAGACCTCAAGGGCCGTATCCATAACGCACAGCAGCGCGCGTCAATCGCGGTCAATCGTGAGCTGGTGCTGCTCTACTGGCAGATCGGCCGCGATATTCTGACCCGTCAAAACGATCAAGGCTGGGGGAGCAAAGTGATCGACCGCCTTGCGCAAGATCTGCGCGCGGCTTTTCCCGACATCAAGGGTTTTTCGCCGCGCAATCTCAAGTACATGCGCGCTTTTGCCGAGGCGTGGCCGGATGCGGAATTTGTGCAAGGGGTGCTTGCACAATTGCCTTGGTACCATCAGATCGCGCTATTGGACAAACTTCCCGGCCCCGAAACGCGTCGTTGGTACATCACCCAAACGATCAAACACAACTGGTCGCGCAGCACGCTGGTAATGCACATTGAAAACCGCCTGCTGGAGCGCAGTGGCAAAGCAGTCAGCAACTTCGAAAGCCACCTGCCCAAAGCTCAATCCGACCTGGCCCGCGAATCCCTCAAGGACCCTTACCGCTTTGACTTCCTCAGCCTGGGCCTGAATGCACAAGAGCGTGATATCGAAAACGCCTTGATCAAGCATGTCACTGACTTCTTATTGGAGTTGGGCGCAGGCTTTGCCTTCGTTGGCCGGCAAGTGCTGCTGAATGTGGGCGGTGATGAGTTCTTCGTTGACTTGTTGTTCTATCACCTGAAGCTGCGTTGCTACGTGGTGATCGAACTCAAGGCGGGCAAGTTCAAGCCCGAGCATCTGGGCAAGTTGAGCTTCTATCTCGCAGCTGTGGATGCCGAGCTGAAGCACCCACAGGATGGCCCGACCATCGGCCTGTTGTTGTGCAAGGGGAAAAATGAGGTGGTGGCTGAATATGCACTGCGCGATAACAACCGGCCTATCGGCGTGGCGGAATATCAATTGGTGGAGTCTTTGCCGGCAGAGCTGCAAGCCAGTTTGCCCAGCATTGAACAGATTGAGCGAGAGTTGGCGGGGTAGGACCGGCTCAAACACCGAAAGCCTGCTTCTCAGGGCAGGCTTATCGTCACACTCGGCTGGCTTACTTCTGCTGTGCAGTCAGCGCCGCATAGCCATTCATCAAATTGCGATAGTTAGGAATGCGCTGGGACAACAGATTCCCCAGGCCTTCAATGTCGTTGCGCCAGTCGCGGTGCAGCTCACAGGCCACCGAGAACCAGTTCATCAACTGCGCACCGGCCTGGGTCATCCGGCTCCACGCCGCCTGCTGCACCGTGGTATTGAAGGTGCCAGACGCATCCGTCACCACAAACACTTCAAAGCCTTCCGCCAGCGCCGACAAGGTCGGGAACGCCACGCACACATCCGTCACCACGCCGGCAATGATGATCTGCCTGCGCCCGGTAGCCTTGATAGCCTTGACGAAGTCTTCGTTGTCCCACGCGTTGATCTGGCCAGGACGGGCGATGTACGGCGCGTCCGGGAACATCTCCTTCAACTCCGGCACCAGCGGGCCATTCGGGCCTTGCTCGAAGCTGGTGGTGAGGATGGTCGGCAGGTTGAAGAACTTGGCCAGGTCCGCCAGGGCCAGCACGTTGTTCTTGAACTCGTTGGGGGAGAAGTCTTGCACGAGGGAGATCAGGCCGGTCTGGTGGTCGACCAGCAGTACGATGGCGTCGTCTTTGTTCAAGCGGTTGTAGGTTGCAGTGCTCATGGTTGAATCCTTTTTTGTTTAGGTTGGTTGGGCGTTGCGTTCAACATGGGCACAGATTAATGGGTGGGTAATGGGGGATAAATCGGCTGGAATAGGTAATACCGTCAACTCAGAAGAGACAATACCTGGTCACTCACAAGATATGGTCTTGCCCATGGGCGGAAACAGCTTCGGAAAAATCTCACGCGTGAGCTATTGAGTGCAACGAACATTGCCTGTAGATTTTCTCACGCGTGAGTTTTTCACAGCGAGGTCAGTACGATGAAAAGCAGCTCTCCATCGAGCCCTGCTGCAGGGCCCGATACCGATTCAGCCAGCCTTCAGGGAGAGCGCTTGAAACAGTCTGCGAAAAAGCCATCGAGCTTTTACATGAAGCAGATGCGCGCGGGCCTGGCGGCCGCCGGTTATGTGAAACACGAGGCTTGGGTGCTTCCCGAAAACCGAAGCTTGCTCAAGCAGATGGAGAAACAGCTTCGCCAACCGATTCTGGCTGGCTCATTCATGTCGGAGAATTTCATGAGCGCAGGTACCAACTGGAACATCGATCGCCTCTTCAGTGCGCTGCAGGCCCTGGATGAAGTGACGTCCAAAGACATTACGCTTTCCCTCGTCCAAGGCTCCGAGTCCAGCATCAAGCTGGAAATGAACGACTTCGGGGGCCTGCCGATTTACATCGCAGTGGTGGGCGAGCAGATCATCGTGGACACCGTGCTGGTCGACGTCGAGTCCATCAACGATGTCGCCAAGTTCAACGACGCGGTGCTGCGCAGCCGGGAGATGTTCCCGTTGTCTTCCATCGGCATCGAGTCCATGCCCAACGGGCAGGTGGTCTACAACATGTTCGGTGCGCTCAGCTCCGACTCCAGCCTGACCAACATCGTGACCGAGGTGAAAACCCTGGTCGACAACGTGCAGCGCGCCAGCGAAGCCTTCGAACGTTTCTTCAACTAATTATTCGGGAAAACCTAATGACTCAGTCCATCTGGAGCAAATTGTTCACCGCGCTGCGTGGCGGTGCCAATGAAGTCGGCGAATCGATCGTCGACCAACAGGCCCTGCGCATCCTTGACCAGGAAATCCGCGATGCTGACAGCGCCCTGGCCAATGCCAAGCGTGAGCTGGTCAGCATCATGGCCAAGCACAAACTGGCCGCTGATCGTGTCGGCGAGTACGACGCCAAGATCAAAGACCTGGAGACCAAGGCGATGGCCGCGATCCAGGCTAACCGTGAAGACCTGGCCCTGGAAGTCGCCGAAGCCATTTCGACCCTGACCAACGAGCGGGACGTCGAGCAAAAGCAGACCGCCGAGTTCGGTGGCTACGCCGAGAGCATGCGCAAGGACATCACCAAGGCCGAGAGCCGGATCAAAAGCCTGCGCCAGCAAGTGGACATGGCCAAGGCTCGCGACAGCGTGCAAAAGGCCCAGGTCAGCGCATCCATTGCCAGCGGCGGTGCCAACGGCAAGCTGGAAACCGCTGTCGGTACGCTGAATCGCTTACAGGCCAAGCAGCAGCAACGCGCCGCTGAATTGCAAGCCCAGGACGAACTGGCTGAGGCGTCGACGGGTACTGACCTGGAACGCAAACTGCGCGACGCTGGCATCACGCCGAACGAAGGCAGCGCCAATGCGATTCTTGAGCGTCTGAAGCAAAAGTCGGCCGAGTAAGCAACGTCGCCGAAGGGAGGAGGGCATTTCTGCCCTTCTTTTTTATGCCGAGGTGAGGATGGACGCCTTGAAGGGTTTCAAGACAATCGCAGGCCTGGCCCTCTTGATGGTCGCGCTGCAACTGCTCAATGTAGCGACCGGTTACAGCCTCATGGCCTTCGGCCTGGTCCCGAGAACGCTGCACGGCCTGTTCGGCATCCTCACCTCACCGTTTCTGCACGCGTCCTTTGCCCACCTGAGCGCAAACCTGATTGCCTTTCTGGTCCTGGGCACCCTGGTTATCCTCGACGGACTCCACCGCTTTATTGCCGTCAGCGCAATCGTGATTCTGCTGGGTGGCGCGTTGGTCTGGCTGTTCGGTTTTGCAGGCATTCACGTCGGCGCCAGCGGCTGGGTATTCGGGCTATGGGCTTACCTGCTGGCGCGCGCCTGGTTCCACAGAAGCTGGAGCAACCTGATAACCGCCGGTGTGGTGGCGGTACTGTATGGCGGCCTGATCCTTGGCTTCCTGCCCCGGCAGGGTGTTTCCTTCGAAGGTCACCTCTTCGGCGCGTTCGCCGGGTTTATTGCCGCCAAGGTACTTCTCTCTGCACCGCGCAGCAGGTTTAATGCCGGGTGAGCGCACTTAAGCATCCAAATGCCGAGGCGAGCGCCTCGTCAGGAACCCAGTACCCACGGAACCAGGGATGAAATGTCGATCTTTCTTTTATTGCGCCGGTACGCTTCGTCCCTCTTTCACCGCTTCGGCTGGGCAGGCCTGGTCGTTGCCTTGGGCGTACACCTGGGCGTGGCTTATCTGGGCCTGGTGTTCCTGGGCGAGCAACACCTCACCGCCCCCGCAACCTTTATTTACTTTTATCTGACCACCACACTGACCGTCGGCTATGGCGATCTCGCACCGCAGACCGCGGTGGGGCGGATATTCGTGGCAGCCTGGGTCATGCTCGGCGGCATTGCGCTGCTCACGGCCGCCATCGGCAAAACCACCAGCAGTGTCATCGATGCATGGAGAAAAGGCATGAAGGGCAAAGGCGATTTCACCGGCAAGGCCGGCCATACCGTGCTGATCGGCTGGGAGGGCGCATCCAGTGAGCGGGTCATCGAGTTGTTGCTGCAAGATGAAACCTCCAACGACAACCTGATCGTGATTTGCGACTGCACCCTCGAAGAAAACCCGATGCCGGGCAAAGCGGCGTTCATCCGCGGTGAGAGCCTGTCCTCCACCGCGTTGCTGCTGCGTGCCGGTGTTCCCGGTGCCGAACGTGTGCTGGTGCGAACCCCATCTGACGACCTGACCCTGGCTACGGTACTGGCGGTCAATCAATTAAGCCCCGTCGGGCATGTGGTCGCCCACTTCAACGAAAGTGAAATCGCCGCACTCGCCAGTTCCTACGCACCCCGCCTGGAATGCACCTCAAGCATGGCGATTGAAATGCTGGTGCGTGCCTCCCAGGACCCCGGTTCATCAGTGGTCATCAATGAACTGCTGTGCGTGGGGCAGGGTGCCACCCAATACCTGATGAAACTGCCCGAGGCCTTTGAGGCCACGTTTGGCGAGCTGTATACCCGACTGAAAGAACAGCACAACGCCACCCTTATCGGCTATCGCGCCAAAGATGCCCAGCAACCCGCGATCAACCCGCCGAGCGCCACCCGCGTCGAGGGCGGTGAACTCTTCTATATCGCCTCCACCCGGCTCAAGGAAATCTCCCATGGGATGGTTTAAACAACTGATGGGGCTCGAAGCTCCGAACGCCACTACTGACTCGAAAGCGCCGACCAGCCAGGCACTGCCGGTCACCGGGCCATTGGGCCTGGCACCGGGCAAAGGTCTGATGTTCGACACGAGCCTGAAACTGTTGCTCGATGAGAAAACCTCGGTGGTAATACCCGGTTCCCAGGAAATCTGGGCCAACGGCACCGTTGACCTCGGGCAGTCGACCTGGCTGTCGCGCTATTACATGAACGACGAAGACTATTGGCTGCAGGTGCACACCACGGGTGACATCGCCGGGCAGGTCGAGTCGGTGATCCTGTTCAACTACCTCAGTAACGTCACTGTCAGCAGTGAAGCGGAACTGCGCCGGCTGGCGGGCCCACAGAGCCTGATCGGGTTGCCGACCTACACCCACGACGGCGTCGAGTTCTTCCGTGAGTGGGGCAGCGAAGACGGCCAGACCGAATTGGTAGCAATGAGCGAACAAATCGTCAGCCCGGAGGCGGCCTACAGCATTGAGCACCGTTCGATGCTATATGCACGCGACACCGGCCTGACCGACCGCCGCGAGTTTTTGCTGTTTTCCGTCGAAGAAGACGCCGAAGGCACCATCAGCCTGAGCACGTCGCTGGGCATTTCGCTGTACACAACCGATCTGACTGCGCTCTAAAAAAGGAAGCATCCCATGCTAGAAGCTCTCTCCATTTCCCTGAACAAAGCTGCCGTGTTCGGCTTTGTCCTCTACATCCTGGGGGCTGCGCTACTGTTCGCGCTGTTCCAGTTCATCTACACCCGCATCACCCCGCACAAGGAATTCGAGCTGATCCGAGCGGGCAACACATCCGCAGCGGTCGCCCTGGGCGGTGCCATCGTCGGCTTCGCCATTCCGGCCAGCAACGTGATTGCCTACTCCGTCAGCCTCGTCGACTTCGTGGTCTGGGCGGTGATTGCAGCCGTCGTCCAACTGTTGGCGTTTTTGCTGACCAGCCTGGTGCTCAAAGGCACGTCCGAGCGCATCAAAAAGGGCGAACTCGCGGCCGGCATCTACGTGGCCGCCGTGGCCATCAGCGTCGGCATGTTGAATGCCGCGTGCATGACGCCCACCTCGAACTGATTGCGCACGGAGCTCTCGATGAAACGAAGCAAGTACGTCCAGCTGTCGCTGGCAGCGTCGGTCGCCATGGCGATATCCGGCTGCGGGCCAACGGAAAAAACCTACGATTTGCAGAAGAAGTACAACTTCCAGTCGGTGCAGCAATGCGCCGATGAAAAACTCCCGGTAGACGTCTGCTCGGACGCCTACATGACCGCCATGGCCGAGCATCGCCGCATTGCGCCGGTGTACGACAGCCAGGCCGATTGCGATGCTGACTTCGTCGCCGACTGGTGCCAGCAAGACTCCACCGGCAAGTTCATCCCAAGGCTCGGCGGCTTTGAACTGACCGCCGAAGGCCAGGTGACTCAATCCCAGGTCGACGCCGCCAATGCCCAAGCGACCAACGCCCAAGCAAGCGGCGGTGGCTCGGGTTTCTCCACCAGCAGCCTGCTCACCGGCCTGCTGATCGGCAACATGCTGAGCAACAACCGCAACAGCTACCGTTCCGAGCCGGTGTACCGCTACCGCGATGATCGCGGCAACTACGGCAACTCCACGCTCAACCAGCGCGTCTCCAATGGGGCCACCTTCGGCCGCTCCAACCAGGCCCGGTACGGCAGCAGCAATTACACCAATACGCTGCGCTCCACCAACAAGTCGAGCTCCGTGTCCTCGGCCACCTCCCGTGGCGGCTTCGGCAGCAAGGCCAGCGCCCGCAGCGGCTGGGGCGGCGGCGGGTCGAGCAGTTAAGGAAGGCAGGCATGAAGAAGATCCACTGCGCAGAGCGTCATGACTGGAAACAGACCGCCGACAGTCTCGGTTTTCTGTTCCACACCATCGACGGCGAACCCTACTGGGACGAGCGCGCGTATTACCAGTTCACGCTCCAACAAATCGAGCGCGACCTTGAAGACCCGACCACCGAGATCCATGACATGTGCATGGACCTCGTGGCCCGCGTGGTCCACAGTGAAGAACTGCTCGAACGCCTGAGCATCCCCGCGCCTTTCTACGACATGATCCGCACCTCATGGCTCGAAGGCCACCCGCACCTGTACGGGCGCATGGACTTCTCCTACAACGGCACCGGTCCCGCCAAACTGCTCGAACTCAACTACGACACCCCCACCAGCCTCTACGAGGCCGCGGCGTTCCAGTGGGGCTGGCTCGAGCAATGCATCGAACGCGGCCTGCTGCCCAAACACGCCGACCAATTCAACAGCATCGACACCAAACTGCACCAGGCCTTCGCCCAACTGCAGGTCAACCAGCCGTTCTACTTCGCCTCGATGAAAGACTCCATCGAAGACAAAGGCACCACCGACTACCTGCGTCTGGTCGCGGAAAAAGTCGGCATCGAATCCCGCCACATCGACATCGAAGACATCGGCCTGACCAACGAAGGCCGCTTCGTCGACCTACAAGATCGCTGGATCCCCCATCTGTTCAAGTTGCATGCCTGGGAGTTCATCTTCCACGAACCCTTCGGCGCCGCCATTGCCGAGAGCGATACGCAGTTTTTCGAGCCGGCGTGGAAGTCCATCCTCTCCAACAAAGGCATCCTGCCGTTGTTGTGGGAGTTCAACAAAGGCCACCCGAATTTGCTCGCGTCGCACCTGGATACTGACCCAGGCAAGGCCGTGCCGAAGGGCTGGGTACGCAAGCCGTTCTTCTCGCGGGAAGGCGCCAATATTGAACTGCAAACGGCTGATGGGTTGATCGTGAAAGAGGACGGGCCCTACACGGATGCGCCATTTATTCTTCAGGAGTTTGCGCCGTTGCCACGGTTTGGGGACAGCTACACGTTGATTGGGTCTTGGGTGATTGGGGATCAAGCGGCGGGGATTGGCGTGCGGGAGGACGATAGTTTGATTACCAAGGATTCGAGTCGGTTTTTGCCGCATTTGATATTGGATTGAGGCGACGGCTTAAAGGGCCAGCAGGGCTGATCGCTTTCATTTGCAGGACGTTTCCGAGAGAATCCAAACTGCATTGCGCCAGCGGGAATGGGTGACTAGGCTGCGAACTGTCACTGTCTATTCAGTGATCGGGTTTAGTCGCCCGGAGTCGATTGGTACACACTTTTTAATTGGAGTTGTGCCATGGAAAACGTTGTTTCAGATATGCCTTCTTCGCGTGGGCCTAACCCATTTACTGTTAATGAAGAGTTGAGCTTCGAGGATGCTTGGGTGCGTGTGGCGGAGTTGCTGCAGTGTGCGGTGGCTACGTCGCAGGTGGTCGGAGAACCGCTGGCTGCGCCACAGAGAGCGGTGATGCATTTGGTGGAGATGGCGAAGATGGTGGCGGATCGGGCTGTGGAGTGTTTGCAGCCTAGGTGATATGACGTCGCCTGTTCGTTTTTATCGTCCAGGCGACTTATTCACGATTTCCTTAATTTCGGCTCAGAAATACGGCTTGAATTCGTTGCCGTCGCGAATCAGCAACTGCATCAGCTTTGGATGAATGAACAGTTTTTCCTTTCCGACCTGAACCTCTTGCAGAACATCAATGGAGACCAGCTCTTTGAGGTAGCGAGAAGCAGCCTGGCGCTGGGCGATCTGCTTGTCGACGACGTTGCTAATACGGCAATAGGGCTGCTCAAAAATCACGTCCACCAATTCGCGTGAGTAGGTTTTCGGCAGACGCTCGCGAACAAATTGGCTGGTGTGCTCGGACAGGCTGCGAATGGCGGCAATTTTGGCACTGGTCCAGCGAGCGGTTTCTTCCACGGCAGTAAGCATGTACAGCAGCCAGGGCTCCCAGGCCTGTTCGCGTGTGACATCAAGCAGTAGTCGATAGTAATCGGCTCTATGCGCAATGATGAAATGACTAAGGTAGAGAATCGGTAGATTCAACAGACCTTCCTGGATCAGATACAGGGTGTTTAGCACGCGCCCGGTACGACCATTGCCGTCTGTGAATGGATGAATAGCCTCGAACTGATAGTGCCCGACAGCCATGCGAACCAGCGGGTCGAGGTCTGTCTCGTTGTGTAGAAAACGTTCCCAGTTGGCGAGCAAGTCGCGTAAGCGATCTTCGCCCTCTGGTGGGGTATAGATGATTTCTCCGGTCCGATCATTGGCTAGCTGGACGCCTGGTACTCGACGGATGTCCATGTCTACCCCCTTGAGCGTTCGACAGATCTCTACTGCTGTGCCGGTAGAGAGTGGACGTTCAGCCAGCGACTGGAAACCGTTATGTAGAGCCTTGCGGTACCGGAGGGCTTCTTTGGTCGCGGGATCTGCATGATTGGCGCCATCCTGGGCATGCTGAAAGAGTAAATCTGTAGTAGTGACAATACTTTCGATCTCGGAGCTGTCCTTGGCTTCCAGCAGCGGGATCGTATTGATCAGCATCGTTTGGTTAGGAATCAGCTCGGCTGCTTGTTTCAATACGGCCAAGGCTGCTCGAGCTTCGATGCAGCGTTTGAGGACTGCTCGGGTTTCCAGTTCTGCCTTTGGCGGCAAGGGTGGAAGCTGGTTATAGGGTCTATCCGCCTGCCAAGGCCGCTGGGGGTTAGTCATGGGCGCACGCTCACTAGGACGTCCAATTAAAGGTGAGGCCGCTTTTATAAGCGCCCTTGTCATGTCGCTAGTGTAAGCCCGCGTGCATAACGTGTCGTTATTTTTGTATTTTTGCGACATGTTTCATCCTCGTGTCGCTGTTGGCGACATGTTAGATATCGATCAGGTTGCTGATTATTTGGGTGAAGCAATGAAGAAGGGGTAATACACCTAAATTGCGTCGAGTCATTTTGATATTGCTGGAGCCCACTGGCCTTTGAATGGCTGCCTATTGCACCAGAGACATGTTCAGGGAGCGCAGAGTGGATCTTTAAGGCTACGTGATTGATGTTTAAGGGGGGGCATTAAAAAGCCGGCTTGTGGCCGGCTTCTCGGGGACTGCCTCAGCTTGTTTTTGACAAACCTCACCAGCCTTCAAATCGCTCAGCCAACATCGCGTCTGGCTGAATAGTAGGGGCATCTGCGGGAACTCCTCCGCATCGCCTGGCAGGGCAGATAGCTAAGCCATCCCCCTGCCAAATGTGCGGCGCATTCTACCCACATTCACTTCAATTGCCCACCTCCGGTTCCGATTTAGAGCCTTCCCAGCCCAGCAGGTGTTCATCCAGCGGCACGGGTGGGCGGCGGTTGTTAAGGGTGGACCACCAGAATACCCAGCCGATGATCTTGAAGCTTTGTTCGAAGCGTTCTTCGTGGTTCAGATATTCGTCCGGGTGTTCGGCGGCGTTGTGGCTGCGCATGCGCAGGCCGCCGCCGGGGCGGTTGTAGAGGTATTTGATGCGTAGCATGCCGTCGTGTTCGACGGCGTAGATTTCGCCGTCGATGATTTGGGTGCGGCCTCGGTCGATAGCGAGGGTGGCGCCTTGTTGGATGATGTCGATCATGCTGTTGTCGACCATGTAGGCGCCTACCGCGCGGTCGGGTTTGACGTTGAGGGTTTCGAGGGTGTGCAGCGAGATGCGGATGCGTTCGGTTGAGGTGAATGTGGGGTGGAGGGCGATCTCCACGTCGGTTTTTTCCGGGCGGCAGGCTGGGCCTGTGAGGTATTTGCCAGTGTCTTCGCGGGTAGTTGCAATCCTTGCGGTGGGGCCTTCCAACAGGTAGTTGGCAGGCGGATGTTTGGGGCCTCGGCCGTCGCTTAGCCAGCGACTGGAGACGCAGAGCAGTTCTGCGATCTCGTTGAGTCGGCCCATGGGAACTCCGCGCTTGAACCAGTTGTTCACGTGTTGAGGCGTGACGCCGCGGTTCTTGGCGAAGTCGGAGGCGGAAAGATGAACTTCCCGAAGTAGCGCTTTTAAACGATCACCTGATGTATTCATAAACGCAGAGTTTACTGGCCGGAAAAACTAATCAAATAAACCATGCGTTGAATTGCATATGTAGGATTTGGCTTAGTTGTGGCTTGGTTTTTCAGGTGTGGCGCTTAGTTAAACGCCATTAAATAAACATTGAACTTGATTTTTAATTTTTCCCATAAAAAAGCCCCGATTTAACGGGGCTTTTTTATTTGCCGTAACAATGAAGCGCGGGTATCAGCCTTTGTAGGCGGCAACCGACTTCATGATCTCGGCGCGGGCGGCTTCTGCGTTGCCCCAACCGTCGATCTTCACCCATTTGCCTTTTTCGAGGTCTTTGTAGTTCTCGAAGAAGTGCTTGATCTGTTCCAGCAGCAGTGGCGGCAGGTCGGTGTATTCCTTCACGTCCACGTACAGCTGGGACAGCTTGTCGTGTGGCACTGCGATGACTTTGGCATCGCCGCCGCCGTCGTCAGTCATGTTCAGGATGCCGACTGGGCGTGCGCGGATGACCGAGCCTGGGGTAACCGGGTAAGGGGTCACGACCAGCACGTCGAGGGGGTCGCCGTCGTCAGCCAAGGTGTTGGGGATGAAACCGTAGTTGGCCGGGTAGAACATCGGGGTGGCCATGAAACGGTCAACGAACAGGCAGTCGCTGTCTTTGTCGATTTCGTATTTGATCGGCGCGTGGTTGGCCGGAATTTCGATCGCGACGTAGATGTCGTTCGGCAGGTCTTTGCCAGCCGGAATCTTGCTGTAGCTCATTGGGCGTTGCCCCCGTAGTTGGCCATATGACATGGCCGGATTGGCCTAAAAGTGGCGGCGATTATAGGCATATTCTGACGCCGATGCCATGCGCCAAGCGTCGTACGGTCATTCGCCGTGTGGCTGGTAGCGCGGGTCGTGGGCTTGCAGTTGGGTCAGGCGCGCCAGGGGATCCTGGCGGTAAAAGCGGCTGAGTTGGGCGTACACCTGTGGATAACTGTCGGCCAGCAAATCCGGGGCACTGAAGAAATACTCGCTGGTAACGGCAAAGAATTCCGCCGGGTTTTCCGCGGCGTAGGGGTCTATTTCTGTCTCGGCGTCCGGGTTGGCGTCGAGTTGGCGGTTGAGGTCATCGAAGGCGCTTTGCATCACGCTGGCCCATTCCTGCACGCGCATGTCGTGGTGCAGGGGCGGCAGGCCGTTGGCGTCGCCGTTGAGCATGTCCAGCTTGTGGGCCAGTTCGTGGATGACCAGGTTGTAGCCTTCCCATTGACCGCTGGCGAGTACGCCGGGCCAGGCCAGGATGACCGGGCCTTGTTGCCAGGCTTCGCCGCTGTGTTCACCGTCCCACTCGTGCTCGACGCCGCTGGCGTCGCGATGGCGTTGCGGGCTGAGGAAGTCGTCGGGGTATAGCACGATTTCATGAAAGCCCTGGTACCAGTCGAGATCGCCGAGGTTCATCAGTGGCAGCTGTGCCTGCGCGGCGAGCAGCAGGCGTTGTTCCTGGTGCAGTTCGACGCCGGGCAGGGCGGTGAGGTGTTTTTCGGCGAGGAAGACCACGCAGGCTTCGCGCAGCCACTGGTTTTGCTCGGCGCTGATGCCGTCGAGGAAGGTCAGGTGCTGGCGCACCCGCTGCCAGGTGTCATCGGCAATCGGGTGCTTGGCCAGCAGGCGCCGGCGACGCCAGGCGCTGAGGGACCACATTGCCGGTCAGTGCGGGTTGGCTTCGGAGGAGGTGCGGCCAAAGCGGCTGCGCACCACGCCAATGATCATCGGCACGAGGGACAGCAGGATGATGAACACCACCAGCAGCGAGAGGTTTTTCTTGATAAACGGCACGTTGCCGAAGAAGTAGCCCAGGGTCACCAGGCCGCCGACCCAGAGGATGGTGCCCAGCACGCTGAAACCGAAGAAGCGCGGATAGGGCATTTTGGCGATGCCGGCGACGAACGGTGCGAAGGTCCGCAGGATCGGCAGGAAGCGCGCCAGGGTTACGGTCTTGCCGCCGTGCTTGTCGTAGAAATCGTGGGTTTTTTGCAGGTAGTCGCGACGGAAGATCTTGGAGTTCGGGTTGCTGAACAAGCGCTCGCCGACCGTTCGGCCTATGACGTAGTTGGTGCTGTCACCGAGGATCGCCGCCAGCATCAACAGGCCGGCCAGCAGTACTGGGTCCATGCCGCCACCGGCTGCTACGGCACCGGCGATAAACAGCAGGGAATCACCCGGCAGGAAGGGCATGACCACCAGGCCGGTTTCGCAAAAAATAACCAGGAACAGAATGGCGTAGATCCACGGACCGTAATTGGTTACCAGCATGTCGAGGTAGACGTCGAGATGCAGGATAAGGTCGAGCGGGTTGAAATCCATGGATGGCACCTGTGTGAACGGCCCGGCTCAGCAGGCCTGTGCGGAAGCTCGGGCAATAAGGCTACAAATAGTTGTCGCGATTCTTACGGCCCTGAAAGGTCGGCATTATACGGATTGAATGGTGAAAAGCGTGTGGCTTTTGTAGCGGGGAGTGTCGTGAAAGTGTGAAGCGGTTGGGCTTGGTTTTTTGTGGGAGGGGGCTTGCTGCCGATGGCGGGGTGTCAGGTACCAATCTGCGCCTGACCCACCGTAATCGGGAGCAAGCCCCCTCCCACAGGGGATCTGAGGTGTTTGGGGGGGTGGATCAGTCTTCGTTGATCGGCAGTACGTAGTTCTTGAATTCGGTGTCTTCACGAAAACCGATGGATTCATAGGTCTTCTGCGCCACGTCATTGTCGCTGCTGGTGGAGACCCGCAAGCGTACGGCATGGGTTTCCTTGGCCATCTTTTTGGCGGTGCGCATCAGGTTGTCGGCCACCAGTTGCCGACGCGCGTCCTCGGCTACATAGATGTCGTTGAGGATCCACACCCGTTTGAGCGACAACGAGGAAAAGCTCGGATACAGCTGGCAGAACCCCAGCAGCCGCTTGTCATCATCATCAGCCAGGGCGAGGTAGATGACTGACTCCTTGCGTCGCAGGCGCTTTTCCAGGAAGGCCCGGGATGAGTCCGGGAACGGCAAGGCGCCATAGAACTCGCGGTATTTGACGAATAGCGGGGTCAACAGGTCCAGGTGTTCCAGGGTCGCTTGAGTAATCCGCATGCCAGGCCTCAACTTCCTAATGGGGTATGACCACGCGAGCGGCCGTGGCTTGATGCTGCCTAATGCGACAAAAAAGCGCAATCGTGCTGCTATCGATCAGCCGGTGGGCTGAGCAGGAAATTGCCCTTCATCAGGTCCGGATCGTCGGTTTCGAGGGTCTGAACCTGCGCCTCGTCCTTGAGATTGACCCCCGACAACTGCCGGCGACACGCCTCGCGCATCAGGTACAGCAGACGATGGGCCGCCATGCCATAACTCAAGCCTTCCAGCCGCACATTGGAGATGCAGTTGCGATAGGCGTCGGTGAGGCCGACCTTGGGGTTGTAGGTGAAATACAGGCCCAGACTGTCCGGCGAACTGAGCCCCGGGCGTTCGCCGATGAGGATCACCACCATTTTGGCCCCGAGCAGTTGCCCGATCTCGTCGGCCACCGCCACGCGGCCTTGTTCCACCAGAATTACCGGTGACAAGGACCAGCCTTCGGCGTGGGTCTGTTCTTCCAGGCGTGCCAGAAATGGCGCGGTATGTTTATGCACCGCCAGCGCCGACAGACCATCGGCCACCACAATCGCCAAGTCCACCCCACCGGGATGTGCCAAGGCGTAGTCGCGCAAGGTCTGGGCCGACTCATCGCTCAAGCGCCGCCCAAGGTCCGGGCGTTGCAGGTAGATGTGCCGGTCGGGGGCGGCGCTGTGCAGCAGCAGGCTGTCGCGGCCGCGTTCGGCGAATTGGCTGCTGAGCCCGGCGTGATCGAAGGGCAGGTGCACCGCATCCCGCGCCTGGGCGTGGGCAAACTGGAAGTCCAGCTGGGCGCTGGTGGGAATGCTGGTGCCAGTGCGGCCCAATGCGATGCGCGCCGGGGTCAGGCGGCGCAGTTCCAGCCACGGGTTGTCAGGCAATTCTGGTTGCACGGTCGGCTCCTTCATCCCAGTTGCGCCAAGGCATGGCGAAACGCCGGTGGCAGGCTGTTGCCGAAGTGCACCTTGCCGCCTTCTTGCGTGAAGATGCCCATTTTCGCCAGCCACTGTTCAAACTCCGGCGCCGGTTTTAAACCCAAGGTCTGACGGGCGTACAGAGCGTCGTGGAACGAGGTGGTCTGGTAGTTGAGCATGATGTCGTCGGAACCGGGAATGCCCATGATGAAGTTGATACCGGCCACACCCAGCAGGGTCAGCAGGGTGTCCATGTCGTCCTGGTCGGCTTCGGCGTGGTTGGTGTAGCAGATATCGCAACCCATGGGCACGCCGAGCAGCTTGCCGCAAAAGTGGTCTTCGAGGCCGGCACGGATGATCTGCTTGCCGTTGTACAGGTACTCCGGGCCGATAAAGCCGACCACGGTGTTCACCAAAAATGGCTTGAAGTGCCGCGCCACGGCGTAGGCGCGGGTTTCACAGGTTTGCTGGTCGACGCCAAAATGCGCATTGGCCGACAAGGCGCTGCCCTGGCCGGTTTCGAAGTACATCAGGTTCTGCCCCAGGGTGCCGCGCTTGAGGCTCAGGCCGGCGTCGTAACCTTCCTGCAGCACGCTCAGGCTGATGCCGAAACTGGCGTTGGCCGCCTCGGTGCCGGCAATCGACTGGAACACCAGGTCCAGGGGCACGCCCCGGTTGATCGCCTCGATGGAAGTGGTGACGTGGGTCAGCACGCAGGCCTGGGTGGGGATTTCGTAGCGCTGGATGATCGCGTCGAGCATCTCCAGCATGGCGCAGATCGAGGCGATGCTGTCGGTGGCCGGGTTGATGCCGATCATGGCGTCGCCGTTGCCGTAGAGCAGGCCGTCGAGAATGCTCGCGGCGATGCCTGCCGGTTCATCGGTGGGGTGGTTGGGCTGCAAGCGTGTGGACAGGCGCCCGCGCAATCCCATGGTGCCGCGAAACTGGGTAACCACGCGGATCTTTTGCGCCACCAGCACAAGGTCCTGCACGCGCATGATCTTGGACACGGCGGCGGCCATTTCCGGGGTCAGCCCTGGCGCCAATGCACGCAGGGCGTGTTCATCGGCGGCATCACTAAGCAGCCAGTCGCGCAGGCCGCCGACGGTGAGGTGGCTGACCGGCGCAAACGCCTGTTTATCGTGGGTGTCGATGATCAGCCGGGTGACTTCATCGCTTTCATAGGGAATCAGTGCTTCCTGCAGGAAGTGCTTGAGCGGGATATTCGCCAGCGCCATCTGCGCCGCCACCCGTTCACCGTCGTTCTGTGCGGCGACACCGGCGAGGAAGTCCCCGGAGCGGGCGGGGCTGGCCTTGGCCATCACGTCCTTGAGGTCGTCGAAGCGGTAGGTGAGGGCACCCACCGCGTGGGAAAAGCTTGCCATACAGTGTCTCCTGGATGACGCGGGCAAACATAGAGTACGCGCCCGCGTCGAGGTTTTCGGCAATCAGTGCAAGGCGGCCTCTGCGGCCTGGATCGCCGCGAATTCCTCTTCCGGCGTGCCTGCTACCAAGTGATGCCGGCTGTAGAAAGCAAAGTAAGCAATTAATACTCCATAGATGACCGCGGCGCCAATCACCACTCGTGGATCTACCAGGAAGCCCGCCACCACGGCCACGCAGGCCAGTACCAGCGCCACGCCCGAGGTGAAGATGCCGCCCGGCGTGCGGTACGGTCGGTCCATTTTGGGGCGACGGATGCGTAGGGTGATGTGCGCGGCCATCATCAGCACGTAGGAAATCGTCGCGCCAAACACCGCCACCAAAATCAGCAAGTCACCCTGGCCGGTCAGCGACAGGCCAAAACCGATAATCCCGGGGATCACCAACGCCAGCACCGGCGCCTTGCTCTTGTTGGTCTCGGACAGTTTGCGCGGCAGGTAGCCGGCGCGGGACAAGGCAAAGATCTGCCGCGAATAGGCGTAGATGATCGAGAAAAAGCTCGCAATCAAGCCGGCCAAGCCGACCAGGTTGACGAAGCTGCCCATCCAGGTCGAACCGCCGTAGGACAACGCCAGTGCTTCAACCAGCGGGTTGCCGGATTTGATCAGCGCGTAAGTGCCCGCACCGCCCGGCGCGATCACCAGAATCAGCAGGGCAAAACTGGTCAGCACAACAATGGCGCCGATCAGGCCGCGGGGCAGGTCGCGTTTCGGGTTCTTGGTTTCTTCGGCGGCCAATGGAACGCCTTCCACCGCGAGGAAAAACCAGATGGCATAAGGGATCGCCGCCCACACGCCGACGTAGCCGAACGGTAGGAAGCTGCTGGCGCCCTTGGCTTCGGTCACCGGAATGTCCAGCAGGTTGGCGACGTTGAAGTGCGGCACCATCGACACCAGGAACACGCCCAGGGCAATTGCGGCGACGGCGGTGATCACGAACATCAGTTTCAAGGCTTCGCCCACGCCAAAGATGTGGATGCCGATAAAGATGATGTAGAACGCCAGGTAGATCATCCAGCCGCCAATGCCGAACAGTGACTCGCAATAGGCGCCGATAAATACCGCGATGGCCGCAGGGGCGATGGCGTATTCGATGAGGATCGCGGTACCCGTGAGAAACCCGCCCCAAGGGCCAAAGGCGCTGCGGGCAAAACCGTAGCCACCGCCGGCGGTGGGGATCATGGACGACAGTTCTGCAAGGGAAAAGCACATGCACAGGTACATCGTCGCCATCAGCAAGGTGGCGAGGAACATGCCGCCCCAGCCACCCTGGGCCAGGCCGAAGTTCCAGCCGGCGTAATCGCCGGAGATCACATAGGCAACGCCAAGGCCCACCAGCAGTACCCAGCCGGCGGCACCTTTTTTCAGTTCACGTTGTTGGAAGTATTCGGTGCCGACTTTTTCGAAGTCGACGGAAGAGCCAGTGGGTTCGCTAGGCATGGGGAAGTACCTTTCATTCTTATTGTTTTAACTCGGCCTCTGTATGCCGAATGCGCATCGCAAATACTTATGAAGATCCAAATGTGGGAGGGGGCTTGCTCCCGATAGCAGAGGGTCAGTCACTTAGATGTCGACTGACACTCTGCTATCGGGAGCAAGCCCCTCCCACCTTTGATTGCGTTTCAAAGGTAGGAGGGTGTTGCGGGTTAGAAGAAGCCCAGTGGATTGATGTCGTAGCTCACCAGCAGGTTCTTGGTCTGCTGGTAGTGATCCAACATCATCTTGTGGGTCTCGCGGCCCACGCCGGACTTCTTGTAACCGCCAAACGCGGCATGCGCCGGATACAGGTGGTAGCAGTTGGTCCACACACGGCCGGCCTTGATCGCCCGGCCCATACGGTAGGCGCGGTTGATGTCGCGGGTCCACAGGCCGGCGCCCAGGCCGAACTCGGTGTCGTTGGCAATCGCCAGGGCTTCGGCTTCGTCCTTGAAGGTGGTGATGCTCACCACCGGGCCGAAGATTTCTTCCTGGAACACGCGCATTTCGTTGGTGCCCTTTAGTAGGGTCGGCTGGATGTAATAGCCGGTGGCGAGGTCGCCCGTCAGCTTCTCGACCTTGCCGCCGGTCAGCAGCTGCGCGCCTTCGCCCTTGGCGATTTCCAGGTAGGACAGGATTTTGTCGAACTGCTGCTCGGAGGCCTGGGCGCCGACCATCGTGTCGGTGTCCAGCGGGTCGCCACGCTTGATCGACTCGACCTTCTTCATCACTACTTTCATGAAGTCGTCGTAGATCGATTCTTCCACCAGTGCGCGAGATGGGCAGGTGCATACTTCGCCCTGGTTGAAGAACGCCAGCACCAGGCCTTCGGCGGCTTTTTCGATAAATGCAGGTTCGGCTTTCATGATGTCGGCGAAGAAGATGTTCGGCGACTTGCCACCCAGCTCGACGGTGGACGGGATGATGTTCTCAGCCGCCGCATGCATGATGTGCGAGCCCACAGGCGTCGAGCCGGTGAAGGCGATCTTGGCGATGCGCTTGCTGGTGGCCAAGGCTTCGCCGGCCTCCTTGCCGAAACCGTGTACCACGTTGAGTACGCCCGGCGGCAGCAGGTCGCCGATCACTTCCATCAGCACGTTGATGCCCAGCGGTGTTTGCTCGGCGGGCTTGAGCACCACGCAGTTGCCGGCGGCCAGGGCCGGGGCGAGTTTCCATGCGGCCATCAGCAGCGGGAAGTTCCAAGGGATGATCTGGCCGACCACGCCCAGCGGCTCGTGGAAGTGATAGGCGGCGGTGTGTTCGTTGATTTCGGCGCTGCTGCCTTCCTGGGCGCGGATGCAGCCGGCGAAGTAGCGGAAGTGGTCGGCGGCCAGGGGGATGTCGGCGTTGAGGGTTTCGCGTACGGCCTTGCCGTTGTCCCAGGTTTCGGTGATGGCCAGCAGCTCGAGGTTCTGTTCGATGCGGTCGGCGATTTTCAGCAGCACCAGGGAGCGGTCCTGGGCCGAGGTCTTGCCCCAGGCATCGGCGGCGGCGTGGGCGGCGTCCAGGGCTTTATCGATGTCTTTGGCCGTGGAGCGCGGGAATTCGGCGATAGGCTTGCCGTTGACCGGCGAGGTGTTGGTGAAATAGTTGCCATCGACCGGCGCAACGAATTCGCCGCCGATGTAGTTACCGTACTTGGCCTTGAACGAAACGATCGCGCCTTCAGTACCGGGGTGTGCGTAACGCATGGTGGCATCTCCTGCTTTTATGTTTATTGGAGTACATCGCGACAAGCGCGTGATAAAGCGTAGAGCAAAGGTTGGGCCACTGCAGCGCCGGCCAGTCAAATCAACGGGTTGGGCGTTGGCGCTCTGCGTCGTTGTCACCCTCGTGGTACAGGTGCTGTGACAGTTTGTGCCATAAACGGTACAGCCTGTGACCGGTGGGTCGGCCCGGGATTGCAATGGGCAGAGGGCTGGGGGATGCTGGGCGCTCTCACGCAGGGAGAATAATAAGAATATGCATAACGATCATTTCAGTCGCCATGCCCAGCAAGTCTTGACCGTCACCCGCGGACAGGAGCTGTCCCAGGGGCCGGGCAGCGATCCGTCCATCGCTCGTTCCTGGCTGCGTTGCGTGGAGGATTATCACCTCGATCCTGCGCAGACCATCGCCCCCACGGTGCTTGAACACGGCCGCCTGCTGGAAAGCCGCGAGCGCCTGCGCCAAGTGCTGCACATCGCCGGCAGCGAGATGAACAGCCTGCATCAGCAGCTCTCCGGCGCCGGCCATGCGGTTCTGCTCACCGACGCACGGGGCGTGATCCTCAACTGCGTTACCGCGCCGTCCGAACGCAAGATTTTCGAGCGCGCCGGGCTATGGCTGGGCGCTGATTGGAGCGAAGCCTGCGAGGGCACTAACGGCATTGGCACCTGCCTGGTGGAGCGCCAGTCCTTGACCATTCACCGCGATGAACACTTCCGTGGCCGCCATACCGGGCTGACCTGCTCGGCAAGCCCGGTGTTCGACCCCCACGGTGAGCTGCTGGCGGTACTCGATGTGTCCTCGGCACGCGAAGCGGTATCGCGCCAGAGCCAATTCCATACCATGGCGCTGGTGAACCTGTCGGCGAAGATGATTGAGAGTTGCTACTTCCTGCGCCATTTTGAGCACCACTGGCTGTTGCGTTTCCACCTGCAGGCCGAGTCGGTGGGCCTGTTCAGTGAAGGGCTGTTGGCGTTCGATGGGGAAGGGCGCATTTGCGCGGTCAACCAGAGTGCGTTGAACCTGCTGGGGCAAGTGCGCGGGGGCTTGCTGGGGCAACCGGTGGAGGCGTTTTTCGACTGCTCCCTGGACCAACTGTTCGGTCGCGCCAGTGCCAATGCCACCGCGAGTTGGCCGTTACGCAGCCGCGACGGGCGGCACTTGTTCGCCGCGTTGCGCGGTCAGCCGCGCCCTGTGCCGCCCCCCGTCTTCAAGGCGCCCGAGCCGCCGCGCATGCCCGGCATCTGCCTGGCCGACCCGGCCTTGCAAAATGAGTTTCGCAAGGCGCTGCGAGTCTTCGAGCGCGACGTTCCGCTGCTGGTCAATGGTGAGACGGGTTCCGGCAAGGAGGCTTTCGCCAAGGCCATACACCAGGCCAGCCAGCGTGCCAATAAACCTTTTATCGCCCTCAACTGCGCCGCCATTCCGGAAAGCCTGATCGAAAGCGAATTGTTCGGCTATCGCGGCGGCAGTTTTACTGGGGCCCTTAAAGACGGCATGCGCGGCAAGTTGCAACAAGCCGATGGCGGCACCCTGTTTCTCGACGAAATCGGCGACATGCCGCTGGCGTTGCAGACGCGCCTGCTAAGAGTGCTGGAGGATCGCCTGGTGGTGCCCATCGGCGGTGAGCCGCACGCTGTGAATGTGCGGATCATCAGCGCCACACACCGAAATTTGCTCGAGCGCATGCAAGACGGCAGCTTTCGCGAGGATCTGTACTACCGGCTCAACGGTCTGGAGATTGAGCTGCCGCCGCTGCGCGAGCGCAGTGACAAAGCCCAATTGCTCGACTTTTTATTGGCACAGGAAGCCGGGACGCAGCCTGTTGTACTCGACGTCCAGGCTCGCCAAGCCCTGCTGGCGTACGCTTGGCCAGGCAATGTGCGGCAGTTGCGCACAGTGCTGCGCACGTTGGTCGCGCTGAACGAGAGCGGCACGGTCAGCGTTGCAGATCTACCCGCGACAATGCGTCAAGGCCGAACCGAACCGACCAGGGGAACCCACAACGGGCTGGCGCTGGAAGATGCGGAGCGCTTGGTACTGCTTGGCACACTGGAGCGGCAGGGTTGGCACATGACACAAACGGCTGCAAGCCTGGGTTTAAGCCGCAATACGCTTTATAGAAAGTTGCGCAAGCACGGGATCTCACGAAATGTCGGGGTTTAGACTACGTTCGGTTTTCTCTTTTATTCTTTAAAGAGTGATGCGTGTGTGTCTTAAGTGGCGACAGGCGTATTGGTATCATATTGTTGAAAATATACTGAGCCCTTGATATTCGCAGTGTGCAAGCGCGTTGAGTTGCGGTTTTTTGAGGGCTGTCTTATTTGGTCGAGGTTTAACCGCGCGATTTTTTTTCAATGATCCACTAAGGACATGTATGAAGGCTCCTTTACAGGAAATCTTAATGTCTGCACTAAGGGTGAATCATGACTATTCCAAAACTCTCCGCGCCTCTGCTCCCATCCGCTTTCAACGCCGTTCTGGCACCCGTTACAGAGATAATTGGCACGCATCGCGATCATGCTGCAGATGAATTGCGGGCTGACACCCGCACCGAGCTGCCCGAACGCGCTGGCGGGCCAACGGCATTTTCACGGGCTGGCGCCGATGCAGAAGTGTCAAGATCTTATGCCAAGACATTGGCTGCGGGTATCAACAAAACGTTTGGCCACGCGCCTTTGGTTGATGTACGCCGGGAATCGACCGTGGGACGTTGGCGTACACAGTTGGATCACGCGTTCAAAGAGCCAGGGTTTCTGGCATGGGCCCGGGAGCAAAATCTCAACACGGGCTATTTGAAAGTCAATCCATCACGCGGTGAAATCTCTGGTTATGTCGGCGGTGCGATCAAAACCTTTTCGTTATCAGATGATTCAGGGTGGTCCGATATTTCGCGCACGTTATTGTCCATTTCCAAAGTGTTTGCGCCAGAAACCGGGCAGACATTTGTATGCCCGTTATACGGACGTGACGACCAAGTACCGCTTGTTGTGGTCGAGCAGTTTTACGGCGAGCCCAAGAGCTCTAGCACGACTGAAGTGCATGCCCGTATTCGGCAGTTGCTCGAAAAGCCTGGCTTTGACTTACCCGATAACTATGTAACGCCGCGTTCTGATGAAGCGTTGTCTGCACACCGGCAGGCGCTGGGGGATAACGCTAATCGTCATGCGCTTATTACGGCGTTGCGCACCCAGGTAGATGATGCCAGTGGGCATATTGCCCTGGATGCAGTCAAGATTCCCATTGACCCTCGTTCAAGCCTGTTCGCCAGCGAACAGCGCAGTGAGATGAGTGCCGCACAAATCCTCACGCTGGAAGGCAACAAGGTACCCGTCAATAGTGAACAGGCGCTTGAAACGGCACTGGGGTTGTCCGTTGACCTCGCTCATCGGGCACCAGGTATTGAGTCGGGGGGTACCAAGCAGTTGAGCATAAAGTTGGGCCGTACTGCCTTGCGCAAGAGGCAAGGCTTGGTGGATGAGTGGAAGAGACAGCAACTTGCCCAGGTGCCTGGTACGCAGACCGGGCCAGGTGCAAGCAGTGTATTAAGCTTGTTGATCAAGGCGCTTCCCCACGCCACCAGCCAAATGATCGCAGATCACCCCGCGTTGATAATGGATCAGCTCATTCGCTCGCCCAAGGCGCTGGCGCTGGGTGAGGATATTCAAAACACGCTCAAGTCGATCAAAACCTCGACCAGCGCAATTGAAAATGTGAACGCCGCATTGGTACATGAGCTGGATGCCAGTGCGGACAAATCGCGTTTCAATGTGGCGGGCTATGACCTGTATCACAAAGATAATATTGGCGCCTCTCCCGCTGAAATCGTCAAACGCTTTGTCGCTCATCTTGAACCCAGGGTTGGGGTTGAATTGGCTGCATTGTCTGCGCGCTTACTACTATCGGCGGTTGCTCCTGAATTCTTGGTAAAAAACATACCGCCCGGCATTATTTATGGCTCTGCTGCATGGATGAATTTTTGCATTCAAGTAATGCGTATTGAGCTGCAAGTACCTGGTGCATCGGCAAACATGACCTATAGCCAAGTGATGGCTTTTGGTAAGGTGCCGCCTGTTTCGTTTGAGGGCGAGAGCGAGTTGAGCGCGGCAATGCACGACGCTATTGTCGCCTGGGGCTTCGCGAACAGAATCACTGTAAACAATTCGAAGTTTACCGTTACGACGACTGAGCTCGAGCGGATAAGGCAAGCATCCATCAAACAGGTAAGAGAAATTTCATGGGCGAGTGAAGTATTGAAAACACTCCCCAAAACCCGAGAGGCCTTGGCCTTGGAGGAGCTCAGGCGCGTTTTTCCCGATATTGACTCGACCCTCAAAGTGCTGCAGGACACGGAGGTGAAGCATGCACCGTTGTCGCTGCTTGATATTTACATGAGTGGGCCTGTCAAGGTGGGTAAATGGAAGTCATTGGACGAAAACAAATTTCCATACAGTAAGGTTAAGTCTCGCATTGAGGAACTTGAGCCTGACATCAACCAAGTATTTTCTGCGGCGTTCCAGGATTATCGGAAAACCCATGAGAGTGCATGGGGTATCCAGTTTAAATATCAGCTTTCATTGTTGCCAATTGCCGATCGAGAAAAGATTAGCCAGTCGGACGTGAGCTTTTTCGAAGTATCTCGTCCTTTTCTAGATAGAGTCCCCTCTCCACTTGAAGTGCTTACCAGCATGAGGTTTTGGCCTAGAGAGCCCACCGAGCAGGAACTTAAAGCGCTTAAGGGGACTCAGGGTTTATTGATGAAAGTGGTGGACGGGGGGGGTAACGTTTCTACCTATAACGTTCTTCCTTTCGAAGGGCGAGTTGTCAAGGAAAATACGGTTGCAGGTAGCCGAACCGGCTTTGACGACAGTTCGTATTTCAGCGACCAAGGCAAGGGCTATGTTCCGGGCTCATTGCATGTTTACAACGCCTATGGAACGCTCAACGAAGATCGTGACCCACCAGATGTGACGGGTGACATGCCGGGCTCCTACTTCTCAAAAAAAACCAATGCGCTTGCTCAGGCAGTGGGTAGTTTCTCTGTGCAGCCTTATGAGGATCTCAAGCTCAAGGCTGCGGGAGTTACGGAGATTGAGAAAGGGCGGGCAATTGATGAAAACCTCAAGGAGTTTTTCCTGAGCCTCGTGCCTTTTTATGATGGAGTTCAAGATGCGATTAAAGGGGATATCAAGGGGGCAGTGTTTAATATCGGTTTCGATATTTTAGGTTTTGCCCTTCCGGCCGCCAATGCTGGTCGTAAAGCATCCAAGGCAGGCAAAGGCTTGCTGACTATTCTCATGCGCGGAGTATTTGCCGGTGTTGGTGCGTCGGTGGGGTACACCGATACTGTAGATATTGCTAAAAACTTGAATAAGGGCGCGCACGCGGGCTATCGGGATATCAAACACATCGCGGGAAAAAGCGATGAGGTGCTGTCAAAGCTCAGAGGAAATTATAAAAGTTATGATGTCTCCAAAGCTTACAAGGAGGGCGATATCGTCAAAGGGTTTTTCAAGTCGGCGGAAGATAATGTGTGGCGACCCACCGTTGCGATCCTGAAAGCCGGAGGGTGGTATGCATATAATGTTATTACCAAGACGCCTTTTGGTGTGCAAGCTGCGCAGTTTGGTGTTGTTAGTGCCTTGGAAAAATAGTGCTGGGTTGGTATTTAATGCTGCTTGGGCAGTAGGTGTGTTTCGATATTTTTATTAATGAAGAGCAGGAACTGTTTCCGGCATATTGCTCACTTATCAAATGAAGGTAATGGATGGCTTTCTAATAATTATTAATCATCAGGTAACTCATTATGATACTTTCAATTTCTACACAGGCCCACCTGCACACAAAGTATTCAAGAATAGGCGGGTTTTTAGACAGCGTTATGGGCGGGGCGCGAGGCAGTACTCCAATTCCGACTCGGTCTTTAGACGCCCCGAAAGTAGGCGACACACCTGGCAGCAGCAAGTCAGGGAGCCTCGACCGAACGCTAGATCAAGCGTTCGTTGATTCCAAAGTTGGAAGCTTCGAGGGGCCAGGGCATTCGGTAGGCACCCGACTACCGGGGGAAGCTAGTCAGGGAAGTATTTATCAATCGCCAGCGATGGTCGAATACAAAGCCAAACAGCAAAAAGAATGGCAAGCCCGTAAAGACGCTGAAGCTCGCGACAAGTTATTTGGCCAGCCCACGGCAGGACGAGTCGATGGGCAGGAGGTCGAGCCCTTTTCTGCGGCCAAGCTTGAGAAGAATGCCGATGAACTGGTGAAAGCCAAAGAGACAGCGCTTCCGCCCACGACCAAGACGCTCCTCAAGACCGCTGCCATCACCACAGCAATCAGCGCGCCCTTTAGTACGATGGGATTGTTTATTGCCGGAACTGCTAACGAAGCGCTCAAGCCAATTATCAACCCTCCACCCGCCAATGCCACCGTACAAAGTGTAGAAGAGGGCCGGATCGTCGATCATATTCAAAGCAGTGTATTTAAGATCGTCAATACCTTGGGCGAACTGCGTAATGAGGAGCCTGTTCCTATATCGGTGAAATGGCTGATGCTGGATAACGACACGCGTCTGGATGCGCTTGGAGCCATGCTTGACTTTGCCGAGGGCGAGTTCGCTAAAGAAGCGCGCAAGCACAATATTCCGTTTCAGCCCGCTTTCACGGGGGCTGACGAAGATGATATCAAGCCCCGTGCAATCGCCATGGAGACCCGTATGGCAGTCCTTTCTGCGTTGATGGGCTCGCTGAAATCGAAGATTGCGGGCACCGGCTAAGGTCGGTCATATCAGCAGAGCCCATCGAATGGTGGGCTTTTTGATCTTTCCTGAATTATCAGGGTAAATCTTCCTCGATTTTTTGAGTGTGTTTGTGATTTTCGCCACTCAGCGTACGAATAGGTCACCATTTAATCAGTGCGCGAGTGGCGCTTTATATCCAGCAAGCCCGAGAGCTGGCACCTCCCTGGCAAGCCCTGCATAGCGGGAGCCAAAGCTAAAGAGTGCGACTTTACTCACGTTACGCTAACCTGCCTCGATGTTTTACGAGGTCGACTATGCACATTCATATTCTCGGTATTTGCGGCACTTTCATGGGTTCGATGGCGGTCCTGGCCAAAGAACTGGGCCATCACGTCACCGGCTCTGATGCCAATGTCTACCCGCCCATGAGCACGCAACTCGAGGCGCAGGGTATCGCGTTGACCCAAGGTTATGACCCGGCGCAGTTCGACCCCGTCCCGGACCTGGTGGTGATCGGCAACGCCATGTCCCGCGGCAACCCAGCGGTCGAGTATGTACTGAACAAGGGCTTGCCTTATGTCTCAGGGCCTCAGTGGCTGGCGGACCATGTGTTGCAGGGCCGTTGGGTACTTGCAGTGGCCGGCACCCACGGCAAGACCACCACCAGCAGCATGCTGGCCTGGGTGCTGGAGCATGCGGGCATGAGCCCTGGTTTCCTGATCGGCGGTGTGCCGCAGAATTTTTCGGTCTCAGCGCGGCTGGGTGATACGCCGTTTTTCGTGATTGAGGCGGACGAATACGACAGCGCCTTTTTTGATAAGCGCTCCAAGTTCGTGCATTACCGCCCGCGCACAGCGATCCTGAATAACCTTGAGTTCGATCACGCCGATATCTTTCCCGACCTGCCGGCCATTGAGCGGCAGTTCCATCACTTGGTGCGTACCATCCCGAGTGAAGGCCTGGTTATCCATCCGACTACCGAGCCGGCCTTGCAGCGTGTGATCGACATGGGCTGCTGGACCCCGGTACAGACCACCGGTGCCGGCGGGCAGTGGCAGGCCAGGTTGCTCAGCGAAGATGGTTCGCGCTTTGAAGTGCTGTTCGAAGGCGAAGCTCAAGGCATTGTCGATTGGGGCATGACCGGCCAGCATAATGTGGCCAACGCCTTGGTGACGCTGGCCGCAGCTCGGCATGTAGGCGTAGTGCCAGCCATGGGCATTGCGGCATTGAGCGCATTCAAAAGCGTGAAGCGCCGCATGGAGAAAGTAGCGGACGTGAATGGGATTACCATCTACGACGACTTTGCCCATCACCCAACCGCGATTGCCACCACCCTGGATGGCCTGCGCAAGCGCGTCGGAGGCGCCCAGATCATTGCGATCGTTGAGCCCCGTTCCAACTCAATGAAGCTCGGCGCGCACCGCGATGGCCTGCCGGAAAGCGTCAACGATGCCGACCAGGTGGTGTGGTACGCACCGGCCAACCTTGGCTGGGACCTGCCAGCGATTGCTGCGTTGTGCACCGTGCCGTCGGTGGTGTGCGATTCCCTGGAAGCCATCATTGAACAGGTCAAGCATCACGCCAAGCCGGGCACCCACGTAGTGATCATGAGCAACGGCGGCTTCGGCGGCCTGCATGGCAAATTGGCCGAGGCGCTGAAATGAGCGGCCCGGAACGCATCACCTTGGCGATGACCGGCGCGTCCGGCGCGCCATATGGCTTGCGCTTGCTGGATTGCCTGGTGCGCGAGGACCGGGAGGTGCACTTCCTGATCTCCAAGGCGGCGCAGTTGGTAATGGCTACCGAGACCGATGTCGCACTGCCAGCCAAGGTGCAGACGATGCAGGCGTTCCTCACCGAGTACACCGGCGCAGCGGCAGGGCAGATCAAGGTCTACGGCAAGGAAGACTGGATGTCGCCCGTAGCTTCCGGTTCCGGTGCGCCTGCGGCGATGGTGGTGGTGCCGTGCTCCACCGGCACCCTGTCGGCAATTGCCACGGGGGCTTGCAACAACCTGATCGAACGGGCAGCGGACGTGACCTTGAAGGAGCGCCGCCAATTGATCCTGGTGCCCCGCGAAGCGCCGTATTCAAGCATCCACCTGGAGCACATGCTCAAGTTGTCGAACATGGGCGTGACCATTTTGCCGGCTTCGCCGGGCTTCTATCACCAGCCGCAGACCATTGATGACCTGGTGGACTTCGTGGTGGCGCGCATCCTCAACCTGCTGAACATTCCCCAGGACATGCTGCCGCGCTGGGGCGAGCACCATTTGGGCGGCGATGAATAAAACGCTGCTGCTATTGCTGGCGCTGCAACTGATGGGCTGCCCACGGCGCGCACCCTGGACGCCGCGCAACCTGGCGCGCCGGTGGTGTATGCAGGTACGCGCCTGGATTTGTATGCGATCAATGGCGGCTGTTGCGCCAAGGACCGCTTTGGCGCCGAGGCGCCGCGCTATCCCCATGTCGACCTGCCGGCCAGTGCATTGCTCGACACGCTGTTGTTGCCCTTGTCGGTGTTGACGGTGCTGGGCGTTGGCTTCAACGCCACTGGTGGGCTGTAACGCAAATCCCGCCAGCAACACAAAACAATGTGGGAGGGGGCTTGCCTCCGATAGCGGTAGTCCAGTCAACTATTTGGTGACTGACATACCGTAATCGGGGCAAGCCCCTTCCCACATTGGTTTTGTGTTTACATTTACTTGCCGAGCTTGCGCAGCTCATCCGACTCGACCACCCGCACCCCATCCTGCTCTTCCAGCGCCAGACGCCACATGGCGCGGGCCAGTTCGCAGACTTCGATGCCGTGATACTTGCCTGGGATCAAACGCGACAACGGCCCGGCCAGTTGCTCGGCCAGGCGTGGTTCCAAGCGTTCGCCCAATAGCAGCGAAGGCCGCACGATGGTCAGTTGCGGCCAGTCCTGGGCCTTCAATGCCTGTTCCATTTCGCCCTTGACCCGGTTGTAGAAGATCGAGGATTTCGGGTCGGCGCCAATAGCGCTGATCACGATCAGGTGCCGCGCGCCCAGTTCCCGTGCGCGCTTGGCGAAGGCCACGACCAGATCCAGGTCGACAGCGCGGAAGGCCGCTTCGGAGCCCGCCTGCTTGATGGTAGTGCCCAGGCAGCAGAAGGCGATATCCACCTGGCCGCTCAGTTGCGGCAGGAATACGGCGGGGTCGCCTACGGGGTTTTCCAGGTGCGGGTGCTCAGCCAGCGGCTTGCGACTCGGTGCCAGTACGCGGGTTACGGTAGGTTCGTTGAGCAGGCGGTCGAGCAGGTGCTCGCCAGTCAGCCCGGAGGCCCCGGCCAGCAAGATGTGCTGAGGTGTCAGGTACATGGTGTTTCCCCCTTGTTACACGTTACAGCTTAGTTGCCTTTGGCTTCCTTGCTATTCATTGAGACGCTTTCGAGCGCCTTTCGTGCCTGCTGTTTGCGTAATAATTGCCAGCGGGCGATCACGCCTTTGGGGGCCCAGATCTGCGGTTCGGAGGCTTCGAAGTTGTCCGCCTGTTCGCGTTCGGCCACGTGCAGTTGTGCCAGTTTGAAGGCGTGTTGCAAATCATCCGTCTGGTTAAAAGCTTGTGCGAAAAGGGCATCACCGAAGTAGGTGAAGTCCGCTTCTTCCGAGCAGCCAAACGACACGCGGTCTGCACGGGAGGCGGTCATGATCAGGGTGCGTTCATCCTTGAGTGCCGGTATGAAGCCTCCGGAATAGCATGCTGAGATCACGATAATCTTGTCGCGGTTTTTCAGCGGTGCGAGCACCGCGGCCAGCTCATCGGCGGGCAGGTCGGCCAGTTCCATGCGCGGTTGGTCGAGCACCAGTTCGTGTTCGTGTGTGCCATGGCTGGTCATGTAGATGAAGATCAGGTCTTCCGGCCCGGTACGTTCGGCCAGGGTTTGCACGGCGCGTCGCAGGCTTTCGCGGGTGGCCAGCGGGCGGTCGGTAATATGGTCGCGGTGGTTGACCAGGCGCACCTGCCCGCGTGCGCCGAAGCGTGTGGCGAGCATGTTGCTGACGTAATCGGCTTCGCGCAGGAACACGCTTTGCTTGCCGTCGCCCGCCAATGCCAAGGTGTACAGCTCGACGGCAGGGGTGGACAGCGGCACGGCGGCCAGGGCGTTATCGAGCAAGCGGCCTTGGGCCAGTACGCCGGTTTCCAGTGGGTCGGGCAGCAGCGTGCCATCGGCATCGCGTACGCGCAGGCCATTGACCCAGGTGCCCGCCTGTACGGTGCCGTCGGTGAGGACGAGGGTGCCGCGGCCCTGGTAGTTGTCGCTGTCGAAACCGCCGATATAGAAACTGCCATCGGTGAGATTCAGGCGGCCTTCGCCGGTAAAGCGCCAATCGCTGAACTGGCCGACATAGTGGCTGCCATCCACCCCGATCAACTCACCCTGGCCGCTGAGGGCGCCTTCCTTGAACTGGCCGATCCACACGTCACCGTCGGCGTTTTCGTAGCGGCCTTTACCGTTGAGCTGGTTCTGCTTGAATTGGCCGACATAGATATCGCCCTCGGCGCTGTTGAAGGTGCCATTGCCTTCCAGTTGGCCATCGACGAAGCGGCCACTGAACTGATTGCCGCTGTCGTCATTACGCTGGCCTTCGCCATTGGGCTTGCCGTGGGCGAATTGGCCCTGGTATTGGCTGCCATCGGCCAGCTCGAGGCGGCCGAGGCCTGCGTACTGGTCGTCCTTGAATTCGCCGCGATAGGTCATTTGCCCCTCTTTGAGGGTGCCTTCGCCGTTGCGTCGACCCTTTTTGAAACCTCCGACGTAACTGCTGCCCGCGGTGGTCAGGCTGCCCTGGCCCTCAAACAGGCCCTGCTGGAATTCGCCTTTATAGACTTCGCCATTACTACCATGCCATTCGCCCTTGCCGTGCCACTGCCCTTTGTCGAACTGGCCGGCGTACCAACTGCCATTGGGGTAATCCACGCGGCCCTGGCCTTGCAGCAGTCCGTTGACCACGTCACCCCGGTAGCGGCCGCCATCGGGCAGGCGCGCATCGGGCGGCAACAGCGATTCGCCGTCTCCGCAAGCGGTGAGCAACAGGGCAAAGGCGAGGGGAACGAGTGGGCGCATAGCGGGATCCGGATAATTGAGCGCCGAGTATGCCGCAGCCGCAGGATTCATACATAAATTTACATACACTGTGGCAAGGTTTATCGCCTCACCACAGTCCGGGCCTTATACGAAGCAGAGCGACAACGACTCGGCAATGTAGGCGGGCTTCTCCTGGCCTTCGATTTCCAGGGTGGCGGTGGCCTTGAACAGCCATTGGCCCGGTTTTTTCTCGGTGACATCGGTGAGGGTGACGTTCAGGCGCACCTTGGAATCAACCTTCACCGGCTGGATAAAACGCACGCTGTCCAGGCCGTAGTTGACTGCCATCTTCAGGCCTTCGGGCATGATCAGGATGTCTTCCATCAGCTTGGGCATCAGCGACAGCGACAGGAAACCATGGGCGATGGTGCTGCCGAATGGGGTCTCGGCGGCCTTGACCGGGTCGACGTGGATGAACTGATGATCGCCGGTGGCTTCTGCGAACAGGTTGATACGCGCCTGGTCGATGGTGAGCCATTCGGAACGTCCCAGTTCCTTGCCGACATAATCTTTGAGCTGCGCTACAGGTACATAGGGCATTGCGTCTCTCCTGGGTTCATCGTTTTTATCCGCCCGAGAATGGGGGCTTTTTATGGGTTACAGAGAACCAATGTAGATCATCATGGGCACCCCGCCCGGTCAACCCACCATGCTTTTGGCGAATGCCGGGGCATAGAATGGGCATGCTTATAATGCGGGCGAGCTTTGAAGGGGAGAGAGCGAATGCTGTTACGTGGCCTGACCTGGCTGGTGCTGTTCCAACTGATCGGCACGGCGATCAATCATTTACTGTTGCCAGTGCTGCCGGGGCCGATTGTGGGCCTGTTGCTGATGCTGGGTTTCCTGGTCTGGCGCGGTGAAGTCGGCGAGCCCCTGAGCCTGGCGGCCAGCAGCCTGTTGCGTTATCTGCCGCTGCTGCTGGTGCCCCCGGCCGTGGGCGTGATGGTATATGCCAAGGACATCGCCGCCGACTTCTGGGCCATCGTCGGTGCGCTGGTATTGTCGCTGGTGATCGCCATGGGCTTTATCGGCGTATTGATGCAGCAAATGGTCAAGCGCAAGGAGCGAGGGCAGTGATCTTTGACTGGCAGGGTGCCTGGACGGCCGTCATTCACCACCCGCTGTTCGGCATCGGCATCACCCTGGGCGCCTATCAACTGGTGCTGGCGGGGTTCGAGAAAACCCGCTGGGTCTTCCTGCAGCCGGTGCTGGTGTCCATGCTGCTGGTGATCGGCGTGCTGCTCACCTGTGGCCTGAGCTATGCCGAATACCGCAAGAGCACCGAGATCATGGGCATCCTGCTCGGGCCTGCAACAGTGGCCCTGGCGGTGCCGCTTTATCTCAACCTGCGACGGATTCGCCAATTGTTCTGGCCGATTTTTACTACGCTGGTGATAGGTGGGGTGTTGGCCACAGGTTTGTGTGTGTGGCTGGGGTGGTGGTTCGGAGCCGAACATATGGTGCTGATGACCATGGCGCCCAAGTCGGTGACGTCGCCGATCGCCATGCTGGTCGCCGAGCAGATTGGTGGCGTTGCGGCCTTGGCGGCGGTGTTTGTGCTGATCACCGGGGTGGTCGGCGCGATGATCGGCCCGGCGTACCTGACGCGCCTGGGTGTACACAGCCCCGAAGCGCGCGGCATGGCGTTGGGCATGACTGCCCACGCCGTCGGCACCTCGGTGGCCCTGCAGGAAAGCGAAGAGTGTGGCGCCTTCGCGGCGCTGGCGATGAGCCTGATGGGCGTGGCCACGGCAGTGTTCCTGCCGCTGGCAGTGTCGGTAATTGTTTAACCCAGGTTTAAGGAAACCTTTATGAGTCTGGCGCTGTTCCCGCTCAACACCGTGCTGTTCCCTGGCTGCACCCTCGACTTGCAACTGTTCGAGGCGCGCTATCTGGACATGATCAGCCGCTGCATGAAAAAGGGCGAAAGCTTCGGCGTGGTGTGCATCCTCGACGGCAAGGAAGTCGGCATGGCGCCGGAGGGCTACGCGTTGATTGGCTGTGAAGCGCTGATCCGCGACTTCAAACAGCAGGACAACGGCCTGCTGGGGATTCGTGTCGAAGGCGGTCGGCGTTTCCGTGTGCGTGATGCCGGCGTGCAGAAAGACCAACTGCTGGTGGCCGACGTGCAATGGATGGAAGAGCTGCCGGACCGGCCGCTTGAAGAAGAGGACGCCGACCTGCTTGCGTTGCTCCAGGCCCTGGCCGAGCACCCGATGGTCGCCTCTTTGGACATGGGCGGCCAAGCCGAGGGGCAGCAAGCTCTGGGCAATCAGCTGGCTTATCTATTGCCGTTCACCGAGGCCGACAAGGTCGACCTGCTGCAACTCGACGACCCGCAGCAACGCCTGGATGCGATTCAAATGTTGCTGGATGAACTCCAGGGCGAACTGTTCACCTGATTCAGATTTATCTGACGGAGCTTTCAGAGTTTGCTCGGCCATCTCAGCTGCGCCGCCTGCAATATTTTCCGATCACATTAATTGATCGGGGATGACCATGATTCGTCTGACACCATCGGAGCAAGTTGCCTGGGACGCGTACTTTGTCAGCGTGACCACACAATTGCTCCAGCAGGATGCAACGCGGGGCCCGGAGTACATCGCCGAGCGCGCCGCTGAAATTGCCGATGAGATGCTACTGGAGCGGCGCGAACGTTGTGTTGAGCGCCGCAGCGCTTCGGTGGACTGGATCGGCCCGGCCAAGGGTCAATAGGCGTACCTGAGCAGTGCGTGGGGCGTGCCGGTAAAAGCGATAAAGCCGAGTACGGCCACCACGGCCGGCAACACCAGCCACCAGGCTTTTTGCGACATCGCAGGCAATGGGCTGCGGTGTTCGCTGACGGTGAGGCTGAACGCGCATACGGTCATCGCCAGCAACGTGCCGGCCAGGATATCCGTGGGCCAATGGGCGCCCAGGTAAACCCGCGACAGGGCAATGAAGGCCGCGGGAATACAACCCAGCAACATCCAGGTCAGGCGTAGACGTGTGGGTTGGCCACGGCCGGCCAGCACCGCAAGCGCCAGGAAGAATGCAAAGGCGCCGGAGGCATGGCCGCTGGGCATGCTGAAGCTGGTCAACGGGTCTGTGAGGATTTCCGGGCGCCCACGGGCGAAAAACAGCTTGGTGCCGGTGTTGATCACGGCCGCACCGGCGAGCGTGGCGCCGACAAACAGCGCGTGGCGCCATTGCCGTGCCAGTATCAGCAAGCCGGTGAACACCGCGCTGGCGACAAACATCTTCTTGAACTCACCCAGTTGGGTGACCCGCACCATGACCTCGTCCAGCCAAGGGCTGCGATGCTCCTGCACCAGTGCGCTCAGACCCTGATCGAAGTCGTTGAGGTGGGGGTAGCCGATAAACAGCGCAATCAACAAGACCAGGCTGGCGCAACCGATCCACAAGGTGGCGCGACGATGGCCGCGCCAGCTGCTGTTCAAGCTCAGCCCCAGCAGGACCGCCAGGCAGGCCGCGATAACCGCCGCTTCCGGCCAGAAACCCTCAGGCAGAGGCAGGCGGAACGCGGCGCCAGCGGCCCAGCCCGGCATCAGGTAAGCCACCGACCAGCCCGCTGCGGCAAGGATGCTCACGGCAGCGAAGCGCGGGAAGGGCATGTCGCACATGCCGGCGACCATTGGCAGCATAGGGCGCAACGGGCCGATGAAACGTCCGACCAATAGGCTGGCGATTCCGTATTTGTGAAAATAGGTTTCCGCGCCGTTCATCCACTCAGGATGGTGACGAAGGCCGGGCAGGCGCCGGATGTTCTGGTGGAAATGTCGTCCCAGGTAGTAGGAAACCCCATCGCCCAACAAGCCGCCGAGAAAGCCCAGCAAAAGCGTTTCACTTAAGGACAGCGCGCCGCTGCCGGCCAGCGCGGCAATCGCGAATAGCAATACCGTGCCCGGCACGATCAGCCCGGCGATGGCCAGGCACTCCACGCACGCGACAATAAACACCGCCGCTGCCAGCCATTGCGGGTTCAGGGTCAGCCAGCCGGTAATGCTATCGAGCCATTGGCCCATACAATCCACTCCATCTCTGTAATGCATATGCTGAAACGCTGATGATCAACTGTGGGAGGGAGCAAGCCCCCTCCCACATTGGATGTGTTGCGTGGGTCCACCTGTTCAAATCAAGAAATAATCGCGGCCTTCGACCTGCCCCCGGCGCAGCGGGTTCCGCGTGCAATAAGGCGCATAGCCAGCATCTACGAAGCGGTACATCAGGTGTTCATCGCGCCCGCTGGGGATGCCCAGCCGCGTGGTCTGGATAATCTGCGTAGGCACCTGGCCAACATCCTCGACATACAACAGCTCCTGGTCAAAGCGCTTGGCGTCCCACATCGCCACCTTCAGGCCCAGCGCCTTGCACAGCAAGGTCTGGCCGGCACAGAGTTTTTGCGTCGGGCGAGGGCTGCCATCGGCGTTCGGGTTGTTCAGCAGCATCTGGGCCAGGCTGGCCGGGCCGGAGATTTCATCGACCCATGGGTAGGCTGATTTGATCAGTACGGCATTGCCCGGGCCATGGGCGCTGAAGTTCAGCGAATCGCCGCCGCGGGCGTAGTACATATAGATATGGCCACCGTCCAGAAACAAAGCCTTACGCTTTTCTGTGTAGCCGAGGGAGGAGTGGCTGCCTTTTTCGGCCACGTAATAGGCTTCGGTTTCAATAATTCGCGCCGAAAGCCAGATATCACCGACGCGATGGCGAATGACTTTGCCGAGTAATTCTCGCGCAAGCAGTTGCGCATCGCGGTCGAAGAAGCAGTTGGGCAGGGCGCTGGGGGGGAGCAGAGGGGTAAAACCGGACATGGCGTTCAGGGTTATTACGGCTAAATGTGACCGAATAATAACAACTCCCAGCTTAATTACGCCTGAACCGCAGGTTTTTACAGTTCATTTCGACCATCCGCCCCTCACCGCTGTCAGTCGTGCTGCGTCACAGCTATAATCTGCCGCTTTCCTCTTTGCCAAGACTCCCTGACCATGACTGAGTCCGTTCTTGACTACATGACCCGCCTGGGTCGCGCTGCCCGTCAGGCTTCGCGGTTGATCGCCCGTGCGAGCACTGCCCAGAAGAACCGTGCGCTGCTGGCGGCTGCCGATGCTCTGGATGCCTCGCGCTCCGAGTTGACCGCCGCCAACGAGCTGGACCTGGCCAACGGCCGTGCCAATGGCCTGGAACCGGCCCTGCTGGATCGCTTGGCGCTGACCCCGGCACGTATCGACGACATGATCGAAGGCCTGCGTCAGGTGGCCAAGCTGCCTGACCCCATCGGTGAAATCCGCGATATGCGCTACCTGCCATCCGGTATCCAGGTCGGCAAGATGCGCGTGCCCCTGGGCGTGATCGGCATCATCTATGAGTCGCGTCCAAACGTGACCATCGACGCCGCGAGCCTGTGCCTCAAGTCCGGCAACGCTACCATCCTGCGTGGCGGTTCCGAGGCGATCAATTCCAACCGCGCCATCGCCGCCTGCATCCAGCAAGGCCTGGCCGTGGCCGAATTGCCGGCCGAAGTGGTGCAAGTGGTGGAAACCACCGACCGCGCCGCCGTTGGTGCGCTGATCACCATGCCGGAATTCGTCGACGTGATCGTTCCCCGGGGTGGCAAGAGCCTGATCGAGCGCGTCAGCCGCGATGCCAAGGTGCCGGTGATCAAGCATCTGGACGGTGTGTGCCACGTCTATATCGACATCGCCGCCGACCTCGACAAGGCGATTCGCATCGCCGACAACGCCAAGACCCACCGCTATGCTCCGTGCAACACCATGGAAACCCTGCTGGTGCACGCCGGCATTGCCGAGCGCGTGCTGCCGCCGCTGGCTGCCATCTACCGCGACAAGGGCGTGGAGCTGCGCGGTTGCGAGCGTACCCGGGCGTTGCTCGGCGCGGACGTGATCGAGGCGAGCGAGCAGGACTGGTACACCGAGTACACGGCGCCGATCCTGTCGATCCGTATCGTCGATGACCTGGACCAGGCCATCGAACACATCAACAAATACGGCTCCAAGCACACCGACGCTATCGTTTCCGAGCACTTCAGCGATGCCCGGCGTTTCCTCAACGAAGTGGATTCCGCTTCGGTGATGGTCAACGCCTCGACGCGGTTTGCCGACGGTTTCGAGTACGGCCTGGGGGCGGAGATCGGTATCTCCACCGACAAGCTCCACGCGCGCGGCCCGGTTGGCCTCGAAGGCTTGACCAGCGAGAAGTACGTGGTGTTCGGTGACGGTCACGTGCGCAGTTGATGGCTAAACGCATCGGGCTGCTCGGTGGTACTTTCGACCCCGTGCACATCGGCCACCTGCGCAGTGCCCTGGAAGTCGCGGATGCCCTTGCGCTGGACGAGGTGCGGCTGCTGCCCAATTTCCGGCCGCCGCATCGTGATACGCCGCAAGTGTCGGCGCAACAGCGCCTGGAAATGGTGCGCCTTGCGGTAGAGGGCATAGCGCCGCTGGTGGTGGACGATCGCGAACTCAAGCGCGATAAACCGTCCTACACTGTCGACACCCTGGAATTGATGCGCGCCGAGTTGGCCGCGGATGACCAGTTATTTCTGCTTTTGGGCTGGGACGCATTTTGCGGCCTGCCCTCTTGGCACCGCTGGGAGGAACTCCTCCAGCATTGCCACATCCTGGTTTTGCAACGCCCGGATGCCGACAGCGAACCGCCGGATGCCTTGCGCAACCTGCTGGCCGCGCGGTCGGTAAGTGACCCCTTGGCCCTGACCGGGCCGAACGGGAATATTGCATTCGTCTGGCAGACCCCGCTTGCGGTGTCCGCCACCCAGATCCGTCAACTGCTGGCCAGCGGGAAGTCGGTACGTTTCCTGGTGCCTGACGCGGTCCTGGCCTACATCGATGCGCACGGGCTTTACCGTGCGTCGAACTGAAAAGGCGCGCTTGAACGCACGAGTTGTGCAGCAAGCGCCCGAACATACGAGCAAAACGAGTTTTATATGACGAACAAAGACGTAAGCAAAGTTAAGCGCAAAGGCACCTTCAAAAGCGCGCCGCTGCCGGTTGAAGCCCACGTTGGCCCGGAACTGGCTGGCGAAGAGCTGGTGAAAGTCGCCGTGGCCGCCCTGGAAGACGTTAAAGCCCAGGACATCCAGGTGCTCGACGTACGCGACAAGCAAAGCATCACCGACTTCATGATCATCGCTACCGGTACTTCCAACCGCCAGATCGGCGCGATGCTGGACAAGGTTCGCGAAGCCGTCAAAGCCCAAGGCGTCAAGCCACTGGGTGAAGAAGGCAAGGGCGACAGCGACTGGGTGCTGCTGGACATGGACGACGTGATCGTTCACATGATGACCTCCAACGCCCGCCAGTTCTACGACCTGGAGCGTCTGTGGAAAGGCGCTGAGCAGAGCCGTGCCGCCGATGGCAAGCACCACAGCCCGGAAGTGGGCCACGCGCACTTCGACAAGCTCAACAAAGACCAGGAATAAGGAACGGCTGTGCGCCTGCGTCTGATCGCTGTCGGTTCACGCATGCCCAAGTGGGTGGAAGAAGGCTGGCACGAGTATGCCAAGCGTCTGCCCGCCGAGCTGTCGCTTGAGCTGGTGGAAATACCGCTCAATACCCGGGGCAAGAATGCCGACGTGGCGCGCTTTATCCGTCAGGAAGGCGAAGCCATGCTGGCCAAGGTCGGCCCCAACGAGCGCATCGTCACCCTCGAGGTGCACGGCAAGCCTTGGAGTACCGAGCAGTTGGCGGTGGAATTGGACCGCTGGCGCCTGGATTCGCGCACGGTCAATTTCATGGTGGGTGGCCCGGAAGGGCTGGCGCCGGAAGTCTGCGCCCGCGCTGATCAGCGTTGGTCGCTGTCGGCCCTGACATTGCCGCACCCGTTGGTAAGGATCCTGATCGGTGAACAGCTGTATCGCGCCTGGACAGTCCTGTCCGGGCACCCTTACCACAAATAGTCTGCGCCGCCCCCGATGACCCAGCCGATCCGCATCAAGGACCACGAGAAAGACGCACGTCTGGTACGCGCGCGGGTCGTGTTCGGTGCCATCTTGGTGGTGGCGTTGATGGGCGTGCTGATTGCGCGGCTGTATTTCCTCCAGGTGATCCAGTACGACTATCACTCCACGCTGTCGGAAAACAACCGGGTGCATGTGCAGCCGATTCCACCGACCCGGGGGCTGATCTTCGACCGCAATGGCGTGGTGGTCGCGGATAACCGCCCCAGCTTCAGCCTGAGCATGACCCGCGAGCGTTCCGGCGACTGGCAGCAGGTGCTCGATGTGATCGTCGAGGTACTGCAACTGACGCCGGAAGACCGGGTGATCTTCGAGAAACGCATGAAGCAGGGGCGCCGGCCGTTCGAGCCGGTGCCGATCCTGTTCGAGCTGACCGAAGAGCAGATCGCCCGCATTGCGGTGAACCAGTTCCGCCTGCCAGGGGTGGAAGTGGTGGCGCAGTTGGTGCGGCACTATCCGCAAGGCCCGCACTTTGCCCACTCGGTCGGCTACATGGGGCGGATCAACGAGAAAGAGCTGAAAACCCTCGATCCGGTCAATTACAGCGGCACCCATCATATCGGCAAAACCGGCATCGAGCGTTTCTACGAGCCCGAACTGCACGGCCAGGTGGGTTACGAAGAAGTCGAGACCAATGCCCGTGGCCGTGTATTGCGCGTGCTCAAGCGTACCGACCCGATCCCGGGCAAGGACATCGTGCTGAGCCTGGACATCAAGCTGCAGGAAGCGGCCGAGATGGCCCTGGGTGGCCGGCGTGGTGCGGTCGTGGCCCTGGACCCGAAGACCGGCGAAGTACTGGCGATGGTCAGCCAGCCGAGTTTCGACCCTAACCTGTTCGTCACCGGGATCAGTTTCAAGGCCTATGCCGAGCTGCGCGATTCCATTGACCGGCCGCTGTTCAACCGGGTGCTGCGCGGCCTGTATCCGCCAGGTTCGACCATCAAGCCAGCGGTGGCGATTGCCGGCCTGGATTCCGGCGTGGTCACGGCCTCCAGCCGCGTCTATGACCCCGGCTACTACATGCTGCCCAACTACGACCACAAATACCGTAACTGGAACCGCTCCGGTGACGGCTATGTCGACCTGGACACCGCGATCATGCGCTCCAACGACACCTACTTCTACGACCTGGCCCATAAGCTGGGGATTGATCGCCTGTCTGCCTACATGGGCAAGTTCGGCCTCGGTCAGAAAGTCTCCCTGGACATGTTCGAAGAATCTCCTGGCCTGATGCCGTCGCGTGAGTGGAAGCGTGCGACCCGCCGCCAGGCATGGTTCCCGGGTGAAACCCTGATCCTCGGGATCGGCCAGGGCTATATGCAGGCCACGCCGCTGCAACTGGCCCAGGCCACGGCACTGGTGGCGAACAAGGGCATCTGGAACCGTCCGCACCTGGCCAAGACCATCGAAGGCGAAAAGCCAGTGGATGAAAACCCGATCCCCGACATTGTGCTGCGCGACCCGTCCGACTGGGCCAAGGTCAACCATGGCATGCAGCAAGTGATGCACGGCGCCCGTGGCACCGCACGCAAGGCGGCGGCCGGCGCGCAATACCGCATCGCCGGCAAGAGTGGTACGGCCCAGGTGGTCGCGATCAAGCAGGGCGAGAAATATGACCGCTCCAAGGTTCAGGAGCGCCACCGCGACCACGCTTTGTTTGTCGGCTTTGCCCCGGCCGAGGACCCGAAGATCGTGGTGGCGGTGATGGTCGAGAACGGTGAGTCCGGCTCCGGCGTCGCCGCGCCTGTGGTGCGCCAGATCATGGACGCCTGGCTGCTGGCCGCCGATGGCAAGCTCAAGCCCGAATATGGCGGCCCCCCTTCAAGCCCCGAGGTTACGGCCCGTGAAGAGTAATTTTGACCGCATCCTCTCCAGCGAGGACGTGATGCGTCGCCGTGCGACGTTGCTGCAACGCATGCACATTGATGGGCCGCTGCTGATCCTGCTGCTGACCCTGGCGGCCGGTAGCCTGTTCGTGTTGTATTCGGCCAGCGGCAAGAACTGGGACCTGCTGATCAAGCAAGCGTCCTCGTTCGGCCTGGGCCTGTTGTCGATGGTGGTGATCGCCCAGCTTGAGCCGCGCTTCATGGCACGCTGGGTGCCCCTGGGTTATGTCGCCGGCGTGCTGCTGTTGGTGGTGGTGGATGTCATGGGCCACAACGCCATGGGCGCCACGCGCTGGATCAACATCCCGGGGGTGATCCGCTTCCAACCGTCGGAATTCATGAAGATCCTGATGCCGGCCACCATTGCCTGGTACCTGTCCAAGCGCACCTTGCCGCCACAGCTCAAGCATGTGGGCATCAGCCTGATCCTGATTGGCGTGCCCTTCATTCTTATCGTGCGCCAGCCGGACCTCGGCACTTCGTTGCTGATTCTCGCCGGCGGCGCATTTGTGCTGTTTATGGGCGGCTTGCGCTGGCGCTGGATCCTCAGCGTGCTGGCTGCGGCCATCCCCGTGGCCGTGGCCATGTGGTTCTTCTTTATGCACGACTACCAGAAACAACGGATCCTGACCTTCCTTGACCCGGAGAGCGACCCATTGGGCACCGGCTGGAACATCATCCAGTCCAAGGCGGCCATCGGTTCCGGCGGAGTATTTGGTAAGGGCTGGTTACTGGGCACCCAGTCCCACCTGGACTTCTTGCCCGAGAGTCACACCGACTTCATCATTGCGGTGATGGGCGAAGAGTTCGGCCTGGTAGGCATTTGCGCCTTGTTGCTGATCTATCTGCTGTTGATTGGTCGTGGCCTGGTGATCACTGCCCAGGCACAGACGCTGTTCGGCAAATTGCTTGCCGGCAGCCTGACCATGACTTTTTTTGTTTACGTTTTCGTCAACATCGGTATGGTCAGTGGCCTGTTACCGGTGGTTGGGGTGCCGTTGCCATTCATTAGCTACGGCGGAACTTCGCTGGTGACATTGATGTCAGCGTTTGGGGTTTTGATGTCGATTCATACGCATCGCAAATGGATCGCACAGGTTTGAATAAGGTGAAGATGTCAATGCAACTAATGCGCGGCTGGGCGACTCGGCATGCGACCTGTGTGGGCCTGATTGGGCTCCTGGGCGCAACGCAAGAGGCGCAGGCCGGTGACTACGATGGTTCACCCCAGGTCGCCGAATTTGTCGGTGAGTTGACCCGCGACTACGGTTTTGCCGGTGAGCAACTGATGGGCGTGTTCCGCGAAGCCCAGAAGAAACAGGCGATTCTCGACGCCATTTCCCGTCCCGCCGAACGTGTGAAGCAGTGGAAGGAATATCGCCCGATGTTCCTCACCGACGCCCGCGTAGCCCGTGGCGTCGACTTCTGGCGCCAGCACGAGGCGGTGCTGGCCCGCGCCGAGCAGGAATACGGCGTACCGGCCCAGGTCATCGTCTCGATCATCGGCATTGAAACCTTCTACGGGCGCAATACCGGCAGTTACCGGGTGATCGACGCCTTGTCGACCCTGGGCTTCGATTACCCGCCCCGCGCTGAATTCTTCCGCAAGGAACTGCGTGAATTCCTGTTGCTGGCCCGCGAAGAGCAGGTCGACCCGCTGACCCTCAAGGGCTCCTACGCGGGTGCGATGGGCTTGCCGCAGTTCATGCCGAGCAGCTTTCGCGCCTATGCGGTGGATTTCGACGGTGACGGGCATATCAACATCTGGAGCAACCCCGATGATGCCATTGGCAGCGTAGCCAGCTACTTCAAGCACCACGGCTGGGTAGCCGGTGAGCCGGTGGTGATTCGCGCCGATGTCAGCGGTGAGCGCGCCGATGAGGGCCTGACCCAGGGTATCGAGCCGGTCAAGACCGTCGGGGAGTTGCGAGCGCTGGGCTGGTCGAGTCAGAATGCGCCACGCGATGACATGCCGGTAACGGCATTCCGCCTGGAAGGCGCAAACGGCCCGGAATACTGGATGGGCCTGAAGAATTTCTACGCAATCACGCGTTATAACCGCAGTGTGATGTACGCCATGGCCGTACATCAGCTGTCAGACGAGCTGGTCAAAGCACGGGGCAACAAGTAATGCGGGTATCGCCGTTCAAAAAACCGCTCAAGCTGGTGGCGTTCACCGCGTTGTGCCTGCTGGTCGCCAGTTGCTCCACCAGCCCTAACCGTGCGCCTGCCAAGAAGGCCGGCGGTGCGGTGGTCCGCGCCCAACCGGGCCTGGACATCAACCGCGCGCACAAAGACGGCGCGCCGTGGTGGGATGTGGATGTGTCGAAAATCCCGGATGCCACGCCGACCCTGCACACCGGCCCCTACAAGGCCAACCCCTATACCGTGCTCGGCAAGAATTACTTCCCGTTGCAGGAATCCAAGACCTACGTGCAATCGGGTACCGCGTCCTGGTACGGCACCAAGTTCCATGGCCAGAACACCGCCAATGGCGAAGTGTATGACCTGTATGGCATGAGCGCGGCCCACAAGACCCTGCCGCTGCCCAGCTATGTGCGCGTGACCAATTTGGACAACAACCGCACGGTGATCCTGCGCGTCAATGACCGTGGGCCGTTCTATTCGGACCGGATCATCGACTTGTCCTATGCCGCGGCGAAGAAGCTCGGTTATGCCGAAACCGGCACCGCACGGGTGAAAGTCGAAGGTATCGACCCCGCGCAGTACTGGGCCCAGCGCGGCAAGCCGGCGCCGTTGATGCTCAACGAACCGCAGGCTCCGCAACCGCAAGTGACGGCATCGACCGGCAAGATCGAGCAGTGGACGCCGCCGCCGGCGCAGCATGCCCCGGATACCGTGGTGGTACCCCATGCAGCGCCGGGCGCTTCTACTGTGGGCGGGCAATACCTGCAGGTGGGCGCTTTCGCCAACCCGGATGCGGCAGAACTGTTAAGGTCCAAGCTCAGCGGCATGGTCAGCGCGCCAGTCTTCATCAGCTCCATCGTGCGTAACCAGCAAACCTTGCACCGTGTACGCATGGGCCCGATCGGCTCGCCGAGCGAGGTAGCCAAAGTGCAGAACAGCGTACGCCTGGCTAACCTGGGGCAACCCAGCGTGGTCACCGCAGAATAAGCAGTAATGGATTGATGGCTCAGGCGCGCATGCGCGCTCGAGCCCAGGTTGTTGGCTCGTGAACAATAAAAACCCAGGGGCAAGGGGTGAGCGGGCAACCGAATACGTGACAGCCTGGAAGCGGGCTGTCTGAATAGTTTTGCCCGCGAGGGCAAGTTTCCATAAGCAATTTCGAGAGACGGATGAACATCACCACCTTAGCCAAACGCACGTGCCTGCTTATCTCGCTGATCATCACCCCGGCCGCCTGGGCGGTTGAAATGGTGCCGGCCTCCCCGCAACTGGCCGCCAAGTCCTGGGTCCTCATGGATGCCGCCAGTGGCAACGTGCTGGTCGAGAGCAATGGTGACCAGCGCCTGCCGCCGGCGAGCCTGACCAAGCTGATGACTGCCTACATCGCGACCCTGGAAATCCGTCGCGGCCAGATCGGCGAAAACGATCCGGTCACCGTCAGCGAAAACGCCTGGCGCACCGGCGGTTCGCGGATGTTCATCAAGGTGGGTTCGCAAGTCACCGTGAGCGACCTGTTGCACGGCATCATCATCCAGTCCGGTAACGACGCCAGCGTCGCCCTGGCCGAGCATATCGCCGGCAGCGAAGACGCCTTTGCCGACATGATGAACAAGACGGCCGGCGACCTGGGCATGACCAACAGCCACTTCATGAACCCGACGGGCCTGCCGAACCCTGAGCACTACTCGTCGGCTCACGATATGGCGCTGCTGGCGCGCGCAATCATCCGTGTCGACCCGGTGCACTATGCGATCTACTCCCAGAAGGAATTCTTCTGGAACAACATCAAGCAGCCTAACCGCAACCTGTTGCTGTGGCGCGACAAGACCGTCGACGGCCTGAAAACTGGCCATACCGACGAAGCCGGCTACTGCATGGTGTCGTCCGCCGTACGTGATGGCCAGCGCCTGATCGCCGTGGTATTTGGCACCAACAGCGAGCAGGCCCGTGCGGCCGAGACGCAGAAACTGCTGACCTACGGCTTCCGCTTCTTCGAAACCCAGACCTTCTACCAGAAGGGTGCTGAGCTTGCGACCGCGCCGGTCTGGAAAGGTGCGACCTCCCAAGTCAAGGCCGGCCTGGCCGACGACTTGACCTTGACCATGCCTAAGGGCCAGCTGAAAAAGCTCGCTGCCAGCATGACCCTGAACCCGCAATTGGTTGCGCCAATCGCCAAGGGCGACGTGATCGGTAAAGTCGAAGTCAAGCTGGAAGACAAGGTGGTGCACAGCGCCGACCTGATCGCGCTGGACGCGGTCGACGAAGGTGGTATCTTCCGCCGCGTATGGGATAGCATCCGTCTATTCTTCTACGGCTTGTTCAACTGATTGTGTGCACCTGCAAAGCCCCGCGTTGATCCGACGCGGGGCTTTGCCCGTCGCCACGGCTTACCGCTTACGAGGCCGTTACGCCATGACCGATAAAGAAGTAAAGGCGCCAAAGATCGAATTCCCGGTGACGGATTATCCCGTCAAGGTGATCAGCGATACCGGCGTGGGCCGCAAGGACAAGATTCTCGAGATCGTCAGGAAGCATGCGACGATCAACGACAACCGCGTGGACGAGCGTCAAAGCTCCACCGGCAAGTACACCACGATCCAGTTGCACATCGTTGCCACCGATCAAGACCAGCTCTACAACATCAACAGCGAACTGCGGGCCACCGGCTTCGTGCACATGGTGCTGTGATGTCAGAAGTCCTGGGCTTTCGCGAGCTCGGCCGGATGGCCTACGAGCCGGTCTGGCATGCCATGCAGCGCTTTACCAACGAGCGCGGCACCTCGGTACCGGATGAAATCTGGCTGGTGGAACATCCACCGGTATTCACCCAGGGCCAGGCCGGCAAGGCAGAGCATCTGCTACTTCCGGGTGATATTCCGGTGGTGCAGGTCGACCGAGGGGGTCAAGTGACTTACCATGGGCCCGGTCAGCTTGTCGCTTATCTATTGCTGGACGTGCGCAAGCTGGGGTTTGGCGTGCGCGACCTGGTCAGCCGCATGGAGGCTTGCCTGATCGAGCTGTTGGCCAGTTATGGCGTGAGCGCCGCAGCCAAGCCCGATGCCCCCGGTGTGTATGTGGATGGCGCGAAGATCGCCTCCCTGGGCTTGCGGATTCGCCATGGTTGTTCCTTTCATGGCCTGGCCCTGAACGTGGACATGGACCTGGCGCCGTTCCAGCGCATCAACCCGTGCGGTTACGCCGGGCTGGCGATGACACAGCTGAGTGACCACGCCACACCGATTAAATTTGCCGAGGTTAGTGCCCGGCTGCGTGCGCAGCTCGTCAAACACCTCGACTATGCTGAGCAGACGACCCTCACGGGCGGAATCGACTGATTATGACTACTGATGCAGTGCAAACCATGATCCCGACGCTGGACATCACCGAGCGTCCAGCCCCGGCCCCGCGTGCCAAGGTGGAAGCCGGCGTCAAGCTGCGCGGCGCCGAGAAGGTTGCACGCATCCCGGTCAAGATCATCCCGACCACCGAACTGCCGAAGAAACCTGACTGGATCCGCGTGCGCATCCCGGTATCGCCGGAAGTCGACCGTATCAAGGCGCTGCTGCGCAAGCACAAGCTGCACAGCGTGTGCGAAGAAGCGTCCTGCCCGAACCTGGGCGAATGCTTCTCCGGCGGCACCGCCACCTTCATGATCATGGGCGACATCTGCACCCGTCGTTGCCCGTTCTGCGACGTCGGCCACGGCCGTCCGAAGCCTCTGGACGTCAACGAACCGGAAAGCCTGGCCATCGCCATCGCTGACCTGAAACTCAAGTATGTGGTGATCACCTCGGTTGACCGTGACGACCTGCGTGACGGCGGTGCCCAGCACTTTGCCGACTGCATCCGCGAAATCCGCAAGCTGTCGCCGAACGTGATGCTCGAAACCCTGGTGCCGGACTACCGTGGGCGTATGGACGTCGCGCTGGAAATCACCGCCGCCGAGCCGCCGGATGTGTTCAATCACAACCTGGAAACCGTGCCGCGCCTGTACAAGGCTGCGCGTCCGGGTTCGGACTACCAGTGGTCGCTGACCCTGCTGCAGAAATTCAAGCAGATGATGCCGCACATCCCGACCAAGTCCGGCTTGATGCTCGGCCTGGGCGAAACCGATGAAGAAGTGATCGAAGTCATGAAGCGCATGCGCGAGCACGACATCGACATGCTGACCCTGGGCCAGTACCTGCAACCGTCCCGCAGCCACTTGCCAGTGCAGCGTTTCGTGCACCCGGACACCTTCGCCTGGTTCGCTGAGGAAGGTTACAAGATGGGCTTCAAGAACGTCGCGTCCGGCCCGTTGGTGCGTTCTTCGTACCATGCCGATGAGCAGGCCAAGCTGGTCAAGGCAAGCTTGGTTTCCTAAGTCCAATGTGGGAGGGGGCTTGCTCCCGATTGCGGTGTATCAGTCACTCATGTATTGACTGTCACACAGCCATCGGGGGTAAGCCCCCTCCCACATTTCGTTGCGCGTTGACTAGGGAGAGTTGTATATGACGCCAGCCGTTCCAGCCCTTCGTTCTGAAGGCACCATCGCCCTGATCGCCCCCGCCGGCCCTGCTGCACTGGACGTTGAAAAAGCCGGGCAATGGATGCGTGCCCGTGGCTACGACCTGCGCATTTATCCCGGTGTATACGAACGCGACGGCTACCTGGCCGGTAGCGATGAAGTGCGCCTGCGCGACGTGCATGCCGCCTTCGCCAACCCCGAAATCGATGCCATTCTCTGCCTGCGCGGCGGCTACGGCACGCCACGCCTGCTCGACGCGCTGGACTTCGACCTGCTGCGCGCCAACCCCAAGCCGTTCGTGGGCTACAGCGATATCACCGCCTTGCACCTGGCGATCAACCGTTATGCCGGTTTTGTCACGTTCCACGGTCCAATGCTCAATGCCGACCTGCTGGGTGGCAAGCAGCAACCCACGGAATCCTCATTGTTCAGCCTGCTGCGTGGTCAGCTGGGCGCCGGCAGCGTGCTTGCGCACCCTGCGGCCTATCCATTGACCACGATCGAACCAGGCATCGCCTGTGGGCGCTTGCTGGGCGGTAACCTGTCGATGATCGCGGCGGTCATGGGCACGCCGTACGAAATAGACGCCGAAGCCATCATCCTGTTTATCGAGGACGTCAACGAGCCGCTTTATCGTATCGACCGCCTGCTGACTCACCTGCGCCTGGCGGGCAAGCTGGCCCAGGTTGCCGGTGTGCTGGTCGGGGACGTGGCGGGTGTGGATAACGTCGCGCTGGAGCGGTTGCTCAAGCAGACCTTCGAGCCGCTGTGCATTCCGGTGCTGGCAGGCTGGCGCAGTGGTCATTGCGACCCGAACCTGACGTTGCCGATGGGCGCTTTGGTGCGCCTGGATGCGGGGGAGCAGCAGCTGGTGCTGGAGCAGGGCGTAGTGTTCAACCACTGAGTTTTTTACAGTCTGCTAAACCGCAATCGGGGGCAAGCCCCCTCCCACATTTTTGGAATGCATTCCAAGTGTGGGAGGGGGCTTGCCCCCGATTGCGGTAGTCGCCATAAGTCAATCTACCGGCCTTGCAGGGATTCCAGCAACTTCACCGTCGGATACCCATCCGCCGGCCAGCCCAACGCCTGCTGCGCCGCTCGAATCGCCTTGCGCGTGTTGGCGCCGATAATCCCATCCGCATTACCCGCGTCATAACCCTTGGCGCTGAGCGCCGTTTGCAGGTCGATACGCTGTGAGCGGCTCAGCGGCAGCTCATCTTTGGGCCAACTGCCACGAATCACACCGCCGCCGCCAAATCGCTCCGACAACAGGCCAACTGCCAGCGCATAGGATGACGAATTGTTGTACTTGAGGATCGCGCGGAAGTTATCCAGTACCAGGAATGCCGGGCCGCGGTAACCCGCCGGCAACAGCAGGGCGGCGGACAATTGATCGACGTTGGCCGGCAGGCTCACACCGGGTGGCAACTCAATCCCCAGTTGCAGCCATTCGGCAACACTCTTGCGCACGCCACCATCGGCAAGGCTGTAATCGAAGCCCGAGGGAAGCGGCTGCACTTCAACACCCCAAGGCTGGCCTTTTTGCCAGCCGGAGCTTTGCAGGTAATGCGCAGTGGAGGCGAGGGCATCGGACGGGCTGTTCCAGATATCACGGCGACCGTCACCGTCGAAGTCCACGGCATGGGTGTTATAGGTGGTCGGGATAAACTGGGTTTGGCCCATTGCACCGGCCCATGAGCCTTTCATCTGGTCGGCCTGAATATCGCCATGCTGGATGATCTGCAGTGCCGCCAGCAGTTGCGCCTGGGCAAAGGCCGGGCGACGGCCTTCGTAGGCCAGGGTGGCGAGGGAGCGGATCACCGAGTTGTTGCCCTGGAACGCGCCGAAGTTGCTCTCCATGCCCTAAACCGAGACCAGCGCCTGGCGGTCGACACCATAGCGCTGCTCAATGCTTTGCAGGATATCGGCGTACTTGACCAACAGCGCCTGGCCATTACGCACGCGCACTGGTGACAGGGCGCCGTCGAGGTATTCCCACACAGGGCGGGAAAACTCCGGCTGGCTGCGGTCGGCGCGAATTACCGCCATATCAGGGGTGACGCCAGCAAAGGCGTTATCGAAGACGTCAGCTGTGATCCCGGCCTGCAGGGCTTGCGCACGAAAGCCCGCCTGCCATTCGGCGAAGGTCTGGGTCGGTTGGATGTCAAGATTGTCCACCGCCAGCGGGGCAACGACGGCTGGCGCGATGGCCGGTGCGGTCTGGAGCTTGGGCAGGGGTTGCGCATCCGCGGCGGTAGGTTTTTCCGCGCAGGCGACGAGCAGAATGAGGCTGGAGGCAGCGATCAATTGGCGAAGGTGCCAACGACGAGAAAGACTAGAGGGCATGCACAGGTCCAGGGGGTTACAAATCAGGTATAGACCTTATCATGCCAGAGGGGCGCTTGCCTTCAGGCAGCCAGAAAGTAAGAAGCCTCCCAGCTATTAGACTGGAAGGCTTCGCGGCGGTAGCTGCCTTTGCCCTTGCCGGCGCGTTCCTGGCGGCTGCGGAACAAGGGCTGGGCGATGATGGATTTAGCCTTGTTGGGGCCATGCTTGGATGGCTTTTTGCTCATGATGGTTCTCTCGCTAGGGTGTGGAATGGAGCGGTGCAAATCATCTGCCGAAGTTGCCCGGCTGTAAAGCCTGACGACATGTAGGAAAGGTACGCGGTCGAATGTGGGAGGGAGCAAGCCCCCTCCCACAATTGGATCGGTGGGTTATTCAGCGGGCAGCGTCAGGCGCTGGCCGGCCATCAACAGCGACAGACGGCTCAGGCTCATCCACGGCGAGCCGGCGGCCTGGCCCTTGATCTGGGCGTCGATGCGCTGGGCTTCCAGCAACAGTTGCGCCCAGCGTTGCGCCGAGTGCCGTTGCAGAGCTTTGCTCATCAGCGGTTTGCGCTTGTCCCACACCGGAGGCCTGGCCTGGCTGAAACATTTATCCAGGGGTGTGCCCTGGCTGTATTGCAGGGCAATGTTCGCCAGTACCCGCAACTCCCGAGCCAGGGCCCAGAGAATCACGGGCGGTTCCACCCCTTCGCCACGCAGGCCTTCGAGCATACGCAGGGCGTGGGCGGGCTCGCCGTTGAGGATCGCATCCACCAGGCCGAACACATCAAAGCGAGCGCTGTCAGCGACTGCGCCTTGTACGGTTTCGACAGTGATCTGACCATCCTCGGCCATCAGCTTGAGCTTTTCGATCTCCTGGGCGGCGGCAAGCAGGTTGCCCTCGACCCGGGCGGCGATCAGCTCTACGGCATCTTGTGTCGCTGCCAGCCCCGATTGTGACAAGCGCTGACGAATCCACTGCGGCAACTGGTTGCTGTCCACTGGCCAGATCTGGATGAACTGGGTCTGTGGGCCTTCTACCAGCGCCTTGCCCCACTTGGTTTTCTGCGCACTGCCGTCAAGCTTGGGCAGGCTGACCAGCAAGATCGTGTCTTCGGCAGGACGCGAGCAATATTCCATCAACGCCGCCGCACCTTTGTCGCCCGGCTTGCCCGAGGGCAGGCGCAGTTCCAGCAGGCGCTTTTCGGCAAACAACGACATGCTGGCGCCGGCCTGCAGCAATGTACCCCAGTCGAAACTGGCGTCGGCGCTGAAGACCTGGCGTTCGTCGAAGCCTTGCTGACGTGCGGCGGTGCGGATCGCGTCGGCCGCTTCCTGGCACAGCAGCGGGTCATCGCCGCTGACGATATAGACAGGCGCGAGGCCACCTTGCAGGTGCTTGGCGAGTTGGGCAGGGGCAAGTTTCATAGACGGGTCGAACGGGGCGCCAGGGGCGCCCCGCCTGGCTTACTCGACTGGGACTTCAACAGGCGATTGTTTCGGCGTGTTGTCTTCATACTCTTGCGCGGCTTTCAGGGCATCGGCATCAGCCTTGGCCTTGTTGTCGGCGGTTTGCTGCAGGGCGGCCAGCTTTTCCGGGGTCAGCATTTGCAGGCGCGTCATCATGCGCTGGATCAGCTCACGACGCATTTCCTTGCGCACCTGGAGGGTCTCGGAGTCTGAACCCACCAGGTTGTTGCCGTCGTGACTGACAACCTTCTGCACCTGGATCTTGTCACCCATCAGCGGCAAGTTATCGCGGCCTTGTACTTCGAAGAGGAGCGCAGTGTTCAACTCGACGTCTGACGCACGGCCGGCACTGGCGTAGCTGATATTGCGCTGGGTTTCTTTCTCATCCGTCAGGATCAGTTTGTAGGTCGCGCCGTTGTACACATGCACGCCGCTGTTTTCCAGGGTCTGGCGCAGCTGGGTCACGGTCTCGCCATAGGCGTTGCGGGCGCTGACGTCGAGTTCCTTGAGCGACAGCTCATTGGTACCGGTGCCACGCAGCTGGAAGCCGCAAGCGCTCAACAGCACGGCAAGGCCCATAACCAGCAGATTGCGTTTGATCATTTTGTTGCTCCCCTTGAAACCATGTGGGCCATATCGAGGCCCTAAAGGTTTAGTTCGGCGCAGGGCCCAAGCCCCGCGCCCGATCCGATTTAGCTGGCGACGATGTTGACCAGTTTGCCGGGCACCACGATCACTTTGCGGATCGTCAGGCCTTCGGTAAAGCGCAGCACGTTCTCGTTGATGCGTGCAGCGGCCTCAACCTCTTCACGGCTGGCGCTGGCCGGCATGTCGATCTGGCCGCGCAGTTTACCGTTGACCTGGATGACCAATTGCAGCGTGTCCTGTACCAGGGCGCTTTCATCCTGCACTGGCCAGGCGGCATCGATTACGGCGCCGCTGTGGCCCAAACGGCTCCACAGTTCATGGCTGATGTGCGGCGTGATCGGTGCGAGCAACAGAATAACTGTTTCCAGGCCTTCCTGGATCAGCGCGCGGTCAAGTTCTGTAGCTTGCGGGGCTTTCTCCAGCACGTTCATCAGCGTCATCACCTGGGCGATGGCGGTGTTGAACTTGTGGTGCTGCCCTACGTCCTGGCTGGCCTGGCGGATGGCCAGGTGGGTGCTGCGACGAATGGCTTTCTGCTCGTCGTTCAAGGCCGCGACGTCCAGCTTGCCCGGCAAGCCCTGGCTGACATGGGCATGGGCCAGGCGCCAGACGCGCTTGAGGAAGCGGTGCGAGCCTTCGACGCCGGAGTCGGACCATTCGGCGCTCATGTCAGGCGGCGAGGCGAACATCATGAACAGGCGGCAGGTGTCGGCGCCGAACTGGTCGATCATCGACTGCGGGTCGACACCGTTGTTCTTCGACTTGGCCATCTTCTCGGTGCCGCCGATCTCCACCGGCAGACCGTCGGATTTCAGCTTGGCACTGATCACCTTGGCCTTGCTGTCACGCTCGAGCTCGACATCCGCCGGGTTGAACCAGGTGTAGGCACCATTGGCTTCACGGCGGTAGTAGGTCTCGGCGATCACCATGCCCTGGGTCAGCAGGTTCTTGAACGGCTCATCGGAACTCACCAGGCCTTCGTCGCGCATCAGCTTGTGGAAGAAACGCGCATACAGCAGGTGGAGAATGGCGTGTTCGATGCCGCCGATGTACTGGTCAACCGGCAGCCAATGGTCGGCTGCGGATTTTTCCACCAGGCCGCCTTCATAGTGCGGCGAGGCGTAGCGAGCGTAGTACCACGAGGACTCGACAAAGGTGTCCATGGTGTCTGTTTCACGCTTGGCCGGCGCGCCGCATTTCGGGCAGCTGCACTCGTAGAACTCCGGCATGCGCGCCAGCGGCGAGCCGGCGCCATCGGGCACGACATCTTCCGGCAGCACGACAGGCAGCTGGTTCTCCGGTACGGGCACGTCGCCACAGCTCTCGCAGTGGATGATCGGGATCGGGCAGCCCCAGTAGCGCTGGCGGCTGATGCCCCAGTCGCGCAGGCGGAACTGGGTGCGCGAGGCGCCGAGGTTCTTCTTGATCAGCGCGACTTCGATAGCGTCGAAGGCGCCTTGGAAATCCAGGCCGTCGAACTCGCCGGAATTGATCAGGGTGCCGTGCTCGCCATAGGCGTCCTGCCATGGTGCAGGGTTGGTGTCGCCCGAGCTGGTGCGCACCACAGACTTGATCGGCAGGTTGTATTTGATGGCGAATTCGAAGTCGCGCTCATCGTGGGCCGGCACCGCCATGACGGCGCCGTCGCCGTAGTGCATCAGCACGTAGTTGGCGACCCAGACCGGCAGTTTGTCGCCCGTCAGCGGGTGCTCGACGAACAATCCGGTCGGCAGGCCTTTTTTCTCCTGGGTGGCGACGTCTGCTTCGGCCACGCTGCCGCCTTTGCATTCGGCGATGAATGCCTGCAGCTCGGGGTTGTTCTGTGCAGCCTGGGTGGCCAGCGGGTGTTCGGCGGCCACTGCGACGTAGGTCGCGCCCATCAGGGTATCCGGACGGGTTGTAAAGACCTTGAGTGCACCGGCTTCGCCGATGGAATCGACGTTGTACGGGAACTGTACTTCCATGCCCTTGGATTTGCCGATCCAGTTGCGTTGCATGGTCTTGACCTGTTCAGGCCAGCCCGGCAAGTCATCGAGGCTCGACAAGAGTTCATCGGCGTAGGCGGTGATCTTGAAGTAGTACATCGGGATTTCGCGCTTTTCGATCAGCGCGCCGGAGCGCCAGCCGCGACCGTCGATGACCTGCTCGTTGGCCAGTACGGTCTGGTCGATCGGGTCCCAGTTCACGGTGCCGCTTTTTTTGTAGATCACGCCTTTTTCGAACAGGCGAGTGAACAGCCATTGTTCCCAGCGGTAGTAGTCCGGCTTGCAGGTGGTCACTTCGCGGGACCAGTCCACCGCCAGGCCCAGGCTGCGCAGCTGGGTCTTCATGTAGGCGATGTTTTCGTAGGTCCACTTGGCGGGGGCCACGTTGTTTTTCATCGCGGCGTTTTCCGCCGGCATGCCGAAGGCGTCCCAGCCCATGGGTTGCAGGACATTCTTGCCGAGCATGCGCTGGTAGCGGGAAATCACGTCGCCGATGGTGTAGTTACGCACGTGCCCCATGTGTAGCTTGCCGCTGGGGTAAGGGAACATCGACAGGCAGTAGTAAGTCTCCTTGCCTGGCTGTTCACTGACTTCAAAGGACTTCTGCTCGTCCCAGAACGTTTGGGCGGCATTTTCTATTTCACGGGGCTGATATTGTTCGTGCATGGCTACTTTTGAACTGGATAGGGGTGGCCTAATCCTCTTCGGTGCACTGTCCGGGTTGTTCGACACCAAGAAGCGGCGCGTCCGTGCCCAAACCCTGCGGGAAGTGGAGTTACAGGAAGCGCCGTAGCATACATGACCCCACTCTATCGAGGGAAACCCTGATTGCGCGGCAAGGGCCGTCTGTCGCGGCAGCGGGCAGGCGCAGCAACGGGGGCTACGCTGTTTATTGGGGAGCAAGTATTTCTTCAATGAGGTGAGGGGATGGTTGAATCGCAGCGAACTTTAACGAAACCGCAGTTGTATGAGGGATTGATCGACCGTTTGGGTCGGGCATTGGATGCCGCAAGAACCGCAGGCCGATTGCGTGATGAACGGCCTCTGGAGCTGGAGTTGCGAGGCTTGAGCCAGGCGGAGCTTGAACTGATCAAGAACTACCTGGAGTTGAATCACCACCGCGCCTCTCATGGGCAGGCCTCCCCGCCAGCCCAAGAGCCTCTTCGTTCGGCCAAGGTTGTCTGGCTGAAGGATCTGGCGGCCGGTCGCGACCCGGAAAAATCCCGGTCCGTACGGTGCAAGTGAAGCACAGTGCCATCCGTTAATTTTCTTGAAACAGGCTGGTAAAGAAAGATTGTCGCTCAACCCCGTTGCATCTAGGCTTCGGGCATCTTTGGAGATGCCCGATGCCTTTTCGTTATTTCATTAAGCAATTGTTGTTGCCGCCCGGTATTTTCTTGCTGTTGCTGGTTCTTGCCTGGTGGTTTCGTCGCAGTCGCCCGCGCCTGGCCGGATTATGTTTTGCCCTCGGACTGGGCGGGATGTGGTTGATCAGCCTGCCGGTGATGGTGCAATGGGGCGCTCGTGCCCTCGAGACTGAGCCGCCTTTGGCTCGCGAAGACTGGGCTACGCTGGCCCAGCGGGCCGATGCAATTGTGGTGCTGGGCTCGGGACGTGAGCGTGGGGATATTGCCTGGGGCAGCGACCAGCCCACCGGCATTGGCTTGGAGCGTGAGCGTTATGCGGCGCGACTGGCCAAGGCGTCAGGTTTGCCGGTGCTGACCAGTGGCGGCTTGCACTACGGCACGCCGCCCAGTGAGGCCGAGATGATGGCCGTGTCGATGCAGGATGACTTCGGTGTCAGCGTGCGCTGGAAGGAAGAGCGTAGTCGTACCACTTGGGAAAACGCCCAGATGAGCGCTGAGATTCTATTACCGGAAGGTATCAAGCGTGTGGTGGTGGTGACTCAAGCCTGGCACATGCCGCGTTCGGTGTGGAGCTTTGAGAAGGCCGGTTTTACTGTGGTGCCCGGGCCGGTGGGCTTTCTGGGCGTAGACCACGGCCGGCCGCTCGGCGGCTGGATGCCGGAGGTCAAGGCGGTGTGGCAGAGCGGGCAGTTGATCAATGAGGCGGTGGGGCAGGTGGGATACCGGGTGTTTTATCAGTAACACCGTAGGATAAAAATGTGGGAGGGGGCTTGCTCCCGATAGCAGTGTGTCAGTCAGTACATTTGATACTGACACTCTGCTATCGGGAGCAAGCCCCCTCCCACATTTGTTTGGTGTTTGTCCGGTTAGACGGTTTTGGACATCCGGCCAGCCAACAGGGCCCAGCCAAACAATGCCAAGCACACAATGATCAACGGCCACGAACGCCACTGCAGGTACGGCGTGAGGTTATGCATCGGCACCACTTCGCCGTAGAGAATGCCACGCTCGAATTGCGGGATCTGTGCGGTGATCTGCCCAAACGGGTTGATCAGCCCGGTCACGCCGTTGTTGGTGGCGCGGATCATCCAGCGCCCGGCTTCCAGTGCACGCATCTGCGCCATTTGCAGGTGCTGCAATGGGCCGATGGAGCGGCCGAACCAGGTGTCGTTGCTGATGGTCAGCAGCAAGTCGCTCTGGGCCGACAGGCCGGCAGCGAATTCCGGGTACACCACTTCATAGCAAATGAACGGCGCAATCTGATAGCCCTTGGCCTGAAGCATGGCCTGGTCTGAAGGGCCGCGGGCGAAGTCCGACATCGGCAGGTCGAAGAACGCAATCAGCCCGCGCAGCATGTCCTGCAACGGCACGTATTCGCCAAACGGCACCAGCTTTTGCTTGAGATAGGTGCCGTCACCTTCGCCGACTACGGTAATGCCATTGAAGTAACGCTTCTCATGGTGCACTTCCTGGCGAATCGGTACCCCGGTAATCAGCGCGGTGTTCCGGTCGGCGGCAAACTTGCCCATCATGCCCAGGTAGCCCTCGACCGACTCCTTGAGCACCGGCACGGCGGTTTCCGGCCATACCAGCAGGTCGACACGCTTGGAGCTCAGGCTCATATCGCGGTACAGCGCCAACTGCGCATTGAGCTGCTGGGGGTCCCACTTCATGCTTTGCTCGACGTTGCCCTGGATGGCGGCGACGCTCAGGGGATCGCCGGAGGGCGAGGTCCAGGCGTGGTGCTTGAGCGCCAGGCCGATAGCCCAGGGGGCGACCAGCAACACCAGGCCCGCACCAATGAAGGCGTTGCGCTTGCTTGCCAGCAGGCGCGGCAGGTTGCACAGCAGGGCTGCCGTGAGTGCCAGGGCGAAGGAAATCAGCCACATTCCGCCCAGCGGCGCGAGGCCGGTCAGCGGGCCGTCGAGTTGGCTGTAACCGGAGTACAACCAGGGGAAGCCGGTGAGGAACCAGCCACGAAACGCTTCCTGGCCAACCCATAACGCGGCGAAGGTCAGGGCATCCGCCAACGGCGCTTCATTGCGGCGCAGCCAGCGCGCCCACAACCAGGCGGGCAGGGCAAAGAACCAGGCGATGGCGGCGGTAAACAGCAGCATCAGGAACCCCGCCAGCAACACCGAAGCGCCGCCGAAGTGGTGAATGCTGTAGTAGATCCAGCTGGTGCCGGCGCCAAACAGGCCGAAACCGAAACACCAGCCGCGGCCCAGGGCCTGGCGGGGGGTCAGCTCCCGCAGGCCGATATAGAACAGGCCGACCGCTACCAGAGCCAACGGCCAGATATCGAACGGCGCCAGCGCCAGGGTAGTGATGGCGCCGGCCACCACGGCCAGCAAGTTACCGGGCCAGCCGGGGCGGTTCAGGCGCTGCATGTCATTCCTTAGCGGGCAATAGGTGTCAAACGGATCAGATGGATACGACGACTATCGGCATTCAAAATGCGGAAGCGATAGGCGCCAATCTCGGTGGTCTCGTTACGCTTGGGCAGATGCCCGAACGCACTCATCACCAGGCCGCCGACCGTGTCGAACTCATCGTCGGAGAATTCGCTGTCGAAGAACTCGTTGAAGTTTTCGATTGGCGTCAGCGCCTTGATCAGGAAGTCACCGCTGGGCAGCGGCTTGATGTAGCTGTCTTCTTCGACGTCGTGCTCGTCTTCGATGTCGCCGACGATCTGTTCCAGCACGTCCTCGATGGTCACCAGGCCCGCCACGCCGCCGTATTCGTCGATCACAATGGCCATGTGATTGTGGTTGGCGCGGAATTCGCGCAGCAGCACATTCAGGCGCTTGGATTCAGGTACGAAGGTGGCCGGACGCAGCAGGTCCTTGATGTTGAAGCTGTCGCCGTTCTCCTTGAGGATCAGCGGCAGCAGGTCCTTGGCCAGCAGGACACCCATGACGTCGTCATGGCTTTCACCGATCACCGGGTAGCGCGAGTGCGCCGAGTCGATTACGGCCGGGAGGAATTCCCGTGGGGTCTGGGTCGCCTTGATGCTGATCATCTGCGAACGCGGGACCATGATGTCCCGTACTTGCAGGTCAGCCACCTGAATGGCGCCTTCGACGATGGCCAGCGCTTCGCTGTCCAGCAACTTGTTCTGGTGGGCCTCGCGCAGCAGCTCCAGCAGCTCCTGGCGGTTTTTCGGCTCGTGGGCAAAAGCCTGGGTCAGTTTACCCAGCCATGACTTCTGCCCGTTGCTCGATCGGTCTTCGCTCATAGCGATTACTCTAAATCCTTTGATATGACAGTTGAGTGTTGATCAGTTTTCGTCGTCTGCATAAGGGTCACGGTGACCCAGTTCTGCAAGCAACGTTCGTTCCAGTGTTTCCATTTCTTCGGCTTCATCATCGTCTATATGGTCGTAACCCAAGAGATGCAAGCAGCCGTGGATGACTAGATGGGCCCAATGGGCCTCAAGTTCCTTGCCTTGTTCCTTCGCCTCACGCTCGACCACCTCGACGCAGATCACCAGATCGCCCAGCAACGGGATATCCAGCAGCTCATCCGGTACGTCGGCGGGGAAGGACAGCACGTTGGTCGCGTAGTCCTTCTGGCGCCAGGTGTGGTTCAGCTCGCGGCCTTCGGGCTCGTCCACCAGGCGAATGGTCAGTTCCGAGTCGGCAGTGCGTTGGCGCAAGGCCAGGGTGCACCACTGACGAAACTGTTCTTCGCTGGGGGCGGGCGCTTCGGTGGCCAGCTGCAGGTCTAGCTCAAGCATCGCGGTGAACGTCCTTGGCCGGAGCGTCGTCCTTGTGGTCGAAGCGCTCATAGGCCTCGACAATGCGCTGCACCAGCGGATGGCGCACCACGTCCTTGGGCATGAAGTGCGTAAAGCTGATGCCCGGCACGTCCTTGAGCACCTCGATCACCTGAGCCAGCCCCGACTTGGTGCCCTTGGGCAGGTCGACCTGGGTGACGTCACCGGTGATCACGGCAGTGGAGCCGAAACCGATACGGGTGAGGAACATCTTCATCTGCTCGACGGTAGTGTTCTGGCTTTCGTCGAGGATGATGAAGCTGTTGTTCAGGGTACGGCCACGCATGTAGGCCAGCGGGGCGATCTCGATCACCTGGCGCTCGATCAGCTTGGCGACGTATTCAAAACCGAGCATCTCGTAGAGTGCGTCGTAGAGCGGGCGCAGGTACGGGTCGATTTTCTGGGCCAGGTCGCCGGGCAGGAAACCAAGCTTTTCGCCGGCCTCGACCGCCGGGCGCACCAGCAGGATGCGTCGCACCTGCTCGCGCTCCAGGGCATCGACCGCACAGGCCACGGCCAGGTAGGTCTTGCCAGTACCGGCTGGGCCGATGCCGAAGTTGATGTCGTTGCCGAGGATTTCCTTGACGTACTTCTGCTGATTCAAGCCACGTGGGCGAATCATGCCTTTTTTGGTACGCAGGGCCACGCTGGCTTCGGCCACCGGGTTGTTGGCCAGGTCTTCCACGGCGGACTCCTGCAGGTACAGGTGCACCGTTTCCGGCGACAGCTCACTGCCCTTGGTCTCGCGGTAGAGGCGACGCAGCAGGTTTTCTGCAGACGTGGTGTGTTGGGGTTCACCAATGAGTTCGAACTGATTGCCGCGGTTGCGGATCTCGATGCTCAGGCGTTGTTCGATCAGGCGCAGGTGCTCGTCGAACTGTCCGCACAGGTTGGCGAAACGGCGAGCCTCAAAAGGCTCGAGGAGAAAACGATGGGGTTCTGCTATGGGTGCGTTCAAGGTTGCTTTTAGCCGCCCTTTGGCTGATGAGGTGAGAGAGAGAATAACGCCAGGCGCCGGTGTGCGAAAGCACTTAAATAGACTGGCCCCACTCTCGATAACCATGAAGAACTCCTGTGGGAGCTGGCTTGCCTGCGATAGCGGTGGGTCAGTTGGCGCATAGGGCACTGATACATCGCTATCGCAGGCAAGCCCGCTCCCACATTTTGATCTTCATCCGGTCCGCGAGATCAGTTGATCAGCGAGCCGCGCAACGAGTGTGGCTGCGCCGCATCGATATGCACATCGGCAAACTGGCCGATCAGGGTGGGGTCATCGCAACGGAAGTTGACGATGCGGTTGTTCTCGGTACGGCCCTGCAATTCACCCGGGTCCTTTTTCGAGTAATCCGTAACCAGGATGCGCTGGATCGAACCGACCATTTGTCGGCTGATCTCGAAACCCTGTTGGTTGAGGCGATGTTGCAGCGCGTTCAAACGCTCCTTTTTCAGCGCTTCCGGGGTTTCATCCAGTAGGTCCGCGGCAGGTGTACCTGGGCGTTGGCTGTAAACAAACGAGTAGGAGAAGTCGAAACCGACGTCCTCGATCAACTTCATGGTCTGTTGGAAATCTTTCTCGGTTTCGCCCGGGAAACCAACGATAAAGTCCGAACTGATGCAAATGCCCGGTACTGCGGCGCGCAACTTGCGCAGCTTGGATTTGTATTCCAGCGCCGTGTGGTTGCGCTTCATCGCCGACAGGATGCGGTCCGAGCCCGATTGCACCGGCAAGTGCAGGTGCTTGACCAATTCCGGCACTTCGGCGTGGGCCTGGATCAGGCTGTCGGAAAACTCCAGCGGGTGCGAGGTGGTGTAGCGGATGCGCTCGATGCCATCGACGGCGGCGACCACGCGGATCAGCTCCGCCAGGTCGGCCAGGCGCCCGTCGTGGGTCAGGCCACGGTAGCCGTTGACGTTCTGGCCCAGCAGGGTCACTTCACGCACGCCGTTTTCAGCCAGGTGGATGATTTCCGACAGTACGTCGTCAAACGGCCGGCTGACTTCTTCACCGCGGGTGTAGGGCACCACACAGAAGGTGCAGTACTTGCTGCAGCCTTCCATCACCGACACGTAGGCGCTCGGCCCGTCGATGCGCGGTTCGGGCAGATGGTCGAATTTCTCGATCTCCGGGAACGAAACGTCCACCTGGGGCAGCTTGGTGATGCGTGCGGCGTCGATCATGTCAGGCAGGCGGTGCAGGGTTTGCGGGCCGAAGACCACGTCGACATAGGGCGCACGATCGCGGATCGCAGCGCCTTCCTGGCTGGCCACGCAACCGCCGACGGCGATCACCATGTCCGGGTTGGCCAGTTTCAATTCGCGCCAGCGGCCCAGCTGGGAGTACACACGGTCCTGGGCCCGCTCGCGGATCGAGCAGGTATTGAGCAGGATCACGTCGGCATCTTCGGCGCGGGCGGTGACTTCCAGGGCCTGGTGTTCGCCCAGCAGGTCGACCATGCGCGAGCTGTCGTACTCGTTCATCTGGCAACCGTGGGTTTCGATATAAAGCTTCTTGGCCATGGGTATCGTCAACTGGTGGTAAAGAACCGCGCATTATAGGGGGCATGCCCATCGGTTCCTAGCGCTGTGCATCGGGTGCCATGCTATAGTTCGCGCCCTCTTTTATATCCCCATGTGTTCCGCGCCCACCATGACCAAACGTGAAGCTCCAATCTACAAGGTGATTTTCCTTAACCAGGGCCAGGTGTTCGAAATGTACGCCAAGCAGATCTATCAAAGTGATCTGTGGGGCTTCCTGGAAGTGGAAGAATTCGTCTTTGGCGAGCGCACCCAGTTGGTCGTCGACCCGGGCGAAGAAAAGCTCAAGGCCCAGTTCGAAGGCGTGGTGCGCAGTTTTGTGCCGATGCATTCGATCGTACGCATCGATGAAGTCGAGCGCCTGGGCACGCCGAAGATCAGCGAGGCGCGGGGCACTAGCAATGTCATGCCGTTTCCGATGCCGATGCCTGAGAAGTAGGGCGTTAGACCGATGGCAATAGAAGGGGCTGGCCGAAATCAGGGCAGGGGTGAGAAGGGCGAGCGCCCATCGGCACTCTGCAGTTCCTGCAGGTAATTGCGGAAAATCTGCCCCAGCACCTGGGTGGCCACTTCCAGCTCATCGCGCTGCATGTGCTCGGCAACTTCGTCGGCAGTATCCAGTGCGTCTTCGGCACCGTTGACTGCGGCCATTTTCAGCACGATGTACGCCTGGACGTTATTGGCCGGCACGCCTTCGCCGCGGAAGAACATCTTACCCAGCTGGAATTGCGCCTGGGCATGGCCCTGCAATGAGGCTTTCTCGAAGTAGCTCAACGCTTTGTTGAGGTCGAGGGCCGGGTTCTTGCTGTCGTGGTAGTACTCGCCCAACTCGTATTGCGCCTGCGCATCCCCGTCATCAGCCTGTTTCTGGCACGCGCTCAGCGCTTCGGCCTGGCTGTCTGGCTGGGTATTGAGGGTGCAGCGACCCATCGCTGGGATTAACAACGAGTTGCCGCCTGCCTGGGCATGTGCCAGCAGCGGCTGAAGGAGCAACAGGCAGCCCAGAACCAGGGTGCGGCCGGTGCGTTTCATGGGAATCGACTTACCTCTGACGGGGCACGCGGACCCACGGGGGAGTCCAATCAGCGCGCATTATGAAATAAGCAGGCCCCTGCTTACAAAGTCTTTACTCGTTTTTCTGCTGCTTGGGCAAGATATCTGCCGGTTTGTAGGATAATTCTCGAAAAATGCAGGAAATATCTGTAGGCAAAGTAGCAAATCTGACGCTGCCTGGGGCAACGTCAGTGAGTGCCGTCAGTTATTTCAGGGCCGCGAAGGCGCGTTCGGCAGCATCGAGGGTCAGTTTCAGCTCGGCTTCGCCATGGGCGATCGAGGTGAACCCGGCTTCGAAGGCACTCGGCGCCAGGTACACGCCGCCTTCCAGCATCAGGTGGAAGAAGCGCTTGAACAGGTCGGCATCGCTGCCCATCACGTCATCAAAGGTGACGATATCGTCGGCACCGCTGAAGTACAGGCCGAACATGCCGCCAGCCTGGGTGGTGACAAACGGGATACCGGCGGCATCGGCGCGTTGTTGCAGGCCGTCGAGCAGGCGGGTGGTGTAGTCGGTCAGCTCGGCATGGAAGCCCGGGCGGCTGATCAGGCGCAGGGTGGCCAGGCCGGCGGCCATCGCCAGCGGGTTACCCGACAAGGTGCCGGCCTGGTACACCGGGCCCAGGGGAGCGATGTGCTGCATGATCTCGCGCTTGCCGCCGAAGCAGCCTACTGGCATGCCGCCACCGATGATCTTGCCGAAGGTGCTCAGGTCCGGCGTAACGCCGTAGTGCGCCTGGGCGCCGCCGAGGGCGACACGGAAACCGGTCATCACTTCGTCGAAGATCAGCACCACGCCGTGCTTGTCGCACTGCTCGCGCAGGCCCTCGAGGAAGCCCGGGGCCGGCGGTACGCAGTTCATATTGCCGGCAACCGGCTCGACGATGATGCACGCCACGTCCTGGCCGACTTCGCTGAGCATCTGCTCGACGGCGGCGATGTCGTTGAACGGCAGGGTCAGGGTGTGCTTGGCGAAGGCTGCCGGCACACCGGCAGAGTTCGGCACGCCCTGGGTCAGCGCGCCGGAGCCGGCTTTCACCAGCAGGCTGTCGGAATGGCCGTGGTAGCAGCCTTCGAACTTGATGATGTTATCGCGGCCGGTGAAACCCCGGGCCAGGCGGATGGCGCTCATGGTGGCCTCGGTGCCGGAGCTGACCATGCGCACCATTTCCATCGACGGCACGATCGCGCAGACCAGGTCGGCCATCTCGGTTTCCATGGCGGTCGGCGCGCCGTAGGAAAGGCCGTGTTGCAGCTGCTGGCGCACCGCATCCAGTACGTCCGGGTGACTGTGGCCGAGGATCATCGGGCCCCAGGAGCCGACATAGTCGACATAGCGCTTGTCATCTTCGTCGGTGACATAGGCGCCTTCGGCATGCTTGAAGAACAACGGCGTGCCGCCCACGCTCTTGAACGCACGTACGGGGGAGTTCACACCGCCGGGGATGTGTTTCTGGGCATTGGCAAACAGGGTTTCGGAACGGGACATGATCGGGCTCTCTAAGCTGAATATTTAAGAAGGTCGTTGAAGGCGCGGGCGCGGCGCGTGACTTCCTGGGTACTGTCGGCACCGAACAGGCCGTGCACCACCGCCAGCAGGTCGGCCCCGTGGGCCACCAGCGGTTCGGCGTTGTCCAGGGTGACGCCGCCGATCACGCAGATCGGCAGCTGCAAGCGCGCGCGGGCCTGGGCCAGCATTTCAACGGTGGCGGCAGGTGCGCCGGGTTTGGTCGTTGAATTGAAGAAGCGACCGAAGGCGACATAGCTGGCGCCTTCCCTGGCTGCCTGTTCGGCCAGTTCGATCTGGTCGTGACAGGTGGCGCCGATGATCGCCTTGGAGCCCAGCAGTGCACGGGCCGGGGTCAGTGGGCCGTCGGTCTGGCCCAAGTGCACACCAACGCCCAGGCGCGCCGCCAGCTCGGCGTCGTCGTTGATGATCAGTTGGGTCTTATAGCGGGAACACAATTCGTGCAGTTTTTCCGCTTCACGCAGGCGCCGCGCTTCGTCGCTGCTTTTGTCACGGTACTGCAACAAGGTCACGCCGCCGTCCAGCGCTGCTTCGACGTAGGCGAGGAACTTGCCGGCCAAGAGCTGGCTGTCGGTAATGGCGTAAAGGCCACGTAGTTTCATCGGGCAAGCCCCTTGTTGTGACAGGCGATAGGTTACGAGCAGAAATCCAGCGGCAACCGACGCGGCACGTACTGGCCCTGGCCGAGTCGCTCGGCGTCACGCAGGGTGCGCCAGGTGTAGTTGAGGGCCGATTGCACGGCGCTGGCCAAGCCTTCGCCCTGGGCGATGCGACCGGCCAATGCACTGGCCAAGGTGCAGCCCGAACCGTGATAGCTGCCTGGCAAGCGCTGGCAGGTAAAGGTGCGGCGCGTGCCGTCGCGGCTGTACAGGCGGTTGTGCACTTCATGCTCGTCGCCATGGCCACCGGTGATCAGCAGGTGCTTGATGTACGGCAACAGCTTCTCGGCGCACTCGTCCGCGCTGCCGTCGGGCAACTCGGCCAGGATGCGGGCTTCCGGCAGGTTGGGCGTGGCGATCAACGACAGTGGCAACAGCCGTTCGCGCATTGCGTAGCCGACTTCATCCTTGCCCAGGCTACCGCCGCCGCCGGCGCGCAGCACCGGATCGCAGACCACCGGCAGATGCGGGTGCGCCTGCAGCAGTTCGACCACGGTGTCGACCATCGCGGTGGAGCCGAGCATGCCCAGCTTGACTGCCGCCACTTCGGAGTCGCTGAGCACGGCATTGGCCTGGGCCATGACCCACTCGCGATCAAGCACGCGGAAGTCACTGACATTGACCGTATTCTGCACGGTCAGGGCGGTGACGGCCGCAGCGGCGTGGCAGCCCTGGGCGAGCAGGGCTTCGATATCTGCCTGCAGGCCGGCGCCACCACTGGGGTCGTGGCCGGAGAGACAGAGGACAACGGGGCGAGAGCTGTAGATATTCATGGTGCGCGAGCTTACCACCAAACGCTTTTTGCGTGGCCGTCTGGCGATGGTTGAAGTCTGCCCGCAGTTACGACGTTTTTCTGCGGCTCGAAGCTGCAGTTTAAATGCTGAAAGCCTTGATCTAGAGCCTTTCAAAAAAATATTTCAATGCTGTCCAATGGCCTTTAATGGCTATGCTAAAGTGCACCCAAACAACTTACTGTATCGCCGGTGTACGTCTTCTCAAAAGGAATGGGGGGCTTTTGACACAGCCGGGCAGGCCACGCTGGGGCTTTATGCGCTATTTGCTGATCTTTATCTTGTGCGGGCTGCCGATGCTCGCCAGCGCCGTCGAGTTCCACCCGGACACGCGAAGCCTGCCGCTGGGCCGGGTCATGCAAGTGCTGGAAGACCCCACCGATACCCTCACCATCGCCGATGTCAGCTCCCCCGCCTACGCCGCCCAGTTCAAGACCCATGACAAAGCCACCCTCAACGCCGGTTATTCGCGCTCGGTGTTCTGGCTCAAGGTCAACCTGCATTACACCGCCAAGGACCCTCGTGCACCACGCGCCTGGTTTCTGGAGCTGGCCTATCCGCCGCTCAATCGCCTGGACCTGTACCAGAGCGACGACACCGGTCGCTACCGCCTGACCGCCCGGACCGGCAGCGCATTGCCGTTTTCCAGCCGTGAAGTGAGCCAGAGCAACTACCTGTTCAAGCTCAACTTCCTGCCCGACCAGCAACAGACGCTCTACCTACGCTTGCAAAGCCAAGGCTCGATCCAGGCGCCGTTGACGTTATGGGCGGGTACGGCATACCTGGAAGAACAGCCGCTGCGCCTGTATGTGCTCGGGGCGATTTACGGTGTGTTGCTGGGCATGTTGATCTACAACCTGTTCATCTACCTGAGCGTGCGCGACACCAGCTACCTTTATTACATCCTCTATATTGCGTCGTTCGGTTTGTACCAGCTCTCGGTCAATGGCGTCGCGGTGCAGTACTTCTGGCCGAACAACCCATGGTGGGCGAATGCGGCGGTGCCGTTCCTGATCGGTTCGGCGGCGTTGTTCGGCAGTCTGTTCGCCCGCAGCTTCCTGCACACCGCGCAGCACAGTCGCTGGCTCAACCGGATGCTGCTGGCGCTGGCAGCCTGTGGTGGGTTGGTGATGGCGCTGGCGCTGCTGACCAGCTACGCCGTGGCCCTGCGATTGGCCACGGGCCTGGCGCTGGTATTTACCGTGACCATCTTTGTCGCCGCCATCAAGGCTTGGTACTGCGGGCAGCGTATGGCGCGCTACTTCATCATCGCCTGGTCGGCGTTCCTGCTTGGCGGGGTGGTCAACACCCTGATGGTTCTGGGCTACCTGCCTAACGTGTTCCTGACCATGTATGCCAGCCAGATCGGCTCGGCCATTGAAGTGGCGCTGCTGTCCCTGGCCTTGGCCGACCGCATCAACGGCATGCGTGAGCAGCAGGCGCAAATCCTCTTCGACGCCAGCCAGAAGCTCGAGGCGCTCAACCAGCAACTGGCCCGCAGTAATCGCCTCAAAGATGAATTCCTCGCCACCCTGACCCACGAACTGCGTACGCCGATGAACGGTGTGATCGGTTCTCTGGAGCTGATGCAGACCGTCCCCCTGGCCGATGATCTGGCGCAGTACCAACAAACCGCCGCCGGCTCGGCACGGGACATGATGCGCATGGTCAACGGCATCCTCACCCTGACCGAACTGCAGGCCGGCCGCCTGGTGGCACAGCCCCAAGTGTTCAGCCTGCGGGGGGAGCTTGATACTTTGCGCCAGCAGTTTACCGCCAGTGCCCAAGCCAAGGGCCTGGAGTTTTCCATCGACGTCGCGGATGAACTGCCGGACCGCGTTATCGGCGATGCGGGCAAGCTGCTCCAATGCCTGGATTGCCTGTTGGACAATGCGTTCAAATTTACCCATATAGGTGTTGTGCGCTTGCGTGTGGTCGGTGTGCCCCAAGCGGATGGCGGACTGCACCTGAGCTTTATCGTGACCGACACCGGTATCGGTTTTGCCTTTCTAGACGAGGCCACGCTGTATCAGCGCTTCTTCCAACTCGACGGCTCGACGACCCGTGAATACGGTGGCCTGGGCATTGGCTTGGCGATTTGCCGGCAGTTGATTGAACTGCAGGGCGGGCGTTTGACCCATCATTCGGAGCCGCGCAAAGGCAGCCGCTTTCAGTTGGAATTGGACGTCGGCCTTGCGCCTGGGCAACTCAGGCAGAGCGCGCCGGTGCACCACGCCCAACGTTCGCCCCATGAATGCAAGGTGCTGCTGGTGGACGACAACAGCGTAGGCCAGTTGGCGGTGCGTGGCATGCTGCTCAAACTGGGCTACCGGGTCAAAACCGTGGATAACGGCCCGGCCGCACTGGTAGAACTGCAGGGTGAGCGTTTTGATGCAGTGCTGCTGGACATACCTGAAGGTGGTTTCTCGTTGTGCTGTCAGATTCGTGCTTTGCCCGGCTGCGGTGAGTTGCCGGTGATCGCCCTGAGTAGCTCGCCCGATGGGCCGGAACGTGAGCGTTGCCACGGCATCGGCATGACCGATCGCCTGGCCAAACCCCTGCGTTTCGACGCCTTGCAGGCCGTGCTGGAGCGCCATGTGCTGTGCACGACAGAGGGCGAAAGCGCCGAACATTCGGCGGGTATGCCACTTTTTTGAGCGTAAGGTCGGTGCTTAACTGAAATAACCGGCCTCAATCGAACGGTGCCTTGTGTAGGCGCGAGCAAGCTCGCTCCTACAGACAGCCTGAAATCGATGTGGCCTTTTTCCAGGAGGCCCGTCATGAACCTGCATCAGTTTGCTGAAACCCACGACGTCACTAACCAGCCACCGTCCCTGGACGGCACCAACCTGTACCGCATCGATCTGCCCCTGCAAGAATGGTCGCGCCGCTTTGGCGCCGGCTGGGCGCAATCGCGTATCGATGCCTACGGTGCGCTGGCCGGCGGGCCGTTGATGGAGGCCGGGTTCCTGGCGAACCAGAACAAACCGGTGTTCAGCAGTCATGACCGTTACGGCCACCGCATTGACCTGGTGGAATTTCACCCGGCCTATCACGAACTGATGCGTACCGCCGTTGAGCATGGCCTGCCGTCGCTGCCCTGGGCTCATCCGCAATCCGGCGCCCATGTGGCGCGTGCGGCGATGACCTATCTGCACAGCCAGGCCGAAGCCGGCACCGGTTGCCCGTTGACCATGACCTTCGCCTGCGTCCCGGCGCTACGCCTGCAACCGGACCTGGCGGACCTCTGGCTGCCGAAGATCCTCAATACCCAATACGACCCACGCAACGTCGGTATCGCCCACAAGGCCGGCGCCACCATCGGCATGGCCATGACCGAGAAGCAGGGCGGCACCGACGTGCGCGCCAACACCACTCGCGCCTATCCTGTTGGCGCAGGCGGTCCCGGCCAGGCCTACGAACTGGTGGGCCACAAGTGGTTCTGCTCGGCGCCGATGTGCGATGCCTTCCTGACCCTGGCCCAGACCGACAAGGGCCTGACCTGTTTCCTACTGCCCCGACAGCGCCCGGATGACACGCGCAACCAGTTCTATATCCAGCGTTTGAAAAACAAACTTGGCAACTGCTCCAATGCCTCCAGCGAAGTGGAGTTTCGCGGCGCCCTGGCCTGGATGGTCGGCGAAGAAGGCCGTGGCGTACCGACCATCATCGAAATGGTTGCCATGACCCGTTTCGATTGCATGGTCGGCTCCAGCGCCTTGATGCGCCAGGCGCTGACCCAGGCCAGCCATCACTGTGCCCATCGCTTGGTCGGCGGCCGCCTACTCAGCGAACAACCGCTGATGCAAAACGTCTTGGCCGACCTGGCCCTGGAAAGCGAAGCGGCCCTGGCCTTGAGCCTGCGCATGGGCCGCGCGCTGGATCATCTTGATAATGAGCAGGAAGCCAAGTTCGCCCGGCTGGTCACGGCGGTGGGCAAGTATTGGATCTGCAAGCGTGCGCCCGCGATGATCAACGAAGCCGCCGAATGCATGGGCGGTGCCGGGTATGTGGAGGACAGCATCCTGCCGCGCCTGTACCGTGAGGCGCCGGTGAACTCGACGTGGGAAGGCTCGGGTAACGTGCAATGCCTGGACGTGCTGCGCGCACTGTCGAAAGAACCGGGTGTGCTGGAGGCGCTGTTTGTCGAACTGGGCGATGGGCACGGCGACCGGCTGTTGACGCGGCATATCGAGCAACTGAAGTCGGCTTTTATGGACACCCAGGACATTCAGTACCGCGCACGGCAGTTGACCGAGGATATCGCCGTGGCATTGCAGGCCAAGTTGTTGTTGGAGGCCGGGAATGCAGCCGTCAGCGATGGGTTTATCGCCAGCCGCCTGGGCGAATCGTCCGGTCGGGTGTACGGCACCTTGCCGCGTGGGGTGGATGTGGAGGCGATCGTCCAGCGATCTACACCCCCATTCTCCTGAATAAACACAGTCAAATGTGGGAGGGGGCTTGCCCCCGATAGCGGCGTGTCAGTTGATAATATACTGACTGACACTCAGCTATCGGGGGCAAGCCCCCTCCCACATTTTAAATGCAATCCAATCCTGGTGTTTCGGTGAAGCCTGGATACAGGCAAGATAAAGACCTGCAAGTCCAGAACACAGGATGCTTACCGTGACCGAAGCTTTTGTTGTCGTTAAAACCGCCGAAGAGGCCGTGGACCGGCTGGCGGCCCTGCATGAGCGTGCTACCGGTGCGCTCAATCAAGCCCTCAAGCAATACCTCAAGGACCGCATCGAACCCGACGCCGCACAACGCGCGCTGTTTCGCTACCCGGAACTGCGCCTGACCTACCACTGCCATGGCGAAGTCCCACAGACCACCCGGGCGTATGCCAAGGTCCAGTTACCCGGCACCTACAGCGTCACCGTGACCCACCCGGCCGCGTTCCGTAAGTACTTGCTCGAACAATTGGTGCCGCTGATGCACGATTTCACTGTGACGGTGGAAGTGGGCGTCAGCCAGCAGAACATCCCTTACCCCTACGTGGTGGAGCAGGGCGACGAACTGGCCGGCTCCGGCGTGACCGCCGCGACCCTGGCCCGGGTCTTCCCCAGTACCGACCTGTCCGCCGCCACGGATGGCATCGCCGACGGCCTCTACGATTGGGAAAACACCGACCCGTTGCCCTTGGCACTGTTCGATGCGGCCCGCGTGGATTTTTCCCTGCGCCGCCTGGTTCACTACACCGGCAGCGACTGGCGCCATGTACAGCCGTGGATCCTGCTGACGAACTACCACCGCTACGTTGACCAGTTCATCCTGCACGGCCTGGAACAACTGCGCAGCGACCCAAGGTTTATCCGCATGGTGTTGCCGGGCAACGTGGTGATCGACAAAAGCATGGACCACGGCGAGGCCTCGGCGATTGCCGCAGGCGTGGTCTGGCACCGCTACCAGATGCCGGCCTATCACCTGCAAGCCAGCGATGGTCACGGCGTGACCCTGGTGAATATCGGCGTCGGCCCATCCAACGCCAAGAACATCACCGACCACCTGGCGGTGCTGCGCCCGCATTGCTGGCTGATGATCGGCCACTGCGGCGGCCTGCGCCAATCCCAGACCATCGGTGACTACGTACTGGCTCACGCCTATATGCGTCGTGACGGCATTCTTGATCGTGTGGTGCCGCCGAACATCCCGATCCCGGCCCTGGCCGAGGTGCAGTTGGCCCTTCAGCAAGCCGCGGCGAATGTTACTGGCGAAAAAGGTGAAGAACTGAAAAAACGCCTGCGCACCGGCACCGTGCTGACCTACGACGACCGCAACTGGGAACTGCGCTGGGCCCAGGAACGTCCGTTGATCAACCTGTCCCGCGCCGTGGCCGTGGACATGGAAAGCGGCACCATCGCTGCCCAGGGTTACCGTCTGCGCGTGCCCTATGGCACTTTGTTATGCGTCTCGGACAAACCCTTGCACAGCGAGATCAAGCTGCCGGGGTCGGCCAACGCGTTTTATGAGCGTGCGGTCAGCCAGCACCTGAAAATCGGCATCGAGGCGGTCGATCTGTTGCGCACCGAACTCAATTCGTTGCACTCGCGTAAATTGCGCAGCTTCGACGAGCCGCCGTTCCGCTAAGCGGTTGGGATGGTCATTTGGCGGTCAGACCACTAGCATTGTGGGTCCTGACCGCTAGATGTTCCTTTTGCCATGTCCCGTCCTACCCGTCCCGATTCGCGCCGCCCTGGCGTGAAACCTCCGCATGCCGCTGCCCGTCGTGTCGCCAAGGCGCCACCGGCCGAGCCGAAGCTGATCCTGTTCAATAAACCGTTCGACGTGCTGACCCAGTTCAGCGACGAAGGCGGGCGTGCGACCCTCAAGGACTTTATCGACATTCCCGGCATCTACCCGGCGGGGCGCCTGGACCGTGACAGCGAAGGCCTGCTGTTGCTGACCAATGACGGTCAGTTGCAGGCACGTATTGCCGACCCCAAGCACAAGCTGGCGAAAACCTATTGGGTGCAGGTGGAAGGCGAGCCGACACAAGAACAGCTGCAACGCCTGCGCGATGGCGTGGAACTCAATGACGGCATGACCTTGCCTGCCGAGGCGCGGCTACTGGATGAACCCGCGTTATGGCCGCGCAACCCGCCGGTACGCTTTCGCAAAAGCGTGCCGACTCACTGGCTGGAGCTGGTCATTCGCGAAGGGCGTAACCGCCAGGTCCGGCGCATGACCGCGGCGGTGGGCCTGCCGACGTTACGACTGGTGCGCGTGCGCATTGGTGACTGGTCTATCGACGGCCTGGATCAAGGCCAATGGAAGGCGGTACCGGCGCGTTTATAGAGCACCGGACTCGATCAGGCCGATCACCACGCTCTTGATGATGAACGCGGCTACGCCCAGGCCCAGCACGAAGAACAGGATGAACGAACCAAAGCGCCCGGCCTTGGATTTCTTTGCCAGGTCCCAGACGATGAAGCCCATGAAAATAATGAGGATGGTGACCAGGCCGGTCATCATCCATTCTTCAAACAGGGCGGGGTCGATGTTGTTCATGGGGCTCTTCCAGCAAGACAAGCGAGCAGTATACGGCAGCGTCACAGACGCAACATTGACTTGAGTCGTACGCGGTCAAAATGTGGGGGGGCTTGCTCCCGATGACTGAGTGTCAGTGAGTTATTTATCAACTGACCCACCGCTATCGGGAGCAAGCCCCCTCCCACATTTGGCCTTCACCGACCTTAAGTGCGCAGGTGGGTCAGGGGCAGTTCGGTGCTGTTGAGCACCTGGTTGAGAACAAAGCTGGAACGCACGCTGGTCACGCCTTCGATGCGGGTCAGATGGCCCAGCAGCAGTTTTTGATAGTGATCCATATCCGGCACCACGACCTTTAGCTGATAGTCCGCATCCATGCCTGTCACCAGGCTGCATTCCAGCACCTGGGGCAAGGTACGGATTGCCGCCTCGAAGTTCTCGAAGCGCTCCGGCGTGTGCCGGTCCATACCGATCAATACGTAGGCCGTCAGGCTCAGACCGAGCATCTTGCGATCCAGCAAGGCAACCTGGCGCGCAATGTAGCCGTCGTCTTCCAGCTGCTTGACCCGGCGCGAGCAGGGCGAAGGCGACAGGCCGATACGCTCGGCCAGCTCCTGGTTGGAGATCCTCGCGTCGCGCTGCAATTCCGCCAAAATACTCAGGTCGTATCGGTCAAGCTTGCTCATTGGGTTGGCCTTTGTCGTAACTATTGCGTTGAATTATCCATGAAGGGTTAAAAATTGCGCAAGCACTGTTTATTGACGCAATCTTCGCAATCATCCGTCGGGCGTTGGCGGGTATCTTTATCAACAGAATCACCGCCTGGACAACAGTCCACAGCAGCGCGCCCAATCAGGCCCGCTGCGGCCGCCGCCCCAGCAGGGTTGAGCCGGCCTCCAGGCTGCACACTGTCCACAAGACGGCGTGAGGTGAGCCAACGTCAAAAGCGTTGTGCATGGACGAAGTTCTCAAGGGGTGGCCGACGGGTCACCCCTTTTCTTTTGCCTTGAGAAAATACTGCCCGCGACTGATAACCTGCCTGAGAACCGGGTGGGGCTTTTTCAGTCTCATCTGTAAGGCCCTAATCCGCAGTGAGGAATAGCATGAAGCGCATCTGGCGTATGGCAGGTGTTGGTTTGCTGGTGGTCAGCGTCGGCACGCAGGTAATGGCCGACGAGCGCGATAACTCACCGGGCCCGGCGCAACGGCCTGAAAACAATCAACCACGCCCACAAAACCCGCATTTTGATCGCGGCGGCCAGCACGAGGGGCAATGGCAAGGCCGCCCTCAAGGTAATGAGCCAGGGCGACCGGCACCGCAGCCGCAACCCTCCAATAACCTGCCGATCCAGGGCCGGCCCGATACCGTGCGTCAGACCCAGGAGCCGCGCCAGGGTTATTACCGTGATATCCCCCGACGCAACGACGACAACCGGCATTGGGAGGCTGGCGGCCCAGGTTCGCGGCCTGGTTATGATCGTCCCGGTGATAACCGCTGGCCTGGCCGCCCCGACGGGCACGGCAATGGCTGGGGCCCAGGCCCGCAGCACCGTCCCGGTTACGTGGTGGATCGCTTCCCTGACCGTAATTACCGCGTGCCTTACCGTGGCCAGGACTACTTCTTTTCCGGCGGCTACTGGTATCGTCCCCAAGGGCCGCGCTACGTGGTGGTGACGCCGCCATATGGCATTCGTGTGCAGTACCTGCCGGACTACGCGCGTGAAGTGTGGGTAGGTGGCTCACTCTTGTTCCTTGCCGCTGGCGCCTACTACGCCTATGAGCAAAGCACCCAGCAATACGTGGTGGTGCAACCGCCAGCGCAAGTGCCATCACCCCAGCCGGCGCCGCAAGGCAATGGTTATGACGTGGTTGCCTATCCCGCCAACGGCCAGTCCCCGGCCCAGGTGCAGCAGGACGGCTACGACTGTTATCGCTGGGCCGTGCAACAAAGTGGCTTCGACCCGCGCACCGTCACTTATGCCCCCGACCCGGCGGTGGTGCAAACCTACCGCCAGGCCCAGGGCAACTGCCTGGGCAGTCGCGGGTATCAGGTGCAGTACTAGGTCTTGTTGCCGGTGACCACTTCCAGCGGGTCGGCGTGCACCAGCACTTCGGCACGCGGGTAGGCCTGGTGAATGGCGTCGGCGGCCTGGTCGCTGATGCCATGGGCCACCGATAACGTCAGTTCCCCCGGCAGTTCCAGGTGCAACTGCACAAACCAGTGGCTGCCGGAGATACGCGTGCGCAAATCGTGGGCGCCCAGGACCCCGGGCACGCCACGGGCCAGTTCCAGCATGTGCTGGCTGACGTCCGGTGGTAGCTCTTCATCCATCAACACCGCGAAGCTTTCCCGGGCGATCTGGATCGCACTCCACAGGATGTAGGCGGCGATGCCCAGGCCAAACCATGCATCGACCTGATGAAAGCCGAAGCCCGCCAACACCAGTGCGATGAGGATGCTGCCATTGAGCAGCAAGTCCGAGCGGTAGTGCAGCGAGTCGGCGCGCACCGCGTTCGAACCGGTCTCGCGCACCACACGGTGTTGCAGCATCAGCAGGGCCACGGTCAGCGCCAGGGACAAGACAATTACACCAATGCTCAGCCATGGCGCGCCCACGGGCTCGGGATGCTTGAGCCGTTCAAACGCCTGGAGCGCAATCAGCACCGCACTGCCAGCGATAAACAACGCTTGGGCCATACCCGCCAGCGATTCCGCCTTGCCATGCCCATAACGGTGATCGTCATCGGCCGGGCGCAGGGCGTAATGCACCGCCAGCAGGTTCAACAGCGAGGTCACACCATCGAGCAGCGAGTCGGTCAACCCGGCGAGCATGCTCACCGAGCCGCTGAGCCACCAGGCAATGGCCTTGGTGATAATCAGCACACAGGCCACGCCCACCGAGGCGCGAGTGGCCAGGCGCAGGAGCCTGGCGTGTTCGGGGCTGCTGGTCATGGGCTGTCCTTACGCGGCGGGTTGCAGGCCCAGGGACGCCAGTTGCTGCACGCTGCCCTTGAACTGGATCAGCCGTGGGTCGTCCAGCGGCAAGGTACGGCCGGTTTCCTTCTGGATGATGCTCTGCAGCTTGGCGTTGTCCACCTGGCCGTCGGCGCCGATGGCCTGGTGCAGTTTCTCGGGGGCGACCTGAGCGGTCTTGCCGGGTTCGTAGTAGATCGCACCCGTGGCGAAGTCGACCCCAAACGCGATCAAGCCGGGGATGACGTAGAACAGCAGGCCGACGGCATCGAGTACGGCAATGGCCGGGTCGATCTTGCCGTCGATCTGGCCACGGCGGTCGGGATAGAAAATCGACCCGCAGGCGGTGAGTTGGCTCAGCAGGGTGACGGCTAATGCAGCGCCGATGACACGGGAAGCGATACGCATGAAAAGTCTCCTGAACATGTTTATGGGTGACTATAAGCCAGATCTGCCGGGCGCCGATGATCGAATGTGGGAGGGGCAGGTGTTGTTGAGACCACAGCCGGCTTTCAGCAGTTCGCCGTTATACTCGCCGCTCTGCTTTGGAGCCAGTATGAATTCGTTGCCGATCGATGATGTTTTACCCGCCCTGCGTGACGCCTTGGCGCATCGCCATGAAGTGGTGCTGGAAGCGCCACCCGGCGCCGGTAAAACCACCCGTGTGCCCTTGGCCGTATTGAACGAGCCCTGGCTCGCCGGGCAGACCATCCTGATGCTCGAACCCCGGCGCCTGGCCGCGCGGGCCGCTGCTGAGCGGCTGGCCAGCGAGCTGGGCGAAAAGGTTGGTGATACCGTCGGCTACCGCATCCGCCTCGAGAGTAGAGTAGGCCCTCGCACCCGGATCGAAGTGGTCACCGAAGGGATCCTGGCGCGCCGCCTTCAGGCCGATCCGGCGTTGGACGGAGTGGGGCTGGTCATCTTCGATGAGTATCACCTGCGCAACCTGGACTCTGATCTTGCACTGGCCCTGTGCGTGAGTGCGCGTGAACTGCTGCGTGATGAGCCGCCACTCAAGCTGCTGCTGATGTCTGCAACATTGGAAGGCGCTCGGCTCTCGAAGGTTTTGAATGACGCGCCGGTGATCACCAGTGAAGGGCGGATGTATCCGGTCTCCACCCTCTGGGGAAGCCCTTATCAGCCAGGCCAGCCTCTCGACACGCGGGTCACTGACACCTGCCTGGCCGCCCTCCATGAGCAGCCGGGAAGTATCCTGGTGTTCCTTCCGGGCCAGGCAGAGATTAGGCGCGTGGCCGAGTCCCTGAAGGACCAACTGGGCAGTCGTCCAGACGTCATGCTCTGCCCGCTGTACGGTGACCTCGATCTGAACGCACAACGTGCTGCCATTGACCCGGCACCCGCAGGCTCGCGCAAGATCGTGCTGGCAACCAACATTGCCGAGACCAGCTTGACCATCCAAGGGGTCAGGGTGGTGGTGGACAGCGGTCTTGAACGGGTGCCGAAGTTTGATCCGCGTAGTGGCATGACCCGGCTTGATACCCAGCGTATCTCCAGGGCCAGTGCGACTCAGCGGATGGGGCGAGCCGGGCGCCTGGAACCGGGTGTCTGCTACCGACTATGGTCAGAGTCGCAACACGAGCAAATGGCGGGTTACAGCACCCCCGAAATTCTACAAGCCGATCTGGCTGGCCTCGCGCTGCAGTTGGCCCGGTGGGGGATGAAGCCAGATGAAATGACCTGGCTCGACCAACCCCCCTCGGCGCCTTTTGCCCAGGCCAGGGACCTGCTCAAGCGCCTGGGCGCGCTGGATGATAAGGGTCAGCTCACACCTCACGGGTCGGCCATGAGCGAGCTGCCGGCGCATCCGCGCATCGCTCATCTGCTCATCAAGGGCCACGCCATGGGCCTGGATGACCTGGCCTGCAACATCGCAGCCCTGCTGGGGGAGAAGGACATTCTACGTGGCGCAGGTGCTGATCTTCATACCCGGCTCAGTGCATTATCGGGCGAGCAGAACGCACGCCGTGGCAGCGGCGCCGTCCAACGCGTTAAGCAGTCTGCCCGGCAGTATCGATCCTTGCTGCGAGGATGTGCCTCCAGCCCGGTCAGCGCGCCTGATCATCCACGCTGGGTCGGTTGCCTGCTGGCGTTTGCCTACCCTGATCGAATTGGCCAGCAACGGCGTGCAAGCGCAGCGGAGTATCGTCTTTCCAACGGGCGCGCGGCAGTCTTCGCCGAACCCGATGCGCTCACCAAGCATGAGTGGCTGGTAGTGGCAGACCTGGGCAGTCGGCAGGGCCAGCGTGAAGAACGGATTTACCTGGCGAGCGACCTGGACCCGGCACTGTTCGAGGATCAGCTAAGCGACCTGGTAAGGTCAGTCGATGAGATCGATTGGGATGATAGGGAAGGGGTGCTCAAGGCCGAGCGGCAATTGAGGGTGGGGCAGTTGGTGCTTTCCACGACGCCGCTGCCCAACCTCGACGAGCACGCCCGTTCGCTCGCGCTGGTCAACCTCGTGAGGCGCAAGGGCATTGAACTGCTGCCCTGGAACCCTGAGTTGCGTCAGTGGCAGGCTCGAGTCGAGTTGTTGCGTCAGTTCGATATCCAGAATGGCCAGGGCACCAGTCAATGGCCCGACCTCAGCGATGCCAATCTGCTGGATACGCTCCAAGAGTGGCTCACGCCCTATCTGGGCAAGATCACCCGGCTCAGTCACTTCAGTCAGTTGGACTTGTCTTCGATCGTCAGGAATCTGCTGCCCTGGCCGCTTGCGCAGACATTGGACGCTCAAGCGCCCCAGTCCATCCAGGTGCCCTCGGGCTCGAGCATTCGCATTGACTACTCGCAACACCCTCCAGTGCTTGCAGTGCGGCTGCAGGAGCTTTTTGGGCTGTCAGAAACACCGACAATTGCCCAGGGAAAACAGCCACTGACCTTGCACTTGCTGTCACCGGCCCGCAGGCCGGTGCAGGTGACCCAGGATCTCGCCAATTTCTGGCGCAGTACCTATGCCGAAGTAAAGAAAGACCTTAAAGGCAGGTACCCAAAACACTATTGGCCCGAAGATCCCTTGGTGGCCGAAGCGACGGCCAGGGCGAAGCCCAGGAAGCCATGAGCAGCCAACGGCGCTTATTCGCGCTCACTGTATAAGGCCCACTTAAATTTATGTGGGCGCACCACGTCTTGACCTTATGGGGCTGGGTTAAGAGAGAGACTGTGATGCTTACGAACGAACATACAAAGCGAATCATAAGGGTTGGCCAGATTACCGGGGCAGCAGCCCATGTCATCGTTGATCGCTCAGAAATCGCCGTGCATCTTGAGTCCGGGACCGCCTGTTTCGAATTACAGAGCGCGCACGGCGATTTTAAAATTATTGACCCCTCTTGCTCAGCCAGCAACATGGCCATTGAGACATCAACCTCTCTCAGTCACGTGCTCGCGGCGCTCGAGGCATGGTTTGCTGATAACCCTCTGCGCGACAGGGTCGAGGTGCTGTTGCCTGATCCATTGAGTGCCCAACTGTGCGAATTGGGCATCGCCGTCTTTCAGAATGAAAAGTGTTTGGTAACGGCTGAGATGTTTTGGCAGTTGTCATTGCCATGGTGCTCGAAGGGCATGATCAACAGTTATCCACTTTGTTATGCCGAGTCGGGAGAGTCCAACATCCCGGTTCGCCCTCAGCAGCCTACCGGTGACGTTTACGCCAGGTATATTCCCTGGCTCGGTAAAACCCTGACTTTCAAAGTGGCTGATATTGACAGGGACCTAGTCCAGTTCAATCGCTGGATGAATGACCCCCGGGTTTCATTTTTCTGGGAGGAAGAGGGGAACCTGGACTATCACCGGGCGTTCCTTGAGACGCAGCTTGCCGACTCGCGGGTTATTCCTCTCATCGGCTTTTTTGATGCGCAGCCATTTGGCTATTTTGAGGTGTATTGGGCCAAGGAGGACAGGCTCGCGCCGTTTTGCCAGGCGACGGACTTTGACCGTGGCTTCCACCTGCTGGTGGGCGAAGAGGCCTTCAGGGGTCGCCAATGGTTGGAGGCCTGGTACCCGTCCTTGCTCCACTACATGTTTCTTGATGACGTTCGCACCCAACGCGTTATGGCTGAGCCCCGCGCAGACAATGAACGTTTGTTGCGTTGCAGCGAAATGCTCGGCTTCGAGAAACTCAAGGAGTTTGACTTCCCACACAAGCGAGCGGCGCTGATCAGTCTGTCCAGGACCACCTTCTTTGGCAGTGCACAACAACTCTCGGGAAGTCGACTTTCAGATTGAGTTCAGCGTTTAAAACGTAGCGGGCAGGAGAAAACGAGCGATCACTGGCATATGGTTGGAAATACGCAATGTATCTTCCTGCCGTACTTTCGCCTCCACCCGCTTGATCCTTGGGCTGAAGAACAGGTAATCCAAGGTGCGGTCCGGGCCGTCCAGGCTCGGATCATTAGGGTAATAGCTCAACCATTGCTCACGGTTTATTCCGCTGGATTCATTGTTACTCGGGATCATCGGGTATTTGTCCCACAGCAGGTGCAGCTCACTGTCCGGCGAGTACTGCCCGCGTTTTTGCGCATCCAAACGCAGGAACTGCCCCAGTGGCAATAAGTTGAAATCTCCCCCGATCAGCCATGGCGTGCCGCGGCCTTCGAACTTGTCCAGCAGCTTCACCGTGGCCTCGACTTGCTCTTGCATGGCACCGCGTCCGGGTATGCCGGCCTCTAGCCGCGTATTGAGCACCGCCAGCTGGCCACCGTCGCTCAGCGGCAGGTAGGTCAACAGCAAGGCGGGCTTGGGCTGGAACTGGCGGCTGATGAAGTTGGCGTCGGCGGCCGGCAATTGCAGGCGCTCAGCATGTTCGATCTGGTAGCGGCTCAGTGTCGCCAGCTTGCGGCCGACGCTGCCGAAAATGTGCAGGTTGGGTACAAAGTCGGCTTTCCAGTCGAACGCCTGGGCGCTGCAGGGGTAGAGGTCGACCAGGCGCTCCTGCAACAGCGCCAGCTGGTCCTGGTAGTGAGAGGGTTTGGCGCCCTCGTCAATCTCTTGCAGCAACAGGATATCGGGCTGTTCGTCGCGGATCACCCGTGCCACTTCGTCGAGGCTGAATGCCATGTCTTCAATGGTGGGGCGGTCATCCGGGCCGCTGCCGTCGGGGGTGTCGTACCAGAACACGTAGTTCTTGCCGGCCAGGTATTGCACGTTCCAGGTCATCACCTTGAGCGCCTGCCCCGGCAGCAGGGTCGGGGCGCGGGGCGCCACGCAACTGACGGGCAAGGTCTCTTTGTCGGCGGGGCGCCAGGTCAAGCTGTGGATCAGCGCCGCCAGCAGGCCGGCGATGATCAACAGGCTCAACAGGGTGATGCGCAATAAACGGGTCATCGGCTCGGCTTATTTGCGTGTCAGAAGAGGCACGGAGCATATCACCGCGCGTCGGCGTCGCCACCGATCAACATGAATAAACGGAACAGCACCACGCTGGTGAACAATTGCAGGAAGCTGTGGGCACTGTCCATCAGCAACCCCAGCCACGGCGCGGGCTCAGGGTAGGCCGCCACGCTGGCGCCCTTGAGCAGCCACAACGGGGTCATCACGCACAGCAGGCACACCAGGATGCGCCAGAAATGCCCGCGGGTCAGGCGAAAACTCTCCTTCATCGCCTCCAGGGCCGGCATGCCGCGCAGCACCAGCAGGTATTCGGCAAACGCCAGCACCACCATCAGCCACAAGCCCGGCAGGAAATACAGCGACAGGCCGAGCAAGATCAACAACGTGCTCAGGGCCGTCAGCAGGGCAAAGCGCGGCCACAGGCTCAAGGCCATGGCCCACACGTCCTTGATACGGGGCGATTCGCCACGGGTGCGGGCGTCGAGAAACAGGATCAGGGCGCCGGTGTACAGCGGGTACACCAATAAACCCACGACCACGCTGTAGCCGGGAAATGCATCCGGGCCCAGCGTGTGGTCCAGTATCTGTTGCAGCAGGGCTTCGAGGATCACCAACGGCAGGCACAACTGCACGATGGCGCCCAGGTTGCGCTGGGTAAAACGCAAGGAGTCGCGCAAAACGTCTAACGGATTCATCAGGGTCATCACAGGCCTGGAAGCAGAGGGCGACACTTTAACCGATCAGGGTCCAAGGGGCGCAAACGTAAACCTTGAGTAAAGACCATTGAAACAACTCGTAACATCCCCATAACTGGAAGGCACCCGGCCTGACCACAGGCGGGACCAGAATTTTTTATCGGCAATCTAACGAGGTCGCCATGAACAGCGAAGAGCAAACCCTGATCGATGGACTGTTTTCACGGTTACAGCAAGCCGAAACGGACTCAGCCCCCCGCGACGCCCAGGCCGAAGCGCGGATCAAGGAGCACATGACTCGCCAACCGGCCGCCGGGTACTACATGACCCAGTCGTTACTGGTGCAGGAACACGCGCTTCAGGCTCTGGATGCGCAAAACAAGCAGCAGGCGCAACAGATCCAGCAATTGCAGGACGAACTGCAGCGGGCCAAGTCGACGCAACCGGCGCCGGCCAGTGGTGGTGGGTTTCTGTCGAGCATCTTTGGCGGTAGCTCCCGCGATCCGCAACCTGCGCCGAGCAACTCCGGTGGCGGCTGGCGTGAGCCGGCGCGGCCATCGTTCAACCCGCCTGCACCGCAGCAGAACTACCAGCAACCGCAAGCACCGGCCGCCGCGCCGGTGGGCAGCGGTTTTCTCGGCGGCGCCATGAAGACCGCTGCCGGTGTGGCCGGTGGTGTGTTGCTCGCCGAAGGCATCAGCAGCCTGTTCCATCACAACCAGCAGCCGCAGGTGGTGGAAGAAATCATTGAACAACCGGCACCGGCCAGTGACCAGGGTGACTGGGGCAACGATGACCAGAAGTTTGCCGGCAATGACAGTTGGGGCAGCAACAATGCTGACAGCTTCGCTGACAGCGATTATTCCGACGATTCCTCTTCCTTTGGCGACGACGATTCCTTCGTCTGACACGCCAAGGCCTGGGTCGCTTCGTCGCTTCGGGCTGATTTTTCGCGGAAACCTTCCCATGGCTGTCATACTGGCGCCTTTGCGGGCCTTCGCGTCCGAGGTCCAAGCGGCAGCCATGGGGAAGTGCGGTGAAGAAAATTGCGGTGTTCGCCGATGTACAAAACCTCTATTACACCGTGCGCCAGGCCTATGGCTGCCACTTCAACTACGCCGCCCTGTGGGCTGACATCAGCGCCCGCGGGCAGATCGTCGAGGCCTATGCCTATGCCATCGACCGTGGCGACAGCAAGCAGCAGCAATTCCAGCAGATCCTGCGCAACCTGGGCTTTACGGTAAAACTCAAACCGTATATCCAGCGCAGCG